>SDNL01000007.1 GCA_004524365.1 Promethearchaeota archaeon | reverse complement strand
CCTTCTGCTTTATTTTGCTCACTATCTAAATTCTTTACATCTAAAATTAGATATACTGTACCTATAATTGTTAAAATAAAACATAAGCAGAGAAATATAAAATCTAAGATCATAGTTTAAGTTTATATTGAAAGCTATTTATAATTTATCACTAAATTGTATCAAAAAAAAGGATTGGATGTTTTATAAATAATTTGATTTTTGAAGGTTTTTTTTAATTCTCTCCTTCGCATTTGAAACTTTTGGTTTAAATTTTAATCCAGTAATCCGTTCAAAACTTCGCATATATCGCTTAGCTAGTTCAATCTTAATTTCATCAGTGATCGGAGGAATTGCTTGCTCGGGCTTTATTCCTGGGAAAATGTCTGGATATGTTTCCATAAGCCATCCCCGAAAGATTTCTTTATCCAAAATTTCTGGAGTTTCTCCTTGAGTAAAACGGTCTTCATATGAATCCAAAATCCAGAAACGAGATGAATCTTGGGTGTGGATCTCATCAATCACAATCAGTTCACCATCCTTCAAGCCAAATTCATATTTAGTATCAACAAGTATCAGGCCATTCTTTTTACAATGTTTTTGACCAAATTTGAATAGCTTTATTGCTGCCTTTTCCATTTGTTCATAAGTCTCTTCTTCAACTAAGCCTTTTTCTATTAAATCTTCCTTAGGTAGATAAATATCATGGCCAGATTCTGCTTTAGTAGAAGGTGTAACAATAATTTCATCAAACTTTTGATTTTTTTTCATCCCTTCAGGAGGAAGGATTCCTGATGTGGGTTTCCCTTTTTGATAATTTCGCCACATACTACCAGTTATATATGCTCTTACAATCATTTCTACTGGAATAGTTTCACATTGATGGACTATTGAAACGTTAGGGTCGGGAACTTCGATTAAATGATTTGAAACTATATCCTTAGTTTGTTCAAACCAAAAGGATGAGATTCTATTTAATAACTCTCCTTTAAAAGGGATCTCCGTTATTACTCTGTCGAATGCGGATAAACGGTCAGTTGCAATAATTATCCTTTTATCATCCAGAATATAATTATCTCTTACTTTTCCTTGATATTTTTTCCCAATCGAAAAATTAGTCTCCTTTATCGTGTTTTTAAACTGGTCTTTTATTATTTGATCTATATTTTTGGAACTCATGATAAATCATATAGTGATTTGTAACTATTAAAATCATATTAATAATTTAAAAATAATTGAATTATAGAGAAATATTAAATAATTATTCACATAAAATGAATCTAATTATTTCTTATAGTAATTTCCGTCATTGAATTCTGTTACGGGATATTTAGTATTATTCTTTTTCATTTTATCCAGAAATGAAGTAGTTAAATCAAGATCTAAAGAATTGATAAAGCTTATTAAGTATATAAATACGTCAGCGAGTTCTTCTTTCACTCGCTTTAATAGATTCTCATTATTTAAAATCTCCTCTTTCGTGAGATTTTTAAATAAGAATAACTCAGATAACTCTGCTAATTCAATATTCGTTGCTTGAATAAGATTTAATGGGGTATGATAAGAAGTCCAATCTCGAGCTTTCACAAATTTTTTTACTTGGTCTTTAAAGAAGGAGATTGGAGTAGTTGAATCATTCTTTTCTAACTCTTTCACTATTTTTGCACCAAATATTTTAAATAATTTCAGTTAAAAAAGCTTAATGAATGCTTTTTATGAACTCAAGAATAATTTTATTATATCTTTCCCCTCGCTGAGCAGGACCAAAATGTCCAGCAAAGTCTACTATTTCTAGTTTTGAATGAGGAATCTTATGATGTAATTCCTCAGCCATTTGTTCTGGAGCAAAATTGTCAAGTCTCCCCCCCACAATAAGAGTTGGGCACTTGATATAGGAAGGTTTATATTCTTTAATCTCATTTACCATTCCAAAGATTTGAGATTCTAAAATCATATCAATCTCATCTTTAGAAAGATTTACATCATAGAGAGAATTTGAAAGAGCTTGTACGATGTAAGGCTTAGTATTATCTAAAATATCTACAATTGAATCATCAATAACATCCAGGAAATTTATGCGAATCATATAAGGTAATAGGTTATAGAATATATTTCGGAGAACATTATCTGTATTTATATACCCCGAGTTAAGGAGTATTAAAAATTTAACATCTTCTGGATGTTTTTTACAAATTAACTGACCAATCATGCCCCCAGTTAAACTATGACCGATTATCCCATAAGGTCCCTTCACATTTAGGTGTTCAAGCAAATCTTCTAAATCTCTAATGATTTCATCTCTCATGTTTTTTGAGAGGTTTAATTCTTTAGGGTGATCACTTTTACCATGCCCCAAAGCATCAAAACAGATTATGCGATAGTGATTTTTCAAGACCTTTATTTGTTCCTTAAAAAATTGAAGTGAACTTGCAAACCCATGTAATAAGATCACAGTGCATTTTTTTGAATTAGGATTGAGCTGTTCATAGTACAGTTCATACCCGTCTTGATTTGTAAAATAAGGCATAGCTCTGCTCTGTTTAAGGGTTAAATTTAGATGCGATTAGATTTTTTAAAATATTATTATAAGATTACTTATATTCTTGTGAATTTAAGATTAAATATTAAATTTTTTAATGTGCGGACTAATTTTAATATCTTTAAATGGGAATTATATTAAAAATCTGTTAAGGAACTTCCAAATCTTTTAAATTTAATTAATATAAAATAGTACAAATCCTTTTTCTTCAACTTAAATTCATTTATTTTCATCATTATATTATATCGATAGATCATAGAATTAATGTACATGGAACTATTTTACTTGAATTAAATGTTATTTAGTAAATGAAATAGTAATTTATGTTGATTAGCAACTAATTCTGTGTACATCTTCTTCATAATTAGTTTGAGATAGAAAAAGAAGAAAATAATAAAAAAATAAAAAAAATAACAATTTGTTTATTCATAGTGGAAAAATTAACATGGTTTATAATTAAGCGATCTGCGTACAATATCTTTCCAAGTATTATATAATTCATTACGTCTCTCTTCCTCTATCTGAGGTGTGTAAACTTTATCAATCTTTCTGATGGATTTCACTTTCTCTCTGGATTCCCAGAATCCTGTTGATAATCCCGCAATAAAAGCTGCACCTAATGCTGTTGTTTCTGGATTCTTAGAATGTTCTACTTCCATTCCCAGAATATCTGATAAAAATTGGAGAACATATTTATTTTGGGAAACTCCACCATCCGCTTTTATTTTATCTACATCTATACCGGTATCTTGGATAATTCCAGTCACAAAATCTTTAATTCGGAAGCAAATTCCGTTAAGCACTGCCCGAATGATATGTTCTTTCTTAGTTTTTAAACTAATGCCAAAAATATTTCCTCGTGCTGTTGGATCCCAATATGGAAAAGAAATACCACTAGTAAATGTGGGTAAGAAGAAAACACCCTCAGTTGAATCAACGCTAAAAGCCATTTCTTCCGTTTCAGAAGGTTCATCAAAAAATTCTAATTCTTCTTGTATCCAATCTATAATATTCCCTGTATTATGAGATAAACCTTCCAACATGTATGTAATCTCACCATCTAATCTCCAGGCAATTAATGGATATAATCTTCGCTTAGAGGCGAAAGGTTCACTTCCGGTATTAATATCCACAAAGGACCCAGTTCCGTTAGTGACTTTCATATCTCCAAATTCAAAACAACATTGCCCAAATAAAGAAGCTTGTTGATCAGCAACTATACATTTAATTGGAATCTGTCCATCTCCAAATAATTTTGTAACCCCAAAATCTCCATTTGTATCCTTTATTTCGGGTAATATATGAGTTGGGATACCTAAGTTATCGATTACAATTGAATTCCACTTTAATGTAAATGGATCAAGCATTGCAGTAGAAGAAACATTGGAGTAATCTGATGCATGAATTCGCCCTTCTGTGAGATTCCATAAAATCCACGTATCTATTGTTCCCCATGCGACTGAACTATTAGGATCTTGGACTAATTCATTAATTTTGGGATTCTTTTCCAAAAAGTATGCAGTTCGAATAGAAGCATAATCTGTTGGAAATCTTAGCATTGAAGCAGAAAGCATCTTAGTACTTCTTGTTAGTGCATGTGCAACTTTTGTAAATCCTCGAAGAAATTTAAAGAAAAATTTGTTTGTCATTTCGTCTGCATATTCAGCTGCTCGCTTATCTTGCCATGTGATTATATTTGAATACAATTCTCCACTCTTTTTATCCCACATACAAAAAGATGCCCTTTGAGTAGTCATTCCCATACATTCTATATCTGAAGTATTTATACCTTGCTTTTCTATAACTTCCTCAATAACTTCGCGAGAATACTGCCAAATCTGTTTAGGATCTTGCTCTACTTGCCCTTGTTCCTCCATAATATAATCAGGACGCCGTCTTGCTTCAGTAATTATCTCTCCTTGCTTATTTATTAGCATGCTCTTTATATTCGTCGTACCTATATCTAAAATTAATATGTACAAATAATCACACCTTATCTATTTATAATAATAAAAAAGAAAAATAAAATAATAAAGTAAATGGTATCTTCAAAAAAGAAAAAATAAAAGGGTTAATTATATTGCCTTTATAAGCAATTCAGAGAGATCTATTATTTCAATAGTATCTTTTTCGTTTTCATCTATACCATAAGCTAATCCTAACTCACATTCTGGGCACGCGGTTACTATAATATTTGCACCCGTTTCTTTTAACTCCGAAATTCGATTTTCCGACTCCTTGATTGCAATATCCCTATCTGCCCAATGGACAGTTCCACTCCATCCGCAACAATGTGTAAATTCTTTATTATAAATTGGTTCTTTTATCGTCAAATTTGGGATGTGCCCCAGTATTTTTCTAATAGAAGATGTATTACTCAAATTTCTCGCCAAAAGGCATGGATCATGAATCGTTACTGTTTCGTATTTTTTAGGGACTTCATGCAACATGAGCTTTTCCTCCTCTAATAATCGCTCTATATATTCAACGATATGAATTACTTCAGGTCCCTCATCATAAAGGATTCTTGAAAATTGCTCTTCTTCTTCAGTAACATCTTTGCCTCTAATTTCTTCATCCTCATGTTCAACTTTTTCTTCGAGAATATGATTTTTTTGGTACCGCTCAGTAAGCGTTCTTACACATCCAGGACACCCCGAAATGACCAGTTTTGCTCCAGATTTTCGAATTAAATCAACACTCTTACTTGCGAGACTCGTAATAGTATCAAGATCCCGAATATTTAATGCGGGAGAGCCACAGCATACACGTTTATCCAAATTGGTTGAAAATTTAATACCTAGTTTCTTTAAAAGTTCAATATTTGCTTGAACTACCTTTGGGAATTTCATCATTTCACATCCAATATAATAGAATACATCATCGTTACCATCCGTTTCTATATTTTCAATACCTTTTTCCTCATAAGTTTTGAAAATATTATAATCCTCAATTGTTCCGGTCTCTTTGAGTTTATCTATTTGTTTTTCACAATAATCAGGCATTAATCCCTTTTCATTTAAATCATCTCTTACTGTCTCTAATAGAGAAACTACAGAAAAGTCGAATGGGCACCAAATTTTACAATTTTCACAATTAGAGCATTTATACATTAGATCAACAAATTCCTTATTTTCTGGATCAGACGGATCTATTTTTCCGACAGTTAAATAATAGCCTATTCGTGCCTTATATGCTGGAGAAATAACTTCTGTTTTAGCTGCTTGCAGTGTATTGCAATCAAAGCGGCACATATTTGGACAGAGCATACAATTAATTAAATTTTTAATATCAGCATTAAATCCTCCTTCTGGATAGAAGCGATCCTTTTTTTTCCGTAGATTTTTCAATAATTTTCTCCTTGTATTTCGCTCTGCTCCACTTATTAGGGGAATCATCCATTTATATTTTTTTAATTCTTCCATTTATTTATCTCCTCCGTTCCAAGTTTTTTCATAAATCTTTCCGGGATTAAAAATATTATTAGGATCTAAAGCGTCTTTGAATTTTTTCATAACTTCAAGTCCTCCATCCCATTCTTTATCCATCCAATGAGAACGATTAATTCCAATTCCATGGTGATGGGAGATTGATCCTCCAGATTCTAAAGTAGCCTTAATTATGGTATTCCAACATTCTTTATAAAAATCAAACTGGGATTTTCCTTTTCCAGGAACCCCTCCGAATGTAAAATAAAAGCCAACTCCATTGGGATAAAAGTGAGATACATGGGCACTGACAAGTAAGTTTCCTTCTACCTTTTCTGTGGCCTCTACGACTGAATGATATAATTTAGAGGCATCATCCCACATAACTGCGACTTCGATCGTATCAGCAACAATTCTATAGGGTGGAAACATCGATGTTTCTGTAACTTTAAATCGAGTTTCAAACCAATGATCTACAGGTTCTTTCCCGCAATCAATTCCTGAGTTTCCTTCACATTTTTCACGAGTTATAGTTTCTTCCAAATCAACGAGTCGTTCATTCCCCTCACACACAAAGATCGTCATTACTTTATTCTTTGCCTTTTCTATATGATCAAAATGTCTTAGGGTTTCATCTGCATCATAAATTCTAATAACAGCAGGAAATATGTGTTCTCGCATAATCTCGCGAGTCGCATTTAATGAGTCTTCAATTGTGGGAAATGCATAGGAAATTAATGCTCGCTTTTCGGGATATGGCCAAATTTTTAATGTAGCTTCAGTCACGATTCCTAATGTACCTTCACTCCCTATAAAATATTTATCCAATTGAGGTCCAGTTGCAGCTCTAGCCATTGGATCAAATTTAATTTTATCACCCGTAGGCAAGATTAGCTTCATACCTAAAATTATATCTTCAATCTTCCCGTATTTACTAGAAAATTGTCCCGCAGCGCGATGGGCAATCCATCCTCCTACGGAAGATGTATATAAGGATTGAGGGATATGTCCTCCAGTATAGCCTTTTGAATTTAAATATCGTTCTAAATTCATACCATTTGTTCCCGTTTGAACAGTAACGCTAAGATTTTTATTATTAATTCCAATAATTTTATTAAATCGCTTCATATCAATAATAATGCCTCCTTTAACGGGAATCGCACCGCCAACAACACCAGAACCCTCTGCATATGGAACCACAGGAATCTTTTCTCTGTTAGCTACTTTCAAAATCTCAATTATATGAGAAGTATTAGCAGGCCATGTAATAATTTCTGGAAGTCCTGCGATTTTGCCCTCCATTGTCCAATTCATGGCAATTAATGATGTGTCTTTTGTGTATGCTAAGATATCTATTTGTTTGGTTGAAACATTTTTCTCCCCTATGTTTTGTTTTAATTCTGCCACTATCTTATCTTTATTCTTAATTAGAGCTCTCTTCTCCTGGTAAATTATGTCAAAGTCATTAAAGTCCATAATATCAACCTTTTCAATATTTTTATAATAATTAATTAGTTTTATAAATGTTAAAATACAAATTAAGGTTTTGATTGGATATAAATGCTTTAAGACAAGCCATACTAAAAGAAGATTTAGAGCAAAATAAGGGAAAAAATTCTATTTCTATTAGAAATCCTCTTTTAAAGCTAGATTCTTCTTGATAAAACCCTTTGTAGAATCTTGATAATACAAGGTATCTTTCGGAACATCCTCAGAAACAAGTGTTTCAGCCCCGATGATACTGTTTTCACCTATCTTTTTTCCGCACATTATACTTACATTAATTCCCGTCTTCACATTCGGTCCTATAATAGCACCAAACTTTTTCCGATTGGAATCAACTACCTTATTTTTAATCCCAACTTTAATATTCGACTCATCGAACCTTAGATTTGCGATTTTTGTTCCAGCACCAAGATTTACATTTTCGCTAATAATAGAATCTCCTACATAATTGAAGTGTAGGATATTTGAATTTGAAAGTATAATTGAATTCTTAATTTCACTACATCCAATAATACAATTATCTTGAATCGAGGAACCAGACCTTATATAAGCATTGGGTCCAATTATACAATCTTTTCCTATAAAACATGGTCCTTCCAGATAGGATCCTGATTTGATCAATGTATCCTTGCCTATATGAACTTTTCCTTTAATGACTACATTATCTTCAATAATTCCGTTAATATTTGATTCTAAGTTATTTAGGATGTATTGATTAACATCCAATAATTGCCAGGGAAGACCAATATCATTCCAGAAACAATCTTGTATATTATATCCAATGATCTTTTTTTTAAATTTCTCAATAAAGATTTCAATAGAATCGGTTAATTCATATTCATTTCTTTGAGATAATTCAGTTTTAGAGATAGCATCAAAAATTCCGGATGGAAAGATATATATACCTGCATTTGCAAGATTTCCTACATCCATATTAAGAGAAGGTTTTTCTACTACACCCTCTACATGGCCATTAGCATTTAAAGTGATTATTCCATAGTTCTGAGGATTATCTACCTCCAATAGGGAAATTAAACCATCAGCCCCACTATTTTCATAAAAATCTACAAGTTTTCTATATAAATCGTGATCTACTAAAATATCTCCATACATCATTAAAAAGGTATCATCATCAACGAATTTTTCCGCATAACCCGTCGCATGAGCCGTTCCAAGGTATTCTTCTTGAGTTATATACTTAATATTAACCCCCAGTTTCTTTCCATCTTTAAAATAATTCTTAATAATCTCTTCTTTATAACCAACAATTAATAAGATATCAGTTATACCCGCCTTTTTTAACCCTAAGATTTGATGCTTTAAGAGAGGGACTCCCCCAATCGGAATCATTGGCTTTGGTATAGAAGAGGTTATTGGTTTCAGTCTCGTTCCTTCCCCAGCTGCTAAAATAGTGGCTTTCATAAATTTTCTTATAGATTTTTAGTTATTTTTTCTCTCTATTTTCTTAGAAAAATGATCATAGTTAGAAAAAATTTTTGGAGTTTCTTATTTTTTGAAATGAGAAAATGAATTCTGAAATTTCTAAATCTAAAATTTATAATTTAATGAGATCAATATTAGAAAATAAGAAAATAAAAAAATAAGAAAATAAAATAATAAAAAAATTATCTGTTTAAACTTTTTATTGTGGAAAAGCTAATTGCCTATATGTTCTTCAATTACATCTGCGATTTTTTGGCAATATTTATCAGTAGATGCTTCAGTAGATGCTTCAACCATTACTCTACATAATGGCTGGGTTCCAGAATATCGAACTAACACTCTTCCTCTATCACCAAGTTCTGCTTCCACTTCTTCGATTACTGATTGCACTTCTGGTATTGTGTCAAGAGCAGGCTTATCAGAGACAGTAACATTTATTAATTTCTGGGGGTATACTTTCATAATTTTTGCTAGCTCAGATAATGGTTTTCCAGTTTCTTTCATTATTTTTAAAACTTGAAGTGCGGAAAGAATACCATCTCCTGTTGTATGATGATTCAAGAAAATTATGTGACCTGATTCCTCGCCACCAAGAATCGCCCCAGATTTTTGCATCTCTTCCAATACATATCTGTCTCCTACTTTTGTTATATTATTATTAATATCTAACTCTTTCATGGCAATTCTAAAACCATAATTAGACATTTTCGTAGTTACTACCGTATTATTGGCGAGTTCACCTTTTTCTTTGAGATTATTTGCACATATAGCAATAATTTGATCTCCTGTTATTACATTTCCTTTTTCATCTATAGCAATTAAACGATCCGCATCGCCATCAAAAGCTAACCCAATATCATAATCCCCTTCAATCACTGTTTTACTAAGCGTTTCAACATGCTGAGAACCACAGTTTTCATTTATATTAATACCATTAGGCTTAGCATATAATGCTTCCACTTCTGCTTCGATCTCATAAAATAATTGAGGAGCAATTTTATATGCCGCACCATTGGCACAATCAAGTGCTACATTCATTCCTTCTAATGTAAGATGCTTTGGAATTGTACTTTTCAAGAAGCCAATGTAAAGCCCTCTTGCATCCTCTAATAATGATGATCTCCCTAAATCCTCCGGTTTGGGATATAAATCTTTCAATATATCTGGTTCTAAAATATATTTTTCTATTTGTTCTTCCTTTTCATCAGATAATTTATATCCATCTCCACCAATTATTTTAATCCCATTGTCCTCAAAGGGGTTATGTGAGGCGGAGATCACAATTCCCGCATCAGCTCTTACACTCCACGATAAATATGCTATTCCCGGCGTTGTCATCACACCTACTCTGATTGCATCAACACCCATGCTACAAATTCCAGAAACAATTGCATGTTCTAGAAGATGTCCCGAAACTCGAGTATCTCTACCAACTATAATTCGTGGATAATCAGTTTCGCTCTTAAAAACATGAGCTACTGCTTTTCCCAAATTTAATGCCATATCCGCAGTCATTGGGTATTTATTAGCTACTCCACGAATTCCGTCCGTACCAAATAATTCACGTGCCAAAATATCAACCTTTTTTGTGTATTTTTCTTTTAAGTAAATGATGGAAGATATCTTATTGCGCTATCTTTAATTTTCTCGATTATTGAGGATAGCCAAGATATTCCAACATTTCTTGTATTTTCATCTAAATTTTTAATAATTTGTAAATAGTTACTTTTATTTTCTTTAATATTATTATCTAATGCTTTTAGAAACTCTTTTTTCTTTTCTTTATCTCCACTTGAGGAGTAAGTATCTCTAAAAACTTTTTCGATATTTTCATAATTTTCAAGTAATTCCCTTTTTTCAAGTAAAAGATTCTTTGAAGCTTTTTTACCTTTTATTGACTCGTACTTTTCAATAGATTCTTCCATTTTAGTAGCCAATTGGTTAAATCTTTTTACTCTTTCATTAAATACAATTTCAAGCTTATCTAATGCACCCTCATAAAGTAAATGTTCTAAACCATCTTGTTGATAAAATTTGGAGCGTACATTTATATACCATTGTCTTAGAGCAACAATATTTGCGATATATTCAATTGAATTTAACACTCTACGTTTAACGCTCCAATATATTCCGGGATAAAAGTCTTTATCTTCATTGGGAGTACCTTCATTGAATAAAAGTTTATTACCTTCAGGGCAATCCCCACGATAAATAACTCCTGCTGCTATTACGGTGTTAAATCCGATGCGACTTGGACCTACTATTCCCCCTTGTCCGCCTAAAAAGATAGGAGGTTGATTTAACATAACTCCATGGGGCACATCTCCAATTAAAGATGCTGTTGCTTTATCTTGATTAGGTGTATAATTAAAATGGATATATGAACTTCCGACTTCACTATGATTCTTTCTACTTGTCCCTCCTGCCATTAAAGCATCACAAAAATTGACAATACTTCCCAAGGTTACAAAAGGCAAGAGAATAGTTTGCTTAAGCCCCACAGTATGAGCCCCATTTGCTTTCTCTTCCAGAAGACATCCTTTTCGGATTTCAGCACCATCGCCCATATTGGCAGAATCCAAGAAGGTCGAATATTCAAAATATCCCCCTTTCAATTCAACATTTCTTCCTAATTGGCAATCTTTTATGGTAACTGGAGATCTTGCTCCCAGTTTTACTCCAGACATTATTACTGTTTCCTTACCAAAAATTTTACATCCTGTATGGATTACAACATCTTTTCCCGAGATCTGATCGATATTAACTTCTTTTCCAACTTCAATTGAGTAGGGATTTGGGATCTTCACTCCTTTTTCCAGTAATGCGTTAACCAATGAATTATTATTAGATTCCATAATTATCTATGATTTTTCTATAGTGAAATTATAGTATTTATAATGAAAATTTCTTCTTCATTATTTCAACATGTTTATAATGATCTGCCCTTTTTAAGGAGGAGGCTGCCTCTTCATCAAGAACCACCGTAACCTTTGGATGTAGTTGTAATGAACTAGATGTAATCTGTGCAGTTAAAGGTCCTTCAATTGCTTTAGCTATAACTTCAGCTTTTCTTTCTCCACTTGCAAGTAATAATGTATGCCGAGAATCTAGAATGGTTCCGATACCCATAGTTATGGCAAAATGAGGCATCTCATCTCGAGGAATTCCACTTTTCTTATAAAAGAGTTCATAATTATCATCTAGAGTTTGCTGTGTAAGTGCTGTTATGTGTGTTCTTGAACTGAAAGAAGTTCCCGGTTCATTAAATGCTACATGTCCATCTCCACCAATTCCTAATACTTGCAAATCAATACCACCCGCATCTTTGATTTGTTTCTCATAATTTCTACAAAACTGATGAGGGTTGTCAGTTAATCCGTTTGGTACATGATAATTCTTTTCCTTAATATTGATATGCTTAAAAAGTTCTTCCCACATAAAGCGAGCATAACTTTGATCTTCGTTATAAGGTTTATCAAGATCTATGCTTATGCCCAAATATTCATCGAGATTAAAAGATTTAATCTGGGAAAAGTCCAAATTACCAGACTTATGCAATCGTATTAGTTCTTCATAGGTTCCTATAGGAGTACTTCCAGTTGCGAGTCCTAATACAGATTTTGGATTCCTCTTGATTTGATCTACGATTAGGTTTGCAGCTGTTTTGCTCATCTCATCATAATTTTTTCTAATTAAAATCTCCATAGTATATCTTTTGAGCGATCTTATTTTAACTTTTTATAATCAATTATAATTAATAAAAAAATTGGTTTTTAAATTAGATTTAACTAATTATATTAACTATATTGTCAATACTAATTAAACTAAACAAATATAAGTTAAATTTCAATACTTAATTTAATAACAATTCGTTAAAATAACATCTTAGAATAGGAAATAATGTGTGGAATTTTTGGTTTAATTTCTAATAAGAATTTAAATATTGGTAAAATTGCGCTTGATGGTATCAAAAGATTGGAATATAGAGGATATGACTCTTGTGGTGTTGCTTTTCAAAATGGAAAAAATTTTGATGTGAAAAAAGTTTCTGGAAAAATTGAAGCTTTACAAGAGAAATATTCTTTAAATAGTTTATCAGGAAGTCTTGCGATAGCCCATACACGCTGGGCGACTCATGGCGCTCCAACTAAAAGAAACAGTCATCCTCATACTGATTGTCGGGAAGAAATAGCATTAGTTCATAATGGAATCATTGAAAATTTCATTGAATTAAAGGAGGAACTGATATCAAAGGGGCATACATTCAAATCTGAAACAGATACAGAAATACTTCCTCATTTGATTGAAGACTATTTAGGTCAAGGTTTTTCATTTAAAGAAGCAGTTGTTCGAACCTTAAAACGATGCAAAGGAGCTTATGGAATTGCGGTTTGTTATGCAAAAGAGCCCGATTCAATGATTGTTGCCCGTAAAGAATCTCCTATTGTGATTGGAGTAGATAAAGGAGCAACAAGTTATTGTGCATCTGATATTCCTGCGTTATTACCGCATACACGCTCTTGTTATATCCTAAACGATGACGAATTGGCAATTCTAAAGGCTGGAGAAGTGGAATTTTTTAGTGTTAATAATGCTAATAAAAAAATTAAGAAGAAACCAGAATATATTAAATGGAGTGTAGATGATGCCAGGAAAAATGGATATGATCACTTCATGCTTAAAGAAATATTTGATGAACCCGATGCTCTTAGAAACACATTGAAAATACCCGATAACGAATTTAAAAATTTCGCTCAAGAATTAGTGAAGGCCAATCAAATATATATAACTGCTGCGGGCACATCTTATTATGCCTCGTTGGCTGGAAAATATATGATAACGAGATTTCTAGGGAAATTTATTCAAAATATAGAATGTAGTGAATTCCAGAATAGATTATCAGGCGCACTTGAGAGGAATTCCGTTATAATAGCAGTTAGCCAATCTGGTGAAACTGCAGATACTATTGAAGCTGTCAGATGGGCGAAAGAAGCCCAACCAGATATTAAGATATTATCCATAACTAATGTTGTCGGTTCTTCACTTACAAGATATTCAGATCATTACATAGTTACTCGAGCAGGTCCTGAAATCGGAGTAGCTTCAACCAAAACATATGTTACTCAAGTACTTTCCCTTGGCTTAATAGCATTAGAAGTTGCTAAATTAAAGAAAAGTAAACCTTCAGAAGATATTCAAAAATATTATGATGCCCTTACATCTACTCCAGATATTATAGAGGAGTTTTTGGATAAAAATGTTAATTCAATTAGGGCCTTTGTAAAGAATCTGGAGAAGAATCTTAATTATTTCTTTTTAGGACGTGGAATTTCTATTGCTACAGCAAAGGAAGGAGGGCTAAAATTAAAAGAAGTTGCTTGTAGATTTATAGAAGGGTATTCAGCAGCGCATGCTAAACATGGTCCGATCTCTCTCGTAAGAGAGGGGTTTCCAATTATTTTTATCGCTCCTCCCGATGAGACATATAAGAGATTGGTGGGGAATGTAATGGAATTTAAATCCAGAGGAGGATATATTATTTCTGTGGTTGTTGAGTCTGATAAGAAGGTGACTGATTTAAGTGATGTTACAATCCGTATCCCTCAACCATCTACAAGGTATTATAATCTCTTCAGTCCGATAACTTTTATCCCAGCTCTTCAAATATTATCCTATTTTGCTGCATTAGAGCACGGATTAGACCCCGATAAACCCTTAAATCTCGCAAAAACTGTAACCGTCCATTAAAAGTTATTATTCGTCCTAAAAAGCTATTAAAAAAAGATAATCGAGAATATTGGGAATCAAACATTTCTATCCTGGTTTAATTTTAAAGATTTCTTTCCCCCATCCATCAAGTTCTACATCTAATCCTGATTTTTTAACAGTTGTTGTAGTGTATCGCCGGCTTTCTTTATTAAACATGCCGCTAAAAACAACCGCATCAGAAGATATGTTTAGGGAAGGAACTCTTATATTTGCCTTTAACTTTTCTTCGAGTAAATTAATAACCACAAGAAAATTATTAGCTTCTTCATTCCACCAATGATAGGTAATAAGACTGGAACTTTCAAGTTCATTATTTTCTGGAAGTGTATCGCATAATTCCCATTTTCCTTCTTTAATGTTTTCTTCTGAAATAATATTTAAAATATTCCTGTAAGACTCAACAAGTTCAAAATCTACTTCTTCTTTTTCTCTTCGCTTTAATTGAACAGGTACCCTTCTTTTATATCCCTTCATTTGACCTTCATGAATTAAACCCATTCCTGGTAATGTTAATATTAAACAAGTAGCAGTTAAAGATGGTTCTATATCCATTTTATCCAGAATTCTTGGTTCATCATGGTTTTCAATAAATCGTAATAATTTTTCTTGATACGTGAAATCAGCAGTTAAGTGTTGTTTAATTCCGGTTACATTTTTATCCATAATTCTATCATATAAGCGCTTATCGTAGCAAAAGTCAAATCCTTGTTGCATCAATTTCCATTCCATATCCCAGTATACTTCTCCTATGAATTTGAAATCAGGATACTTTTCCTTCACTCTTGGAATTACATACTCCCAATATTCTTTTTCGGGTGGAGATCCTGCCTTTTCACCCCATGTTTTAGAAAAGACTTCATTAGTCATAAGCATTGCCATGTCGCATCTCACGGCATCGCATTGATCAGCAATCAGAAGTAGGGCTTTAACTGCTTTTTGCCTTGCGTCTTGTGAAAAAGCATTAATCTGAACAGTATCGGTCCAAGGGGGAAAATAGGGATCTTTCCCGTGAGCTAATATTCGCCTTCCTTCTTCAAAATATTCGTTCGGGGCTTGCTCCAAATCCTCCTTGGTTCCTTCTATAAAGATATTAGATTTTTCAAGTGTCCAAAGATGATCTCTACTAACATGATTTGGAATGTAGTCTAAAATTAATTTAATATCTCTCATGTTTAGCTTTTTTCGGAACCTCTTTAACCCATCTTTTCCACCTAAACGAGAATCTGCATGATAATAATAGACGGCATACGGAGACCCAATGACATCATCTTCAGTATAATCATCTAAGGCAGTATGAAATTCCTTCTGAAGACCTTCATGAGTTTTTGCAATATTTCTGCTCTCAGGACTTCTATCCCATACCCCCATTAGCCAGATAGCGTCAAAATATCTCAAAAAGTTTTCAAATTTTTCTTCTGGAACATTATTAAGCGTAATTTCCTCATCGAATTTAGTAGAAAGCTCATTTAACCACACCCACGTGTTAATTTCAAAAATGTTTGGATGATCGTTCCATTGTTGTGTTGAAGGGGTCATATTTAATCAAAATTTTATTTTTTTGATGAATTTCGTTATTGCAAAATTAAGGAAAGTATTTAAATTGAATGTCTAAATTGTTTAATATTAGAATTGCAAAATTTTGTTTAGATAAAAAAAAATATATATATAGTGTTTTTATTAGTATAATAAGAATAAAAAAGTAGAATGAAACAAGAGAATGAGTCAAGAAAAAGAAGATTTAAGAAAACTAATAATGCTTATCAGTGAGCTGCGAGCTAAGGACGAGGAAAGATATTCTTCCCACGTTAAATTTATGAATGAAGTCATTCAAATGGTAAAAGCCATAGAATCTCAGATAAATAAGCATTGGGAATCTGTATTAAAATCATTGGAGGGATTAAAACAAGAGATGGATGAAAATATGGATTCTCTATTAACGGGTATTAATCCAGAGGGTCTTCGAGAAACCTCTGAATCACTGCAAACAATTATGGATACCATGAACAAGAGTATTCAATCTCTAAACCTTGAAAAGATTTTAAAAGATACAATGCAACTCAGTCAAGGAAAAGTTGTTATTCAACCCTCTACAGAACAAAAGCAACCCGAACAAATCCAAACAAATCTACAGCAACCTACTGAAGCAAGTAGTCCTCAACAAGCCCAAACCCAAGGAAGTAGTACCGAGCAAGGAGAAGAATGGGTCGATCCAACAGAAAAGAAAGAAGAGGAGGAAGAGGAGCCGCATTTATTGAAGCCTAGCGACTTCTTTAAATAATCAAAATTCCAAATTTTGAAATCATTATTATTTTCTATAAATGGAACATTTCCATGAAAGCGCCGAGTCTTGTTTTCACTTGCTCCACATTTTCGCCTATTTTGTTAAAATTAATAACCGTTGTGGGAATTTCAAGTTTTCTTCTAATTTTCTTCCGCAAACGTGAGTAACAATTTGAAATACTATGGCACCCAAAGACTTGATTAAATACAATCCCATCAACCTGTAATTCTTTCGCAGTTTCGATATAACTATCAGTTAGCGCCTCTTGATTATACCCGATTCCATAGGTAGTAGGTTTAAATAAGAACTCAGCATAACTTCTAATTGGATCAGAATTTTTAGAAACATCAATCTCCTCTAATAAATTTAAAATTTCCCAATCAGCATAGATAGTTCTTGCCCCTAAATCGTAAAGAATCTCATGGACTTGAGGTTCCCACCCTCCAAAAACAGGTGTTACTAATATTCTGGGCATATCAGATACATCCATACCTCTTTCTTTATCAATACGTTCCCGGCTTTCTTTTACTAAATCACTAAAATTTTCTAAATAACGCTGAGCATTAGAGTTATAATCTTGAAAACTTATTCCCAATAGAGCTAATATCTCAGCAAAAGTCGCAGGATTACAAGGATAAAAATCAGAATTGCTTAGTTCAAATAATATCGTTTTATAAAATCGTTTTATTTGATTTCCAATTCGGAATTGCTTTTTGAGACTATTATCTGTGACAAAATTACCCGTAACATCCTCCAGATCGGAGATTGCTTTTGAAACATTATCTGCCAGTAATTCTACTGAGTTATCTAAGTTTCTTGGAGGAATATCTACCCAAATTTGACGCGGGACATAGTCTTGAAGTGTTTCGGAATATTTGTTCCATGCGGAACATCGAATAGTAAAATTGATATTTGCATCAAGATTTTTTGCTTTTGAGATAAACATTCCCGTGAGACCAGTAATTCCATAGCAGAAATCGCTTGGTATTCCATTATCAATTGCTAAATCATATAATTCATTATATTTATCATTAATCGTATAAATAACATCATCGAGAACATTATCAAGGATTTCAAGAAAATCAAACTTCCTCGCAATAGTAAGTAATTTAGTAGTCCAGTTCCACCCAAGAAGATTTTTAGCGGTATCAAGTGCGGTTAAATAAGGGTGAATATTAAATTTTTCCATTCGAATTGGAAATACAGGTACTGCATCTGAGGCGAAGATTAAATCGGAAAAAGGTAGGGCGACTGAAATCAATTTTTTCCGTTCTTTAAACTTTTGGCGCTTTAAATAGGAGTTCCCGTTAAGAAAATTATATGCTAATCGTAATACGCTTTTGAATCCTATAATATCATCTGTAAAAACACTCATTTTATATCATCTCCATAAATGCCTCTATTCGAGTACGTAATTGTCCACGCATTGCTCGAGAATAATCTCTTTCCAAATTCAAGACTTTAACACCCTTTTCTTGCAATTTTTGTTTAAATGTTGATTGAAAAAGACTAAAATGGTCACAAAACTTAATAATATGATTAAGAACCGCTACATCTTCCATATTAGGATTCTCCTTCTTAAATTGATTGATGTAATTTATAATTGAATTAATTTGATTTTCTAATGAATGCGAAATACAATGATCTCCGTAAACATTCGTTTCAAACCTTTTAATAAGTAATTTGTATGGATCTTGAATCTTTTCTAATGTTTCTTGAGAAAATATTTGGGAATAATACTGATGCCCAATCCAAGTATCGAAATGAACTATATTCCCACCACTTTCATCTATTAAATCAATTAGAAAATCATCAATAAAAATTGAACATCCTGTTAGGAGGAGATTTTTGTATTCCTTAAGATTAATTTCATTATGATCCCTATGTTTCTCCACAATTCGCTCTAATTCGGGTTGAACATTTGGGCCAAATAACATTGCTTTTTGATACAATTTTAATTTTTCGTATCCCTTAATTTTTAAATTACTTATGTCTTTCACAACTTTTTTAAAATCATTTTGTTTAATGATTGAATCCCTAATTTTATAATCTGGTATTCTCTCCCTTGTTAATTTTTCAATCTCGTTCTTAAGGTTGGTTAATTCAATTTTATAATATTTTGAAG
Organism: Promethearchaeota archaeon; assembly: GCA_004524365.1. Lineage (GTDB taxonomy): Archaea > Asgardarchaeota > Lokiarchaeia > Sigyniarchaeales > SOKP01 > TEKIR-8. The sequence goes on along the minus strand of SDNL01000007.1, from coordinate 8,179 downwards.
CATTCTCATTACGATAATATGGAACATAAAAATCTAATCTCTTTAGATCGGCAACATCAGAAATGATTTCAGATACACAGATATCAGACACACAATGATTAGATAAAAGAAAATAGTCAACATATTCTAAAAATTTGTGAGTTCTAGGTGTCAGAGTAAAATACCCGATACAGCTTTGAGCAAAACTACAGGTAGAAGGTGGTAAGTAGGTATTACTTGAATTCATGAGCTGATCATCCCCCGCAAATATCATTCGTAAGGGAAAAAAGTCTGCGGCCTCTAATAGTTCAATCGGAATATTATCATGCCCTAAAAACGCAATTATCTTCTTTCCAGTGTCCTTCTTTTTTTGTAAAAATGTCTCAAATTCAGACAAAAGCTCTAAAGAATTCATTTTAAAATATTCAAGTTTAATATATTATTCAAAAAAAATCTTAATTCTTGATAAAATTTTTCGATTTATAAAATAAGGTTTTCTTTATTCTCACTTAACCCAGTTTAAGTATTCTGTTTATCCTTGGCAATAAGTGCTGCTCCGATTGCTCCCGTTAGCTGAGGATATTTCGGTCGAAAGATTTCAAATCCCAATTCTTTTTCCAGATACTTTTTAACAGCATTATTTTTCGCAACTCCACCGCTAAAGACCAATAAGGGTTCTACACCAATCCTTTTTGCCATACTTGCAACTCGCTTTGCAATTGATCTATGGATTCCTGCAGCGATATCTGGTTTCTTTGATCCTTGCGCGAAAAGACTAATTACTTCACTTTCAGCAAACACCGTACATGTGGAACTTATAGATGCGGGACTATTAGAATTTAAGGCAAGTTGCCCGATCTCATCTAAAGACACTTCTAAGGCATCAGCCATCACTTCTAAGAATCTTCCCGTTCCTGCAGCACACTTATCGTTCATCTGAAAATCAATAACATTTCCTGATTTACTTGATATAACAATGGCCTTGGAATCTTGGCCTCCTATATCGATAACAGAGCGCACGTCAGAGTAGGAAAATTGAGCGCCACGTGCATGGGCACTAATTTCTGTAATTCGGTCATCTGCAAAATCTATGGTGTTCCTTCCATATCCCGTACTCATCACAAAAACATCAGTACGGGAAAGATTATGTTTCTCTAAGAGATCCTTAAACAGATTTCTTCCCACTTTTTTGAAATCGTATGTACTTCGTTCAATTCCATAATCGATAATATTCTGACTAGAATTCATAAGTACTATTTTTGTAGCTAAAGATCCGATATCAATGCCGCATACAAACATATGAAAAGAAATACATCTAAAAAGAAAAAGTTATGCTTTTCTTGGATAGACATTCCTATTTATGAGAATATGATTAATCTATTTAAAATTGAAATAAAAATAGAGAAAGAAAGAAAAGTATGGATTCTCCGATGAGTTATTGAATCTTGTCATCGGGTTTATAATCCCCTTTTATGAAAACTACTTTAAGTTCATCATCTGAATCATTTTTAATGTTATGCATTTCTTTAGGTTCAACAAGAAAGACACTTCCCTCAGGGGCATCATATTCCTTGTTGTCTACGACCATCTTTCCACCCCCCTTCATAAAATAAAATGTTTCATCAATAATATTATGACCGTGGGCATTTTCAGCCATTTTCTGCCCCGGCTTTAATAGAATTACCCCCCAATCAATAGAGGGGCCACGCATAAGGTATTTTACACCAGAGTCTCCACCCCTATATTCCTTATTGTGTTCATTTACTTTTTTCATTTTTATTAATCAACCTCTTATACTATTAGTTTTTTAAATTTTATAATTTTGTAAGGAACTTAATGATTTTAATATAATTACACACTAGGCGTAAATAAGAGAATAGGCATTGTAATAAGGAAGGTGAATATAAATGCGAGAATCATTTGCATCACATTTTTGAGGATGCTTTCCTTAGAAACTTTTCCTAAGAATACACCTAGAAGAATAATGATGAAAATGATTATAATAAAGGCGATTATAAAAGTGGGGAGTCCCGCTTGTTTCACAAAAAAAAATGGGATAAGAGGGATAAGCCCTCCTAAAAAGGGAGCGCCCCCATTCACAAGGGAAACAACCTTATTTGCCAAACTTTCTGCCTTGGCATATAAGGTTTCAACCTTTTTTTTGTGTTCCTTTCGTTTCCTTCGATAGATTTTCTTACTTTTAATCTTTTTTAGCATCGCTTTCTCAATTTCTTGTTCATCAATCTCTATGGGTTCACTTATGTTTTCTTCAGTATAACGACCCATTGCTTTTTTTATTTCCAAATTCACTTTTCGCTGCTCTGCTTTTTCAGATAAATAGGATCCAGAAAACCCCGAAATAAACATAGAAATACAAGTTCCAAGTCCCGTTAAAATAATGAGATTTGAGTTAATGATATCTCCCTTAAACAAGGTTGCCAAAAAACCTAGCAAAACTCCTGTGATTGTAATTGCGCCATCATACAAATTATTGACAAAATAGCGCCGAGCAATGGCGCCTAAATTAGTTATTTCTATATATGTTTTCCAGTTTTCCATATATTCTTGTTCCATTCTTTTTAAATTATATTTAAGAGTTTCAAAAGATATTAATATTTTTATAAGTATTGATTGAGTATATCTAAAAATTCATCAATCATTATTATTATTTACTTTAATAATTAACTGAAGACATTAGAGATATATATACATTAAATCCTCATATTATTTATTATTACTTTTTCTCTTCTGTTAAAATTTTTATATCAGTAATATATAATTTTATTAGTGAATTTAAAGAATAAATGAAATAAAATGAGTTCAAAAAAAATCAGTCCTAAGCGAAGTAGGAAGAAAGCCATCGAAGAAATTTTGGCGTTATTGGTGGAGCATTCGAGAATCATTTACAATGTTCTTTCCAATATGGGTGTATATTACACTTCATGGATGGAAGAGAATAACTCAAATCAAGAAGAATTAAGTAAAAAGAAAGCCAAACTTCAGATTCTAGAAGAAGATGCAGATGCGATAAAGTTAAAGTTGATCAGTCAATTCTCTGAGGCAGAAACTCAAGGATTAGGGGATTATATGACATTAATTTTAAAAATGGATAATGCAATTAATCCTGCCTTAGAATTTGTAGACATCCTTTCGAAAATTGAATCTTTCAATCAAATTGATGAGGAAATGAAAGGAAAATATGAAAAATTAATTAATAGCATCCTCAAGATGGGTAATGTCTTAAAACTTGCTATAAAAAATTTAAGGGGGAATCTAGAAGAGGTTTGTGAAAATACCACGACGATTCACGAAATCGAGAATGAAATAGACCTAATCTTCCGAGAGTTTTTAGATTATTTATATGATAATGAAGAAATAAAAAGAGGACTCTTGTTTCGACTAAGGGATAGCGTTAAGATTTTAGAAGAGCTTGCTGATAGAATACATGATATCGGAGACCTAATACGGGTTATAAGACACTCTTAATTTATCTTTAACAGAAATTTCTTTAAAAATAGTTTTTATTTCTCTTTTCCTCCTTTTTATCTCAAAAAGAGTTTGAGGATTTTTAAGGTTTAAACCACTCAAAGAAATAATAGCTCACTGTAGAAGGATTTGCAAGTACAAATCTCTTTCTAACGCTTGTTGCAAGTCTTCCTGCTCTCACCATATCTATAGCTGTAATCTTTGAATCCTGAGGCAGTACATGTACTATAAAAGGAGAATGTTCCAATCCCGGACCTTTCTTATATACCACAAAATCAGCACCAAATTTTAATCCTGGCCTTGGGACATATCCTCGTTCTCGAAGATCTTTATAAATTTTCAGTTTTTCTTGAAATTTATTATGAAGTATTATAGCTTTTTCCTCAAACTCTTCCAAGGTCAATAGATTCTGTTTTTTTGCATCATAGATAGAAATTCTACCTTTTTCGAATAGATAATATGCCTCAATGAGAGATAATTCAGAGGGTTTGGAAAAATATTCTAATCTAGGCTTGGAGATTCCCAATGGGGCACCAAAAAACTTTTCTTTGACATATAAATAGGATGCATAAAGTGGATTAAAGATAATAACTCTTGAATTTATAAATGTTGCGGGAATCTGTTCTGGAATATCAGATTCATCAATTTCCTCAAGAGAGATATCTTCTTCTTTGCTCATATCGAGAGTAGATAGTAATATTCTTATAATTTAATAAGTATTAGATGATTAAAAAAATTAAGATATTTATTTCTCAAATCTATTTTTAATAGTAGACGAAGTATAAAAAAGGTGTATAAAAAATGGAAAAACGAAAAGCTACAAATGCCGGAGGTTTTTACCCGAGATTTAAAAAAGATCTAGTTAATAAAATTGAAACTTCATTTAGAGATGAGAATTTTGGACCCGGAATGCTCTCCAAGTCAGAGAAAAGAGAAAAACGAACAATTCTAGGAGGTGTTTCCCCTCATGCAGGATATGATTACTCTGGCTGTGCTGCTGCTTATACATATTACAATCTTTTCAGAGAAAGGATTCCAGATACAGTAATTATCCTCGGAACGGATCATTTAGGATATAGTAAAGTCGGATTAATGAAAGAGGGCTCGTGGGAAACTCCTTTGGGAGATCTTCAAATAGATGGAGAAGTTGCTAAAGAAATATTACAACAGAGCGATATAATTATTGAAGATAATTCTGCCTTTAATGGCTTTCCTTTTGGACGAGAACATAACATAGAAGTGCAGCTTCCTTTTATAAAATATTGTGCTCAAGACCAAAATACCCATATAGTTCCAATAAAAGTTGGTTTGAGAACGTATCAAAAATTGCCCACCATAGCAAAATCTATAGCAAATGCGTTAAAAAACCTCCAAAAAGATATTGTTATCGTAGCCTCCTCGGATATGACACATCAAAAACCAAAAGATAGTTCAAATCCTGCTCCAGATATAAAACAAATGAAGGAAAAAGACCAAGCGGTCATCGATGCATTTGTACAATTAGATCCTGAAAAAACTTTTAAGAATGCTAAAAAAACTACTGTGTGTGGGGCTCAAACAATCACCACATTATTGTTGACCATAAAAGAATTAGGAGCAACTGAAGGGAAGGCTCTTAAATATTATACTAGTTATGATAAAGTAAGTGGTGGATCCGGTTATTGTGACTATTCAGTGGGATATTTCAGCGGGATATTGTTAAAATAATTCCCATAAAGAAAAAAAATTTAATAGTAAAAAATATGATTTAAAATATAATAAGATGGTTAATTTTATGAATAGATATAAGCGAGAGGTATAAAAAATGAGTTTTCTAACATCATATCGCAAAGAAAAAGAAAAAGAGATGGAAAAGCCCTCTTTAATTCAGGAGACTCTCAATAAACTCGAACAATTTAAAGAAGAAAATGAAGAATTAAGGGAAAAAGTTAACGAAAAGCAGAAAAAAATCAAGGAATTGGAGACAGAAGTGGTAGAATTATCAGAAAAAAACGAACAATTAGATAGAAAATTCCACGAAACAAGTATGGAAATGGAGAAACTCCAAGAACAATTAGAGGAAAAGAATAATAACATAATAAAAAAAATAGAGACGATAGATGAGAAGAACGAACAGATCAAACAATTAACAGAAAAGATTAATAAATTTGAAGGACAAGTTAGTAGCGTTTCAGTCAAAATGAGAGAAGTTCTAGATAAGCTTCAACAAACAGAAGAGGAAAATAAGAGATTAAGAAAACAAGTACAAGAAAACCGAATCGAGGTGGCCAAGGCTCAACCAGGTCAAGTCTCAAACTTGATTGAAGATTTGCAGAGGAAAGTAAATAATTTGAAGAAAGAAAATCAGAAATTAAAAGAAAGGCTAGTAAATGAATGAAAAAGGGTTTAACATTTTTTTTTTTATTGGACATATCGCAATAGATACCGTTATTAAACGTGGAAAGGAATATAAAAAATCATTAGGCGGTTCGGTTTGTTATTGCTCTCTATCTTTAAAAGAATATGTAAAAAATATTGATGTATCCATTATTTCTAATTTCAATAAAGATTCTCCTCAAAAAACCTTTTTGGATCAATTTAAGTGTAATGCTATAGATTTAAATCCTATTAAATATATTAAAAGTGCTAATACTGAATTTATTTTAGACTATTTCGATCATTCCAGGAATTTAACATTAAAGTCAAAAGCACCAGATTTAAAAGTAAAGGAGATTCCAAACCGTTATTTTGATAAATCTGTAGATAGTGTTGTATTTGTTCCTATATGTAATGAAATCTCTTATGATTATGTATCTAAAATGCATAAAATTTATCCAAATGCTATTTTTGGTATAGATGTTCAAGGTTTTATCCGAAAAATTAGCCCTCAAGGGAAAGTTTCATTACTTCATGATAAAGAAAAAATGGATAATTTAACGAAAATAATTAACTTATTAGGAGAAAAACTGATTTTAAAGGGATCAGAGGAAGAAATGAAGATTATTTCAAATGAAAACGATTATGAGAAAGTTATGAATTACTTTAAGCAATATTCATCAATTTCTATCATGACATTGGGGGAAAAAGGCTCAATTATTTCTAAAAAGGGAGAATTTGATATTAAAGTTCCTGCATATAAAGCGAAACAAGTAGAAGACGAAACTGGAGCAGGAGATGTATATCTTGCTATTTTTCTGTATGAATTCCTGAATTCTAGCAAAAAATGGAGTGATATCAAGAAGGCAGGATATTTAGCTTCTGCTGCTGCATCATTTGGGGTTGAAAAAAAAGGTGCAACTGGATTTCAGCCAAAGGAAACGGTAAAAAAGAGATTTTTGAAAAAATGGTAAAGAAAAATGGTAAATCTTAAAATCTCAACAAAAGATGCTACCAAAGTATCATATTTTGGCTTCTATGGTTATGTTTTTTCTAAAATTATCAATTCGATTGATTTTTTTTCAGATGTTGTATCTCTTTCAGAATCAATAAAATTATACAAAAAGATAAGAAAGGATTGGAATAATATTAGAACATTATATAGGAAAATCGAGTTAGAAAAGCCCATCTATATTACGGGTCTTGCTCGTTCTGGGACAACAATAACACTTGAAATGTTGTCAAATCATCCTGATCTTGCATCCCATCAATATAAGCACTTAGTAATGCCATATTTACCATATTGGTTTGATCTTATGTTAAATCGATTGAAAATATCTACAGAATCTTTTGAGCGATTTCATCAAGATAGAATTATCATTAATCAAAATAGTCCTGAAGCAGTTGAAGAAATATTATGGCAAAAATTTTTCGAAAACCTACATAATGAAGAGATGTCTAATATATTATCTTCAGATTTAAATTTTCCTGAATTTGAATCCTTTTATCGTAATCACATCCAAAAACTTTTAATTGGTCAAAAAGCTTCCAGATATTTAGGAAAAAATAATTATAATATTACTAGATTAAATTATATACTTAAAATATTTCCAAAGGCCCGTTTCATAATAATGATAAGGGATCCTCTCAACCAGATTGCCTCCTTGATTAAGCAACATAATCTTTTTTTGAAAATGGAATTGAAGAATCCATATATAATTGATTGGTTAAGCTTACTTGGACATCATGAGTTTGGCGTCGGTTTAAAGTATATTAATATTGGAAATACAGAATTAATACATAAAATTAGAAAATTAATGAAGGACAAAAGAACTAGTGTAAAAGCATGGGCTTACTATTGGAATTATATCTATAAGTATATCTCGAAAATAATCGAAAATAACCAAAAAATCAAGGATGCTACTTTAATAATAAATTATTCCGATTTATGCGAAAATTCAGAATATACTATTAATCAGATACTTGATCATGTTCAATTATCTCATGAGGATTTTCAAGAAACTAAAAATCTTTACTGCGAGCGTTTGTCCAGACCAAACTATTATTCATGTAGTTTCACAAAAAAAGAACGAAATCAAATAATTCATATTTCGGGAAATACTGCAAAAAAATTTGGATTGGATATACATTAGATAATTATAAAATATTATTTTGTGAGCAGATTTTTTTTAAAGTTTTCATGAATATTGAAGCCTCCCCGCCCTAAATAAAGGACGGGGATTCCTACGAGTCCGCTAAGCGTTGGCTGGTGGGCATATCTTAGGGCTGTGTATCGTAGCAAATCCCTTCCATCGGTTTAGAAAGGATTCCTCCTTCAAAGAGGGTTGATGCGATAGCT
>SDNL01000102.1 GCA_004524365.1 Promethearchaeota archaeon | reverse complement strand
GGTTCGACAATTATTTTAATCCATTCTTCTCTATTATAGTACTTAAATGCATCAACTGCCTCTTCAAGTGAAATTCGGTTTGTTACTAAACTCTCAAGTTCCAACTCTCCAGAAGCAATCATATCCAATGCTTCATCCCAATAATCCTTTTGAGCCTTTGAATTAACCATCGCTTCTGGGTAAACCAGTTCTACTCCCTTCTTCCTACAGTTAACATAGGGGATTCTCTGCATTTTCTGAGCTCCAAAAACCACTACACGAAATCCAGGCTGAACCAGATCGATTGCGTCAAGTAAGGTCTGATTCTTCCCTACCATCTCAAAGACAGCATGAGCTTCACCAAAATCCTTTTTTATTTCATCTACCACAGTAAAGTTTCCATGAGTTGGACGTCTAAATTCATTTGGATTATATACTTCTGCTCCCCATTCTTCAGCTAAGCCTCTTTTGTGATGAAATGGCTCCGATGCAGCTACTTCAACACCATTATTTAACAAAATCTGAGTAAGAATCAATCCAATAGGACCTAAACCGAATACGATTGCTTTAGGATTTTCATCAATGCGTTCAAATTCCGCACGCTCAAAGCAATTGATTGCGCAACCTACAGCATCTGCAAACGAGATCTCGTCCATAGACATATCATTTCTAACTATTGGTCTAGCTCCAGTTTTCTCATCCTTCCCATGACCGATTACATTTACATAAGTGGAATATTCCGCATATCCTTGTCCCATTCGGGCTAAATGGTCACCTTTTTGTATCTTTTCCACATTTTCACCAACTTCAACGGCTATTGCTCCAGTTTCATGACCATGACCGCCTGGTTCTTTAGCTTCTATCCAATGACCCCCCTCAAATATGCCAACATCACTTCCACATATACCAACCGATATCATTTCTGCCAATACATCATTCGGGCCGCATTCTGGTATTGGAACCTCAATTAATTCTACTTTCCAAGGTTCCGGAAAAACTAATGCCTTCATTTTACCTTTCATATAAATTTACCATGCAATATTTGTTTAAAGTGTCTTGTTTTTAGTATATAATAACTAATTTATATAAGTTAAAATCTATTTTGTTTAAATGTAATTTCTGCTTAATTTTCAAAACAACTAAACAAAAATTCACAGACAAATAGAATAACATATTTTAACTCAAATTAAATATAAAAGTTGATATTTCCTCTAGTTCATTAGATAGTTACCAATGTTTACTATATTAAAATGAAAAATGAAAAATAAAAAAATTCATTTAGATAAATTAAAAGAAATCTCCCAGAATATCGATAATCCAAAATATAATAAAGAAAATGCCTTAGAAGTCCTAAAACATTTAATTAACACAAGTAATAATGAAAAAATTCGAATAGACGCAATTAAATTATTAATCGGATTGAAATTAAAAAACCATATTATCTTTAAGATTCTTGAAAAATGTTTATTATCTGATGAAAGTTATTCTGTCAGGGGTCTTTGTGCTAAATATCTCTTATTAATGTATCCCAATAAATGTCGAGATAGCATTAAATGGACATTAAGACACGATACTTCGCCTATTGTATTAAAAATTATAAAAGATCTTTCCTTTGGTATGGATGGACATAAATTGGAAATGTTGCGCTGATTCGCGCTACCTACCTCTAATACCATCAATAAGTAAAGTCAGCATTGTTTTTAATCCCAAACTCAAACTCATTTCTTGTTTTGCAGACTTTTGAGACGGATCATAATTCTTATTAACTTTTCTAACCCATTCGAGATAAGACATATCCATTAAATCTTCGATCTCATATTGTTTAATTAGGGCTTTAGCGTGTTTATTATATTTCTGAAAATTATGGTACAATTTTTCTTTATTTTTAGGTTTTAATAGAAGCAATGGCGAAAAAGAATAATTATCTACCATAGATTGAACACTCTCTGGGGGGCAATCTCCCTCATAAGGACATAAAATTAATTCAAATGAAACAGTCTTTCCGCTAAAGGTGGGGGCAGTGGATTTTTTTAATCTCATCATTTTTGGTAACAATTTCTGCGCATGTTCATTTCCTTCCGTCCAATAATGAAATGAACGACCGAAATAGGTTCCAAAAGGGTTTATCCTTATTTGTTGGAAATTTTCTCCACAATCTTTAAATCCATTATCTCGAACCTTGATAGGAGCAAATGCAAAATTTGCAGCTTTTAATGAATTAAAACCGACTACCATTCCTCTTTTCTGATTTGAAAGCCCCATCCATCCATCAGAAATATTTGAGACTAAACAATCAATATCCGCATTTTTGTCATCTACTAACTTCATATTAAGATCGAAGTAATCTACGACTCCCAAGAAATTCTTCTTCCAAATTCTTAAGTAATCATCTTTTCCAAAAATTTGTGGCTTAATTTCACAAGGCATTATTTCCTTCCACTTTTCGTTAAATGCTTCCTTCACGAATTCCACACCATCTTCACTAGTCGTCTTTCCTTTAATCTCTGGAAGGTTCATCTGAACTTGAATAAATATGTATGGTAAATCTCTATATAACTTTAGATTCATTTCAGATTTTACTTCTTTTCCTGGTAATATTTCGAATTTGGAATAAAATTTCAAAGAGGTAGAGATGTTATTTATTCCTTCATTCAATATTTCAACTTTCTGGTTTTCTGGAGAATACCGCTTTTCATCCCCAGAAGGACCATATGTAACAGCAGATTCTAAGAATCGTGAACAAGCAAACTCTTTTCCTTGGAATTTAACACTTTTAATAAATCCCTTTTCATTAATTTCAATTTGAAGGTGTTCATTTTTTAAGATTTTCTGTGTAGCAATTAGAGTTTTGTCTTCATATTTTTTTCTATCATTTGTTCCTTCTATAATGAGATATGGGGTTTCTTTAGATGAATTGTTAAAGAAGATTGGGGGAAGAATAGCTTCTAATATATAATGATTATTTTTTTCACTTTTATTTAATTTAAATTGAATATCTTCAGCATTTGAAGAAGGATTAATTAATTTTATTCCTTTCTTTTCATTCCTCAACTTATCATAAATATCCTTACTAAATTCATAATTTATTAAGATGGGTGAAGATATCTCTATATGTTCTCTCTCTGAACGTCCCCGATTGATGATAGGCTGGATGAATAGAATATTTTTATCATGCAAATTTTCCTTTGTTATTCTTTCACTAAATTCGTCAAGAATATCTTCCATCGCATCCTTTGAAGCATTAAAAGCACTTAGACCATATTTCATAGCCGTCTTCCTTCTGTGAGGGTGTTGAAATGGCAATGCTAATCCAAAATTAGTTGTTGAAGCAAATAAAATCTTATTTTTTAAATAGGAATTAGATTTGTCATTTTCTCCATAAAGTTTTTCATTTACTTTTTCTTCGCTCTCTTTAATAACATTTTCGCTTATTAAAGTGTTAGCAGCAGATTTTAACCATCTTGCTCTCTGGCCGACTGTCCAAAACTTGGTATTATTATACTTTTGAGCCCAATTATAATAACCATTCCAGTATCCATCAGCAATATCCTGTCGAATATATGTTTCTCCATGAACTTTTAATTTAGGAATGGTATCAATTAAATTTGCAAATTCAACATACTCCAATTCATCAACAGCTTCTGCAAACTCTTCTAAACCTCGTGTATTTGGCATCCATTGCAAAAATTTTGGTAAATTTACCCCAATCCAATTTTCATAATCCATATCAAAATTAAAAAACAATAAAGCATGTCCCGTAATTTCTTTTCTCTTTTGCATTTTGCGTATTATTTTAAACCAACGTTTAATGGAGCAAAAATCAAGAATATCACCAAATGCATACATAGGAATCATTAGACATGAGGCTTCAGAGATTGTTGATTTGAATTTGGTTAAACCATATCTCTGGTTGGGAGTAAGTCTAGGATAAATAAGTGGACGACCCACATCAAATTCATATACAGAGTAATAATTGCACACCCCTTCGATCCCACATTTGTTATATAGTTCAATCATGCCCTGTGTAAACATTGTCTCTTGAGCACGCAAATAAGGTGCAATTCTGCCAGGAAAAAGCTGTTCTAATCCAATACCCATTTCATTCTCCATTAACCATTCAAAATTTTGAAGAAACTCTTCCGTATCTAAAAATGGAAGTCCAACATTTCCCCAAGTTCCAATTAATACCTCATCCTTTTCTCCTCTGCATCTTTCAATCACCCTATCCAGTATATCTTGCTGGAATTCTTTTTGTAATTGAATTGACCAGAAAGTATCCGAATAATCCCATGTAACTGGTATGTTCCCCCCACAAAGCCCTCTATCCTCAATCTCATCTAATTTATCCAAAATCGCACGCATTAAATCGAGATCTTTCCCAAATCCATCTATACCTCTTGAATCTCCACGATAGCTATGATAATAATTTATATGGGGAGAAATAATGAAATAGATTTTTTGTTGACTTAAGTTCAAGTTATATCCTATCTAACTATTAATAATATGATTAGATAAAAAGAATTATGATTAAAAAAGGATTATATTAGGATATTAAATTAATTAAGTAAATCTAAATTAAAGTAAAGAAGGTTAATCTTTTTCTTCTGTTTCTTCGGATTCTGCTTCTTCTCCCTCTTCCTCTGCTTCCTTTTCTTCCCCTTGTTCCTCATCAAATTCCTTAACCTTTTCCATCACCGATTCTTCCAGCTCGGCGGCTCCTGCTCCCCCTCCGACTCCCGGTGTTGGCATCTTTTCGAAAACTTCAATAAATTTAACATCATCAATTTTATCAGATAGATGATTTTGTAGGTCCATTGCTAAGCCAAATTTCATGTAAGTAATATTTTGGAAGAGATACATTTTAGGTATGGTGATTTCTATGGTTTTATCATCTTCAATATAATTGATTTTAAAATCTTCTACATTAGCAGGGGGTACGCCTTTATTAATTAGAAAATATTCGATTTTCTTATCAAAATTTTCAACTTTATCCAAGATTTCTATATTATAATCGAGATATTGTCCTGCTAAAGGATGATTATAATCAACAATAACTTTTCCTTGTACAATATTTCGTACAGTTCCTCTCTGAGCTCCTTGTTGTGTACGTCTCGTAAATTCTTGTCCTATTTCTGGAGGCTTTCCTTGATTCATACGCCTAAATTTAGCTAATCCAATTCTTTCAATCTTATCTGGAACACGTTTTCCAAAAGCTTTTTCGGGAGGTAATCGCACAGATTTTTTCTCAAAATATTTCATATTCTCTATTGTTTCCATTAAACCTTCGTTTAAAAAGCCTTTTTCTCCAACTATTACAAAATCAGGAGTGTATTGTCCTTGTCTAGCTTCATTTTCATCAAAAATTCCCGCCTTTTTAGCGTCTTCTTCAGAAGAAACCCGAAACACATTCCCGCGTTTCGTTTTCCCAGTTATCTTGACAATAACAAAATCGCCATCTTCAATTTCTTTTCCTTCAAAACGTTTTCGCTTTTCTTCATCAGCTCTCATTTTCTCTTCAATCGTTTTTCCTTCTTCCTCAGACGATTCGGGTTCTTTATCTTCATTCTCAGACATTTTAGTTTTCCTATTCTCTAATGTTATCAGTTTAGTATAAAAATTTTTGATAATTTATAGATTTTTCTAAAGAATTAACCTATAAATCTTTCATTTTTATTTTGGATTTAATTTCTAAGGTCGAAAAGAAAACTCTATGATACTTTTCCATTTCTTTGATTTTGATAAAAAATTAAATTATGAAACAGGTTTCCATAATATCCCCAACTTATTAGCATAATTTTTAACTTCTTTCATTTCCTTAGAGGTTGGATGACGATTTATCTCTTCAAATCGGTTGGTATGATAAACAGGTCGATATTGCCCCATAATATTAACGACAGAATTGGGTATCTCTTCTACCACATAATCCAAAATAGGTTTGGAGCAACAATCAATATGGTTCGGCATAACTAAGTGTCTAATGATAATTTCACCACTTCCTTCATCATGGATTCTCTTTAAATTTCGTGTTAAGACATCATAATACCTTTCAATTCCAGAATATTTTTCAGCGCAGTCATTATTTCCGTATTTAAAGTCTGGAAGCCAGAAATCCATTAAATGAATTAAAAGCGTTAAAGCTTCATCTGTTAAATAAAAATTAGAATTCCATAGTTGCGTAATATTAGATGTTTGATGTTGTAAGCTACCGATAATTGTATGAATATTTGGGATAGGATCTCCTCCCACGTAGTTGATATTTAGTGCACCTTTATCAGCTAACCGTTCTGCAAGCCCCGCTAGAGATTTAGGATCTACTTGTTGCGCAATACTGGAAATCTCTCTTTTCCCTTTCCATGATTGGGAAATATCAAAATTTTGACAGAATACACAAGCAAAATTACATCCTTGAAAAAAGATTGTTCCTGATGGTACTAATACACTTTCTTCTCCGTGATGTAAAAACGCAGACGTTATATAGGAATCTTGTGGTATCAAACAAAAGCCCTTTTCACCTTCAACTCTATTAACTTCACACCTACGCTCGCAAAAAATACAATTCTCTAAATATTTTTTTGCAATCAATTCTGCTAATGAAATAAAATTCTTTTCAACCTTTTCTCTCTGCTCTAATTGCTCCCTTTCAATTTTAAGAAGATTTTCAAATTCATTGGCTTTTAATTGAAATTCTTTTACTAATTTTTGCAATGAATCATCGGGGTCATATTCACAATGAAGAGTTTTAGCAATTAAATAGCGAGCCATTTCTTTGTCATCAATAATATCTCGATATCGAGAAAAACGTGTTTGAATTTCTTCATTGTGCCAAGCTGAAACTGAATCAGGTCTAAGGAATCTAAATGACATTGTTAATCCACTTTAAATAATTTATAATTTATTCTCTATTTAATGCTTTTGTTTATGATTTAAAGGAATTAGAATATAAACAGTTGTGAATTCTTTAAAAATCTTAGTTTAAATTTTTAAAAGAGATTTTAAAAATAGGATATAAAATTTATTCTTTATGTTTCGAAACTGAGCCATTTAATGATATTTTCCACGAATTTAAGATTGTCTCCCCCATCTATTCCGTATTCGGTATCTTCTAGAAGAAAGTCTGAAGACCCAATAGTAAACGCCCTCCCATTATAGAATTCAGAAATAACTGCCACGGGTACGGCTCCAATTCGCTCGATGTTTTCATCAGTATAATATTTGAACTTAGTTTTCCCTGATGTGGTCATTAAATCTTCGACGAGACCAGAACTTGATTCAGTAGTAAAGAACGTACAATTAGGAAGAATAATTTCTCCTACACCCTTTGTAATAGGATGAGTGTAGAGGTCTGTAAAAAGTAAATTATGTTTCTTTACGCGAAAGTTTGGTTTACCTTCTTTGATAATTCCGTTCCAAAACCTTTTAACTCCAGTTAATTTGTATAAAACTCTTAATGATCCGTCTTTCATCGGTATATCTTTATCTCCCCCAGCACTACTGGTCAAAAACAATCCCCCTCCTTCTCCTACAAATCTTTTTATTGCTTTCAGCTCTTTTGGAGTAAATTTATCATCTTCTTCATCTTTTGTATGCTCAATATTTCCGATAAAAAG
>SDNL01000101.1 GCA_004524365.1 Promethearchaeota archaeon | reverse complement strand
TATCTGGGATCTCCTTCATATCTATCCCCATCGGGTTTATAAATGTCGCAAATTACTCGAGCGACTTTATTTTCTTTTCTCCAAGGCAAAATATGGAACGTACTGGGATCAGGAACAGCAACTTTATCACTTTCTTCTATTGCTCCATAACCTGTAATGCTTGATCCATCAAAATTCTCTCCCATTTCCATAAAATCTTCAATCCGTTTTGAATTAATTTCAAAAGATTTTATAAGCCCATGGATATCTGTGAATTGAAGATATATAAATTTAATATCACATTCCTTTACGGTCTCTATAACTTTTTCACATATCTCCTTTCGATGAGGATCCTCTTTATCAATCATAATTATTTTTAATTATTTGTTTAATTTTTTAATATAATTAAGATCATTTAGTTAAACAAAATATATAAATCTGGTCATTCATTACATCCGACAAAAAGATAAGTAAAAATTTGATCACAAAACTTAAAAATGATTAAAACAAATGATCAATAAGGAATTTGAAAAAATGCTTAAAAATTTATATGAATGATCAAATCAAATTAGAAGATTGGGATTGGCAAATACTAAAGGAATTAAGCGAAGATGGGCGTCTTTCTTTCAGGAGTTTATCAAAAACTCTTGATAAATCTCCTGTTACTATAAAAAGGCATATTGAATATTTAGAAACTAAGGGAATAATAAAACATTATGGAATAACAATTGATTATGAAAAGTTAGGATTGGATATTATAGCATTAATTGAATTGACCATTTCAAAAGGAAAGATGCTTGAAGTTGAAGAAGATATTGCTAAAAACCCTAATGTTTTTGGTGTCTATGATATCACAGGAGAATATGATGCGTTAATATTCGCGAGATTTAGAGCGAGGGAAGATCTAAGCAAATTAGTGAAGGATATTAATTCCTATGAATATGTGATAAGAACTAATACACATTTAATTCTAAATATCATAAAGGAAGAAAGTACTTTCTCAGATCTTTTTAAAGGTAAATTAAATAATTCAGAAAAAACATAGAGATATATCATTTACTTCGAAGTAATGTTTTATGAAGTATTAAAAGGTTACAATCTGATCCCAATATATTTCGTATTCAGTTAAAAATTAGAGGAATTTAACTATAATGTCAATAAGATCTTAGTAATTGATCTATCCAGCCATCATAATATTCTTACTCTAAAATAATATGTGGAGCTACATCTTTAAAACCTTCTTTCTGTAAATTATCTTGAATAATTTTGGTTTCTTGAGCACTTTTAGTCCAAACTTTAAATGTAATCAAGTTAGGAATATTACTGTAGCTAATAGAAGATAACTTTTTTGGATAATTCTCATTAAGATATTCTTGAGTGGAGGGTATATCGGTCGCCTCGTTCAATGTAAGGTTAAAAACTAATACATAATTAGGGACATAATACGGTTGCCATTACTCAATTTAGTTGAAATTTGAGAACGGAAAATATTAAACTTAAAAATAGAAGTAATTTAAGCTTTTCATATCTTTATTATTAAATATATTTTGTGATATCTTTAAGAAAAAGTGAAGATTTTTCTCATAGATTATTTTTATTAAGAACTAATTATAATTGGTTCATTTAATTCTTGAATTAATTATGGATCTTTCAAAATTCAAATCCTTCGGCGATATTTTTCTCATCTAAAGACAGCTTATATTAGGTTTCCGCAAAAATTTCCTCCGAATGGTCGTTTTGATATTGGTTTTACTATTTGATATGGTTTTAGATTTATTATATCGGGATTAATCTTGAAAGTATCACAGAATTCTTTAATATAAGGCTTAATAGTTTTTTCTGTTTCTTTTTTTAAATCATACACTTTCGCACCAACTCCCAATCTGGATCCTAAATCTTCCACCGTTCGAAGGATAATTTTTCCTCTATGTATTCCTGTACCTAATCCTTCTCCACAGATAGGATACTTACTCTCCGAAACTGTTCCATCAGATTTAAATTCTAATCCTAATACAATTATTAATCCCCCAGCCATGTATTCTCCCAAAAAATCTTTAGCTGTTCCTCCTATTAACAATACAGGAAATTTATGCTCAAATTCTTTAATATGGATTCCTACTCGATATCCAACATCTTTTTTTACATATATTTTTCCTCCACGAGCAGATAACCCAATTACATCTCCTCCATCTCCATGAATAATTATTTTTCCATTATTCATCGTATTACCAATTTGATCTTCGCTATTGCCATTTACAATTATTTCTGGTCCATCCATAAATATCCCGAGATCATTCCCAGGAAGTCCATTGATTTCAATTTTCAATTGTCCTTGTAAAGAAGCACCTATAAATCTCTGACCACATACATTATTTAGAACGACCTTAGTATAACCTTTTTTTATTATTTGATATATTTTTTCATTTAATATTTTATAATTTAAAGGATTTCCATTTGGAGCAGCATTTATCTCAAATTCTGCTGAATTTTCTTTTCTATATTCTATTTTTATATTTTCTATCATATTTTTTTCCTGATTTCTATTCTCCAGCATGCTTAACACCTAATATATCCGCGATCTTTGGATTTGGGCCAATATATCTTAATCGATCTCGGTTAGATCTTAGTGATTCTACCGAATCAATACCCATCGCTCCTAACACTTCTTTTAGTTCTTCATTCCAGCTATGAAATAAATTAATAATCCGATTTCGGGCAACATCGATATCTAATCTTTTTACAAGATATTCTTGTTGAGTTGCAATCCCCCAAGAACAGAGCCCTCTAAAACATTGTTGACATACTCGACAGCCCATTGCAATTAAAACTGGCATACAACACATTCCAACATCAGCGCCCAACGCAATTGCTTTGATTAAGTCTGCTGAATATCTGATTGACCCTCCTGCAACTAAAGTCACCTCATCCCGAAGATTTTCTTCTCTGAGTCGTGAATCAACTGCAGCAATCGCTAACTCTATAGGGATCCCAGCATGATCTCTAATAATTCTGGGAGCAGCTCCTGTTCCTCCTCGAAATCCATCTATTGTTAGGAAATCGGCACCACCTCTTACAATACCAACCGCAATTGGTGCTGAATTATGCACTGCGGCGATTTTAACTCCTATTGGAACCGTATAACGTGTTGCCTCTTTTAACGCGGATATTAATTGCGCGAGATCCTCTATAGAATATATATCATGATGAGGATATGGTGAAAGAGCATCTGATCCTTTGGGAATCATCCTCGTTTGAGAAATTAAGGAATTTACCTTCTCTCCGGGTAAATGTCCACCATGACCAGGTTTTGCTCCTTGTCCTATTTTTATCTCTATTCCGGCAGCATTCTGTAAATAATTTATATCAACTCCAAAACGACCAGATGCAATCTCGGTTATGATATTTGGCCCATATTCATAAAAATCTTGATGAAGCCCTCCCTCTCCAGAACCTGCTAATATATTAAGCTTTTTAGCCGCTTGGTAAATTGCCATGCAAGCATTATAACTTATTGATCCTAAACTCATATGTCCAATCATAATAGGGGAATCAATTTCAAAATTTGGCATGAATTCTGTTTTTAATGAAATATTATTGGGATCTTCAAGATCTTCAGAAAATACAATCTTTTTAGGCTTTCTTCCGAAAAATACCTTGGTTTCAATAGTTTCTCTTAATGGATCTATACTTGGATTAGTTACTTGACATGCATCAAGAAGTAAATCATCAAAAATACTTCTTATTGGACGATCATTTCCTGTTGCTGAGAGTAAAACACCTCCGTTTCCAGATTGAGACCAGATGATATTCCGTATCCTCTGAGTATAGTTGCCATGAGGTGGCAGATAGGAATCATTTTTTTCAATTCTAATTGCACCTGAGGGACACATTGCTACACATCTCTGACAAGATACACACTTTGAATCATCAGAGACTATTTGTTCTCCATTGAATGAAAGAGCATTATAAGAACAGTGGTTGGTACAGCGTTTGCATTTCCGACAAATCTCTCTATCCACTTTAATATGGAAATAAGATGGGAAATTATGAGATAACGACAATTTATTAACCTCCTATAGTCCCCTCTACTTTTAAATTAATTTTTTCAAATGGACTTTCTCTTCCGTCTCTGAGTAATCCTTTACCCACTTGTGCAATTATCGCTGTTCCACTTTTCGGGTGCCATATTCTCTTAAAATTATAATCTTCACATAATTTTAGTCTTTTAAATGAAGCTTCTTCACTACTTAAGAACACTGAATTTTCATCATTAGAGATAGCTGCAACAAGCGGTCGTAATTTTTTTCTATCAGATAATCCTATTAATGTAGGTTTAGGATAGTTTAGTCCGACAACAATCGAAAATGGCCCATTTAACATCGCAGATCTGTAGGTAGCGCGAATATTTTTGAGAGCAATTTGATATTTTTGTTCCATGTTCTCGATAGTGGTAAAGAGAGGTGGTGCTAATGCAATAGTTGTAATAGGTATGGGTATTTTTTGTTTTCTAATTAATAAATCAAATAAATAAGCAATAACTTCTGTATCAGTAAATAAAGTACATTTATAACCGAAAGATTCTAAATATCTCATGTTGGTCCCATAAGAAGTTATTTCTCCATTGTGAACAACACTAGTTCCTAATAAATTAAATGGATGAGCTCCACCCCACCAACCAGGTGTATTCGTAGGAAAGCGAGAATGCGCTAACCACATATAAGCTTTATAATCTTTAATTTGATAAAAATCGGCAATTTCATGAGACCATCCATTGCCTTTAAAAACACCCATATTTTTTCCAGATGATATAACAAAAACCCCATCAAAAGTATCATTTAGCTTCATAATCAATCTAACCATTTGGGCATCATCAGAGATACTTTCTTTATGTTTTGGTTCATAAAAAATTCTCCAAGTTATGGGGGGATTGTTAACATTAGGTGGAATTTTGGTAGGTATAGGCTCCGATTGAATTATATTACCAAAATCACCTAGGTATCTTATTAAATTTTCTTTACTGTCTTCATCATCTATTAGAAGATGGAGTGCATAATATTCTTTATATTTTGGATATATTCCATAACCCGCAAATCCAGCACCTAACCCATTTTCTCTTTCACTTAAAATACTCAACATATCAATGATTTGTTCTCCATTATCTCTTTTTTTGTCTAAATTGATATATCCTGATATGCCGCATCCATCAAATACACGTTGGTTTCTAAACTTTTCCACTAAAGATGTATAATTATTCCATTTCACTTATTTATCCCATTTTGTTATTTTTTAATGCTCTCCATCAATTTTAATAATTAATCTTTTTAAATCTTGTATTTTTGGTTTTTTGGCATTTAAACCAACTCTCTTCCTTGCTGACCTTGAAAATTTTGCAACTGTTCCCATCCTCTTAAAAGCATCAAATTCTTTTTCGAAACCTTTAACGGTTATATCTAATTCTTTTGCTAAGTTTCTAAGAGTTGTAAAAACATCCACTAAACCTATCCTCATAGGACATAATTCATAGCAAACATAACAGTCAAGGCATAACCAGATAGAGGGATCTCTTACAATTTTATTCAGTTGTCCCTTTAAGATCTTTCCGATTATTTCTTTCGGATTAAAGGTTTGTGGCATATATTTTGCGACAGGGCAATCACTATTGCACGCTCCACAAAAATAACATTCTTTCAAAAATTCTAAATCAAAGTATTTCTCTATTTCTCTATTCCTTTGGTAAATCATATCTATTTTTCTAAAAATACTCTCAACCGGCGTTCTATGATATTTAGTAATAAATTCTTTAATATCTATACCTAATGCAATACAGAGTAATTCTGAATAATAAAAAACAGGTATATCAAATTCATAGTCTAGTTTTTTAAGTTCTCTTTGTAAATGATCAAATTGGATAAAACATTGAGGGCAGCCCACTACTATTGCATCTGCACCAACATCTTTAATATTTTCTAATTTTGAATGAACCATTTCTAATGCGGTATCGGGATTACCAGCTCTTTCTAGACTTCCTCCACAGCATTCCATTTTTTGAATATAATCTATACTTTTTGCTCCAAGATCTTCAATTAATTCATCAAAAATATGGGGTTTCATAGGATCATCCATTTGAATTTTATTACTAGGTCTTAAGAAATGACATCCATAATGAACTGCTATCTTTAACCCTGATAAGGGATATTTTATTTGTTGTTTTATTTTTTCCCTATGATATTTATGAAAGAATTCCACAAGATGAAAAATATCGGATTTTCCCTCACAATGATATTCAATCTTCTCTAAATAATGATTAATTTTATCCCGTAAATGATGATTTGATTTAATTACACTTCTAATTCCCTTTAAGGTTTCAAAACATCCATTACACGGAGTTAATATATCTAGTGATATCTGTTCCGCAATTGATAAATTCCTTGCGGCTGTTATATTATAGATAAATTCATTAGAATTTTTAATTCCATTAGGTTCTGGACAACAAGAAAACTTATTTGATTCAATATATTCAATATCTAAAAATTCAAGGATATTTTTTACTGAAACTTCTATAAATGGCAATCTATAACTAATCATACAGCCAGGAAATAATATAACCTCTTTTTGAATTTAAAATAACCTCCAATTTTTTTTATATTTCAACTCCTAAATTTATATTTCTTAGATAAATATATCCAAATAAAAATATAAACTTTGTGGGAAAATAGTGGGACGCATTTCCCTTAAGTAAACATTAATAAATCATAAAATATGAGATAGTTATATTAGTTATATTTTTGGAGTGGTATTTTAATTTACAAATAAATGTCAATTTTTGAATGGATTGGATTGAGTTATATAATGATTTGGATCAACTTTAATGCATTATATATCTTCTTAAAGAAATATTGATATGAAGTGTTAAATTAATCTATCAAATTTAAGATAATAATTTTTTAAAATCTTTCTGACAACAAGCTTGATAGTTTCAATGAAATTGAAATTATCTTTTTTTTATTTCTATCAAATCCTTAAATGAATAGGGGGAATAAATTTTTAAAAATTTGAAATTTGCTTCAATTCTTTAAAAAAAAGTAAACTTTGAGATCTTATTATGATAAGATATTAAACTAACTAATTTTAATCTAAAATCCCTCATTCTTTTTTTGAATCATAAGTATTTATAAATTTAGAGATTGATTATTGATTATAAAAATTATATGTGATATTTTTGACTCAAAATAGTAATATAAATGATTACACTGAGTTTGATAAAACTCAACTTTATGAGGATCTTCGAGTGTTTCTAAGCCCTGAAAATAGTTTAAAACTACCTAAAAGTGAAACCACATCGAAACTATTAACTAACATGTATACTCCTACTGAAGTTTTTATTATCGTGAAAGGATTTAAAAAGCCTTTAGGGCCAACATTAAGTTGGAGGATTAGGAGAAAAACAAACATTCCTAAAGAGAAATTAAAAGAAATTTTGAACGATATGATTTATAAGGGAAAACTGATTAAAAAGGGGCCATTTTATGTTATTTTCCCCTATATACCTGGAGGATTTGAATTTTATTTTACAACAAATAGAGATGATCCCGAAAGAATGACAAAAGCCG
>SDNL01000100.1 GCA_004524365.1 Promethearchaeota archaeon | reverse complement strand
TCAAACATTATAATGGTAGGCGATTCTGTCACTGATATTGCTGCAGCAAAAAATGCTAAGATTGAATCTTGCCTTGTAAAACGCAAAGAAAATCTTCACTCTTATAATTATGAAGAGTGGAAATTTCAACCAGATTACATAGTCGATTCTCTAAAAGATTTGACTAAGATATGATTCAAAGTTTTATTTTAGAATTCCAATGATATCAAATCTGCTAAAGATTTCACGAAGTTAAGAAATAAAGTTTTTTAAAGCTATAATCTATATTTATTTATAGTGAGATCTTTATTTACTATTTATGGTTAAGGAGAGATTATGATTCAAAATACTGAGATAATTCCGAGCCTTTATAACGCAACAGATAATTTGGTTAGACAGCAGTTTTATATTGAAGGAAAGGATACCATTATGGGGAGAACTCCCGAAATCAGAGTAAAGATTCAATACTCTGGTCAAATCATTTCGAAATTTAAGAGCTTATTTAATAAAAATCTTGAATTATTTTTAAACCGAAAATATCACCAATTTCTTAAGAAATTTATCAAAGTGAGCGGAATTACTGAATCTCTTATAGAAGAGACTTATATAGAGTTAAAATCACGTTTCAGTCGTCTAGAAGGAAATCTTAGTAATTCTAAAGAAAGTCAAGTAGTGCTTTATACTATTTTTATGGGCACTATTATTTCAAAAATTCGAGAAATTCATTTTGAAAATCTTTTACAAATCATCCGCGAAAGAATTAAACGAAAAAATAAAGATATTAGTGAACTCCAAATAGAAAAGGAATTAGGCTCCTTATTTCAAACAAATAATGAGAATGTATCGATTCTTTATAATCTTTCTTATCTTTATGCACTCGCCGATACCTATAATTATAAACAAGTGAAAAGAGTATGTCGGATACAACAAACAAAATATATTAATAAGTTAATATATTTGATTCAATCAAGACTTCAATGAATTAAAGCTATTATTTAATTTTTTCAAAAGTTTTTCATTCTTTCTTTAATTAATAATTTTAAATTTATCGAGGCTTTGACATGTTTGATATTAAACAATTCTTTGGAAGGTTCACTAATGAAGTAAAGCTTAGTCCTGCTCTAGGCACCTCTTTAACTAACTGGTTGAAACTTCTCTTTAAGAATGGATTTTTTTCTATACGTTATATTGCTAGGGTTGTATTTATTTCTCTTTTGAGTATTGTTGGCGTTGAGTTTAGAATCTATGAGAAATTTCGCTTGAGGAAAATTATTAAGGATACTGAGATATCAGAGCCTCCTATTTTCATTATTGGACACTGGAGAAGCGGTACAACGCATCTTCATAATATTCTAATCCAAGATAACAAATTTGGGTTTATTTCCATGCTTCAAGCAACCTTTCCCAGTTCTTTTATTACTACTAATGTATTCAAAAAGTTTTTAGACTTCTTTTTACCTGAAAAGCGACCAATGGATAATATGAAATTGGGAACATTAAAACCTCAAGAGGATGAGCTCACCATGAGTAATTTATCCATGTATTCCTTTTATAATGCGTTTTACTTTCCCAGAAAGATGATTGAACATTTTTATCGATATGTGATGTTTGAAGGTATTAAAGATGGAATCCAAGACAAATGGATGGAAACTTATGTGAATCTGTTAAAAAAGGCAACCTATTACATGCACGGGAGGAGGCTAATTCTTAAAAACCCTTCACATACCGCTCGGATTCCTGTATTATTAGAAATGTTCCCCGATGCTAAATTTATTTTCATCTCGAGAAACCCTTATGTAATATATCCCTCAATGGTTAACTTTTATGATACTGCTATTAAATATTTTATTCTGCAAACTATCTCGGATGAAGAAATAGATAAGAACTTAAGGTTAATTTATAAAATGATGATGGAAAGTTATTTTGAAGATAAAGAATTAATCCCAGAAGGTAATTTAATTGAAGTACGATTCTCTGAATTACAAAGAGATCCTCTCGATTTGGTAGAGCGTATTTACGGTAAACTTAACATAGATGGTTTTCAAGAGAATGAGGAACGTTTTAAAGCATATATAGATTCTCGAAAAAGTTATAAAAAGAATAAATATATCTTGGATGAGCATTCTATAAAAAAGATTAAAAATTCTTGGTCAAGCATTATAAAAAAGTTAGATTATAATGTGCCCGAAGATATTAGTGAGGAATAATTTTTTTAGATTTCTATTAATAAGATCATTCTTATAAATGTATCATGACAATATCCACAATGTCTTGATTTAGTCTAAAATTCCTTTTAAAACAATAATTAACTTTTTAAAGTATAGTATTTTAAAAGAAATTATCATACTTTTACGTTTTTAAAAATACTGGTAAAAAAGATGTATCGAAGTAAGCGAGCAAAATGGATTAAAATTATTCTCTTAATCAGTGTTTTTCTCTCTTATTTACCACTTATATTATTTTTTAATCATTTAAGTACTTTACCCCAGTTTACTTATCTTTTCCATGGGTATTTTGGATCCGGCAATTCCCTTTTTTTTCCTTGGTTTTCTTCCATAAATCTTCTTGAAATTATACCATTAAAGGAGAATCTCATTCAATTTAGTTTAGGTAATTTACTTGATATAATCCTCTTCTGTAATATACTTGCTTATCTTGATGGAATTTTATATCATTCCTTTGTAAAGAAAATCATAAATGAAAGCGAAGATGTGATGGATTATGACTTGATCTATTATTCAAACTCTCAAAATAGTCCTTCTGAAAAGAATAAGGCAATAGACTCTAGAATAATTTATTCTTCTCCAGATGAATTTACATTTACCTTACAAGAATATGATTTTGATATTCAAAATAATGCTGTTCCTTTCTCTGAACGGCAATATGAAGTAAGATCTATCACGGATCTTTCTAAAAGATCTTATTATCCCTATAAAAACACGTTAATGAAATATTTTATCTCTTTATTACCTTCTTTTTCTTATCAATCCCTATATAAAGTATCAGATAATAATTATCCTCCTTCTAATCAAATACTAGATTTTCTTATTACGAGTTCTTATTTATTATATATTTGCAATAATTCTATAATCAAAAACTATTACATTTCTAAGGCGCTGATTAATTTTTTCAAATCATTTCTCCTTATCATCTTTACTTTTAAAATTTTTTTACATTCTCACCTAATATTTTACGCTCACACAATTACTCCTAATTTCAGTAGAAAAGACTGCGATTGGGAACTTTATTTTACTCATATGTGTGAAACTCCGTTTCTTATTACTGTTGTCTTTTTATCAGTAATTCGAAATAGAATTAAACTATTTTTTTATAAATCTAAAACAAAAATTTTGGAGGATTTAAATGATAGATATAATAATTGAAATTATCTTTCCGGTTGTTCTCCTTTGCCTATTGATACTTATACTTTTTAGTGGCTTTTCGAATGAATATAAAGAAGAGAAATTTATGACATTAGATGAATTCATGAAGGATTGGTTAATGGACCACGGACAAGGCCATAAATTGGAAAAGCAATTTGAAACAATGAAAAAAGAGCCTACTGGAATATTTTACATGCCAGCAACCTATAAAGGCGCAAAATTATTTATGAAACTTGGGCTCACTCCAAATAAAGTTTCATTAATTAACTTGATTTCATCCTTTTTTATATTCTATGGGGTTTATATGGTTATACAAGGTCACGGACTTGATTTATTCACTATTCAGCCTATGTATGGTTCATGGTTTATTCCTCTAGCATTTCTAGTGCTATTTACGGGAATTATTGATGGAATCGATGGAGCAATGGCTCGACTACTTGGGATCAAATCTAAAACTGGAGCTTGGTTTGACAATGTGATAGATAGGATTAGTGATATATTAATGCTAGTAGGGCTAATCCCTGGCAATATATTAATTATTTCTGGTTTTGGACTTGATTTTGAGTGGGTCGTATGGACGAACTGTTTTCTAATTCAGATTTATGAATATATGAGAGCAAGACATGAGGGATTAGGATTACACGAATTAAAGCCATTTATTGGAGAACGCCCTGTCCGAATAATGCTCATTGCAACATCTTTTATGATTTATGGAATTTCTAGCTTTTCAGTTTTAATTACTTATGTGATTAATCCTGAAGCTACTTCTCTTTGGGCATCTACACATACCGGGGTAACTACATGGACTATATTAATCTCGCAGTTTATCTTAATGGCTATTATGGTTTTGTCCAGTATCCAATTAGGAAGGTATAGCTTTAAGAAACTAAAAGAATTAGACCATCAAACCGGAGAGATAGGAAACTCAAATGAACAAATATTTAAACAAACAGAAAAACAAAAAAAATAAAGTGTTGAAAGATGAAAATAACAAAAATAATACCATACGTGAGTATATTATTAGCAATTTTTATATTGCTCCATATATTTTTCCCAGGCACTTGGCCGTCTGGAGTAAAAGCCCTAATTGATGCATTTTTCTTGAATCCGTTAATGAATTGGTGGTGTATCTTTCCAATAATCGGATTAGGAATCCTTGCAGGATTGGTGATGTATTATGGAATCCATTTTCTGGCTTCCTTTGGAACTAAATATGACACTGAAGAATTTTATTATACGGGAGTAAGTATCGTTATTGCATCGAAAAATGAGAAGATACTTTTAGAACGAACATTAAATTCTATTGCAAAGTTAGACTATCCAAGAGACAAACTACAAATAGTTGTTGTAACAAGTGGTTCCACAGATAATTCTACGGATTTCTGCAAAATGTTTTCTGAAAAGCATAAAGATTTGGAAATGATAATTTTATCAGAAGATATTCCTAAGAGAGGAAAGCCCGCAGCATTAAATTATGGATTAGAATATGTTAACAATGAGATCTTTGTACTCTATGATTCTGGATGTGTTTTAACACCTGATACTTTGAAATATTTAATCGCCCCGTTCCAGTATGAAAAAAATAAAGCAACAATTGGCCCAGTATTAGTAAAGAATTGGAAAGAAAATGCATTAACTAGAGCGATTTTACTTGATTATTCAACTATTGCTGGCGGAGGAATTTTATTTGAAATCAAGAATCGAATTGGTGCTTCAGCATACTCATTTGGACGGAACTTTGCCGTTAGGACAGAATATCTCAGAAAATATGGAGGATTTAATGAAGATTCATTAACAGAAGATCTATATCTTTCCCAACTATTAAATCTAGATGGAATTGATATCCTTTTTACATCTAAGGCAAAAGTTTATGAGCATGTTCCAAACTCTTGGGATATCTTAAAGGTTCAGAGAACTCGATGGATGGCAGGATTTTTATTAGATGCTCCGCAACTGATGGAAATGAAAAATGAAGAAAAAGATGGAAAACCAATTATTATCGCACGGAATTTAACGATGTTCCTTTTTGGAAATATGGATTCATGGATGAATCTTGTTATAGGGTTTTCGATTCTCTTCTTTTTGATTGGAGAATATTATCTTCTGACATGGGCACTTATATGTTTATTTTTTCAATTCGGCTGCTTATTTAACGCGGTACGTAAATATGCAGATAAGCATTATAGTGTTCTATTCTATTTTCCAATTAGCGGTTTTATACATCTCTATATGATTTTACGCCAATTCACTCTACCAGAGGATATGGGCTGGGACCAAACTCCTATGATATTGGAAAAACAAGAAAAAGAAATTAACGCTTTATCTAATAACTAATTTTTTTTTTATTTTTATTAAATTAAAAAACGATACAAATCAAAAAATTAAAATAAAAGCTAACAGAAACAATGAACGTAATAAAAATTAATGTTTTATTTAAGGACGCCCTCCTTCTAATCGCGAATATTTTCGGAGGTGTAAATTTTAATTGAAATTTATAATTGACGGGAACTATGATAAAGATCTAATTTCAAGGATAAGAGAAGAAGATTTACCTGTTTCTCATATCATTATCCATGTTCCCAAAAATCCTCTTGGGAATGGGTCGATTTTACTTCCGAAAAAAATTCCCGAGTTTGAGGACTTCAAATCATATACTGAGCTTGCTAAGACAAATGGATTAATACCGATCGCTGGTTTGGATTCGACTTGTCAAGGAAATTTAGAGGCTCATATAGACCAATATAAGGCAATTCAATCTTTATATGATAAATTATTTAATCTCGGTTATGAACATTTTCTGGTCTCTTCACCAAATAATATTGGTCATATCCACGCTAATTATCCATCAAAAAAGATATACGTTTCTTATTCACAGTATATCACTTCACTTAATCGAGCTAAGCTCTTCAGTGAAATGGGTTCTGATTTCTTAACATTACATCCTGATATAATTAGATCCTTTCCTGCTTTACGAAACTTTTCAAAACTTAAAGATAAGGTAGCTAATAAAAAGGAATTAAATTACATACTCCCTCTTAACCTTGGATGTAATTGGGGTTGTGTTTATTGGTATCAACATCATAATTTGCAAAGTCACCGAACAATTACTTCACCAATTATTCAAAACCAAGAAGGAACATCTGATGTTAAAAACGAGTTTGATTATCCACTTTTGAATTGTTGGAAAGATAGACTGGAAGATCCAATCAATTTACTCAAAGCAGGCTGGATTTCTCCATTTAATATAGAATTATATAAGAATATGGGATATCAATATTTTCTTCTTTTCACAAATGGATTTTCAACAGAAAAAACCATAAAAATTCTTAAATATTACCTAAACGGTGTATTGGAAGAAAATTTTTCAAATATTCTAAATATACCTCAACCTTATGGAGCATATTGGGCTAAGAATAATGTTGAGGAAGCTCTCTGGAAATTAGATCCGGAATTTGTTCAAAGATTCTGTGATTCATTTCCCTATGAAAATTCTTATCCTTCTGAGAAAGAAATAAATTCATATTGTAGATCCTATGCAAATTCTCTTTTAAATAATAAAAAGAAGATTCGAGAAGAACTTATGAATTCTATCAATTCTAAAATAAAAAAAATTGAAAAAGGAGCAGTGAAACAATAAAATGCGAATTTCTTTAGCGTGTAATTGGAAAAACAGTCTTTTAGACCTTTTGGAAGAAGATCAAAATTTATTAAATTCCGTTTTCGATCTATATGGAACATTTGATGTTAGTTTCACAGGTTCTGGAAGACCTTTCTTCTTGATGGAAAAGCGAAATAAGTCAGAGATAGAAGATTTTATTAATAAGGCTCATGATCTGGGTCTAAAATTTACTTGGCTCTGGAATGGAATGTGTCTTGGTTATACTATGTTTAATTCGGAAGAACAAACGAAGGCACTTAAAGAACTTGATTGGTTAGACGATATGGATGTTGAATATCTTACGATTGCGGACCCATATCTCGCTAAATTTGCTAAAACGTATCATCCTAAATTAAAACTTAAAGTATCCGTTATTTCAGAGATCAATTCTCTTTCCCGAGCCTTAAAGTGGCAAGAAATTATTGGTGATGATGGGGTCTTAACTTTATCTATTATGTTAACCCGAAATTTCCCTCTACTAAAGGAAATTGTTAGTTCGGTAAACTGTGATATTGAAGTTTTGACCAACGATTGTTGCCTTAATGAATGTCCGTTTCGCTTCTTTCATTATAACGAATGTTCC
>SDNL01000099.1 GCA_004524365.1 Promethearchaeota archaeon | reverse complement strand
TTGGGTGAAAATTAAGTAACAGAAGATTTAATCTTCTAAACTAATTTTTAAACAGAAATTTCAGGTATTAAACTAAATAATAATTCAATGCTATTTTTAGGTTCTAGAATGATAACATAAAGAACCGAAAGATTAATATAAAGGAACCCTCAATGTATTAACCATGCAAGCGATCAATACACGTAATATGGACTTGTCATATAGCCCAGATATTTATGAGGGTTCCTATATACATGTATTTACTTCCTTAGATTTTAATTTTTCGGTTTATTTAAATGAAGAAAAAGATTTTTACCCAAACTAAGAAAAAGTAGATAACATAAAAAATATCAGTTGATTAAAATGAGTGATATAGTTTTAATTGAAAGACATGAAGAGAAACCAATAACGACAATTAAATTAAATCGTTTAAATAAAAAAAATGCATTAAATTATAAGGTATTTGTTGGATTAGATAAAGCCTTGGATGAAGTCGAAAAGGATGACTCCAGAGTTATCATAATCACGGGGGGGGAGGATACATTTTCTGCGGGCATTGATTTAAAGATGCTGACAGGACAAGATAAAAGCTCAGATTTCAAGACACCACTCAAACCACCTAACTTTAGGTTTTGGCTAAACACTTGGTTGCAACCAATATTTACAAAAATTGAGATGATAGAAAAACCAGTTATAGCAAGAATTAATGGTTATTGTTATGGGGCGGGTTTTGAGTTAGCATGTGCTTGCGATTTTAGATTTAGCGTAGAGAGTGCCACTTTTACGATGCCAGAATCGAGGGTCGGAATAATAACAGATGTTGGAGGAACAATTCGTTTGGTTCGACTAGTTGGATTGGCCAACGCTAAGGATATAATTTTAACCGGACGAAAATTTGACGGGATTGAAGCCTATAGACTTGGAATCTTAAATAATACAGCAAAAAATATCGATGAACTCGATAGAATGATAGAGAATTTCGCTGATGAATTAATTGAAAGTGCACCCTTAGCTGTTGGTTTTGGTAAAAGGCTGATTAATGCATGCTATGGTAAAGACGCCGCTTATGGGATGCAATTAGAAGGTTTTGTTAATTCACAACTTCTACAATCAAGGGATTTTTTTACGGGTGCTTTTTCACGGTTACAAAAAAAGAAACCAAAATGGAAAGGTAAATGAAATTAAAATTTGGATCGGATTATTTTTCTATTTTATTTTTTTGATTCACTCCACTCCTATAAAAGAATAAATTTTAAATAATGTAATTTTTTAGTATAAATTAGAATAGATTATTAAAAGGTTGAAAGCAATTGAAGAAATATCAGGATCCAGAATTTACAAATGCAATGATTGGTGGGAGTATTGGGCTTGGTTTTGCTATCACAAAAATTATCTTATTATTTGTGGAATTTAATCTTTCACCCGGGGGATTATTAATGATGATACTTGTATATGTTCCAATGCATGTCGTGTTAATCGTTCTTTGTGTAGCAATTTTGGTTTTAAACATTGTAGGATTAAGAATATATGAGAAAAGCGAGTATTTACCATTTATTTTTGGGTTGATAACTGCAATAGCAAGCGGCATCGTGATCTTGATTAATGTAATATTGTTTTTTTTTCAGATCATGAATTATCTAATTGGGACTATCGTTCCAATAGATTTTATAAATTTAATTCCTCTCTTTGGAATGATAGGAGGAGTGATAGTAAGTCTAGTCTTTGGAATAAAGGTTGCAAAATGGATTTAGTTTCCTCCTAGTTATCTATTTATTAATATTCTTTTTATTTACCGAATCGTTATAAAAATTTTTTATATTTTTTAATACTTAATTAATCAATATAATTATAGGATAATTCTAAAATCAATAAAAGATAAGAATTTAGAGAATTATATAAAAGCTAATGATTTTAGAGAATTAAGGATTGATTTTAATGAAACTATTGGAACCAATTAAGGTCAAGGATATAGAAGTAAGGAATAGAGTGGTTATGCCAGCTGCTGATACACATTTCGGAAATATGAATGGAACAGTATCAGACAAAACTCTTAATTATTATAGTTTACGAGCAAAGGGCGGCGTGGGTCTAATTATCGTGGAAGGAACCGCTATACATAAACTTGCCAAAGCTACTATGAAAATGATGTTGATCGATAATGATGATAAAATAGAAGGATTAACTAAACTGGCGAAAGCAATAAAAGATAACGGATCTGTCGCCATGATACAATTCATGCATGCAGGTTCTCAAACTTCTCAACTATTCACAGGTGATCGACCTGTTTCACCATCAGGAGTTAAAAATAATTTTCTGCCTTCCGAAAATCCAAGAGCACTTGAAAAAGATGAAATAAAGGAGATTATAACGTATTACGGCGATGCTGCAGAGAGAGCCAGGAAGGCAAACTTTGATGGTGTGGAAATACATGCGGCACATGGTTATCTGATTAGTCAATTTCTATCCCCTAGACATAATAATAGAACGGATGAATATGGAGGAAATTTAGAGAATAGAATGAGATTTTTAGTAGAAATTTATGACGAAATAAAAAAGCGTGTAGGAAATGATATGATTATTGGAATGAGAATTAACGGTTCTGATTATGTAGAGGGAGGTTTCGATATAAATGAATCAAAAATCGTATGCCAAAAGATGGAAGATCTCGGTATTGATATTATAAATGTTTCTGCGGCTACAGATGAGACACCAGATCATCTAATGATCCCATATATGACATCTCCTAGGGGAATACACACGAATTTATCCGCTCAAATAAAAAAAGTCATTAAGTCCGTTCCCATAATAGGTGTTGGGAGAATAAATGACCCAGATGTAGCTGAACAAATTCTACAAGATAATAAGGCAGATATGGTTGCTCTAGCAAGACAGAGCATTTGTGATCCCTTTTTCGTTAATAAGATTAAAGAAGGCAAAAAAAAGGATATCATGAAATGTATGGCTTGTAATACCTGTATTAATAATCTAGCTTTACAAAAAGAGATTGTTTGCGCATTTAATCCCGATATATTACACTCAGAATTTGAAATTGAAAAAACTAAAGAACCAAAAAAGATACTAATAGTCGGAGCGGGTCCAGGAGGACTAACAGCCGCCAAATACGGAAAATTGAAAGGACATGATGTGATATTAATAGAAAAAGATAATAAAATCGGAGGAACATTACATTTAGCAAACTCAGCACCATATAAAAAGGAAATAAACAATATAATGGAATATTATGAACATAAATTAAAGGATTTAGAGATAGATTTACGTCTTAATACTGAACTCAGCCCAGATCTTGTCGATAAAATAGAACCAGATGTCGTTATTTTGGCTACGGGTTCTAAACCAATTATTCCAGACATTCAAGGACTTAATGAAGTAAATTATAAGGTTTTTAATGAAATACTCGAGAAAGAATCTGATGTGGGAGAAAATGTTGTGGTTTTAGGTGGAGGAATGGTCGGAATAGAACTTTCAGAGTATCTCGTATCCAAGAACAAAAAAATATCACTAATAGAAAAAATGAAAAAACTAGGTGCTAATATAGATCAGATGGTAAAATTCGTTGTAATGTATTATTTTAATAAAGAGAAAAATATTCAGAAATATCTTAAGGCTAAAGTCACTCAAATTACCAAAGATAAAATTATAATGGAATATAAGGGTGAATCCACTGAAATTCCATTCGATGATTTGATAATTTCAACTGGAGTTCAATCAAACCTACCAGAATTAAAAGAAATAAAGTCAAAAGTGCCAATTGTTAAGAAGATAGGAGATTGTAAGCGCCCCAAAAAGATAGTTGATGCCGTAAGCGACGCCTATAAGATAATCAAAAAGTTATAATTTAGATATTTTTCCCTTATCTCTTTATTATTTTTTTCTATAGGAATCTATAATATATAATTATATGATAATATAATATTTTTTTTATGCTTAACGTGAGTTTTTAAAGCTTCATGTGATTCTTCATAAAAAGAATTCGTGAAATAATAAAAAGAAATTTTGACTTGATTAAAAATGAAGACATTATTAATATATCCGCCATTTAGAATAAATGCGGGAATGGGTAAAGTAATGTGTAGCCCACCATTATCACTAATGAATTTGGCAGGTGCCTCACCAGATAGTGATATTGAAATTTTAGATTTGAATGTAGATCATTCATATGGGATAGACAAGATGGAGAAAAAAATAAGAAAGTTTGACCTTGTTGGCATGTCTTGTATGACAAATATGTATAGAATTGTTTTAAACATTTGTAAAATCGCTAAACGGAACGATGTCCCCACTTTAATAGGGGGCTTTCATCCCACATTGGATAAACATATTATTGAAGATTATGATTGTATCGATATGATAGTACGGGGCGAGGGAGAGGAAACGTTTAAAGAATTGATGGATGGTAAACCTAAGGAAGAAATATTAGGACTTTCATACAAAAATAATGGAAGAATTCATAACAATCCAGATCGACCGTTTATAAGAGATTTGGACGACCTTCCCTATCCTAAGAAAGATTTAATCGATTATGACCCCTATCATTATCTTTGGGTTCCAGCAGATGTTGTTGAAACATCTAGGGGCTGCCCGTTTGATTGTAATTTTTGTTGTGTTACTCAATTTTATCAAAGAAAATATCGAATGAAATCTCCTTATCGGGTTATTAGAGATCTATATCAAGTGCCAGAGTCCCAAAATCTCGTATTTTTTGTAGATGATAACTTTACTTTGGACAGTAAAAGAATTATAAAAATCTGTAAATTAATTCAACAATCTCATTTGAATTCTAGGTTAAGATTTGTTTGTCAAAGTCGAGTAGATGACGTCGCAAATCATCCCGAGATGGTTAAGGAGATGAAAAAAGCCGGTTTTATTTGCTTTTTCATGGGGTTTGAAAGTTTCAGGCAAAATAGTCTAAATACTATGAACAAACAATATAAGCTCAATAAAGTGAAAAAAGCAATCAGGATTTGCCACCAAAATGATATAATGATTTTTGGATCGTTTATAATTGGAAATATCGGTGAAACTAAAGAAGATGTTCGATTTAACATTGAAATGATGAGTAAACTGAAATTAGATTTTATGATGACGAATCCATTAACCGCATTTCCAGGAACACCATTATACTATGAAGCATTAGAAAATGGATGGGTAGATAAAGAGTTCCGATTTGAGGACTGGGATTTTGGACCGATGGTCAAGACGCCAGACCTCTCCAAAGATGATATACAGGAACTACTGGACGAAAGTTATGAATCATTCTATACAAATCCAAGATGGCTAGTCCTTGATAAAATAAAAGGTATTAAGAGCTTGTTCAGTAAAAATGCGGGATGGGTATCTAAACAAATGATGAGTTTCTTTTCAAATGGTATATCAAAATTTATGATGAATTTGTAATTTATCTACAAAATTAAAAATACTCTAATAACTTCTTTATTTTTATATTTATTTTTTCATTTTTCGAGTAAAATGTGCTATTTCTCTTCTAATTTTAAAATATAACATATTAGCAAGAGATGAAGAAATATCCCATTACAGAGAGGGGAGAAAGATATTGAAGAAGACTGAATTTAGATTTTTGAAAGAGATAAACCTCCCAATTTCTAAAGGAGAATTAGTATCAGTCAGTATAAGAGGAGGGGGGGAAATTTAAAGTGGGAGGGGATAAATTTAAAAGTAGAAACTGACTATCTAAGACTCTGTCTTTATTTGGGAGAGTATATTTTTTCATAATATCGATTAGTGGCCTTATATGAAGTGGAATCTGTCTATTTATATTCTCTAATTTCATAATTACCAATTTTTCACTGTTGGTATTCATATTTTTCACTTCGTCCTATTATGAGTCAAATATTCCCACAATTTCGATTTATGAATTTCTTTTTCTTAAAATAAAAGATTTTATTTATAAAAGTTTTTATAATATTTTGATATCATTTTTCACATTTTTTTCATTTTTGTTTATAATAAAAGATTTTGCAATAAGGAAAATTCTCTTTTAATAATATCTAAGAATTAAATCATCCCATCATAATCGAATGAATATTAGCTTAAACATTTAATTTACCAATGAATTACGAATCCATCGCCCTTTAGGGCATGGTAGTTCAATTATTGATATCGAGATTAAAATTCTGTATTTATATTTATATTTAGATCTGCAAGTTTCAAGCGGTTTTCCTTTAATCATTTCAATAAATAACTTACTAAAAATCTTATATTTTCTTTCACGAAAATATTTGGATGCATCCAAAAAGAATAAATATGAAATAGAAGAAGTACTAAAATGTATTTGATTTTAAAATTGATGTAAAGAAATATTTCAAGAAGATTTATTTCCGAATTATGATTAAATTACAATTTAAATGTAGGATGAGGTTATGTCAGAGCAAAAAAAGTTCATCAAAAAGTTAATGAGTTTTCTTAAAAAAGATATAGATATAATGGAGAATTTGACAGAATTTAAAAGTCTATCTGTTGATTCTATAAAAGGGCTTGAACAATATAAAGATTTTTTAGATCAACTAAATATAAAAAGCATAAAAAATTTAGCAGATATTAATATAGAGAAAGCTAAGGAATATGCGGTGGAATATGACATCGATTCAATAAAAATCGATGAATGGCACACTATAGCGAAAATTTTAGTACGAGCAGGAAAATATAAAGGAGAGGTAGCCAGAAAAATAATATTATTAGGGTTAGATAATGCAGGTAAGACAGCTATTACCAAGACATTAACTGTCAAATATAAGGGAAATTTGCAGGCATTCGGTCAATTATTGCAAGATTTATTACCAACAAAGGGAGCAGTCCAAGATCAATTGCACGTATCAAATATAAATATTACTCTTTGGGACCTAGGTGGTCAAAAATTATATAGAAAAATTTATCTAAGAGAGCCCGAGAGATTCTTTTTTGATACTAGTGCGGTAATTTATGTCATCGATATTCAAGATGAGGAGCGATTCGACGAAGCACTTGATTATATGGAAAGAATAGTGAAACTTTTTCACTTTTTAAAGGAACATCCATATTTTTTAGTGCTCATGCATAAATACGATCCAGAGCTCGAGCTCAAACCAAGATATAAAATTTTTATCCAAGACCTATCAAAGAGAGTATCAAAAATATTGACTGATGCGAATATAGAATTTAATATCGAAAATTCGTCAGTTTATAAAGATATCACGGTATTCAATTCCTTTTCGGACTTGGTTAGGCAATTCGCAAATATCGATGTCTTCAAAGCTATAAATACCATTTTATTGACCCATAAAAAGGAGATAGATGCAGATAATATCATGTTGGTAGATAAATCTGGGATCAAAGTGGGAGAATCAGTGAAAAATGAAGACGTTGGAAAATTATTGTATGGGCTTACGGTTACAAATCTTGAAGAATTGATTTTTAAGGGTCTAGACCAAGTGTTTCAAGTAAACAGTATGTTTTTTTGCGCCACATCCTTACCATTAGTAGAGAAATTGGTTATACTTGCCGGTCTACATTCCAATGCTTCCATAAAGGATAAATTAAAATTACCATTATCTAGAGATCTAGAACCATGGCTTAATAACTTGGTTGAATAATTAATTTTTTTTCTTTTTTAATTCTTGCGACTTTTTTTAATTTCCTTTGCCCGGCAACAGTATATAAATGATTACGTTTCGGGCTAAGTAAT
>SDNL01000098.1 GCA_004524365.1 Promethearchaeota archaeon | reverse complement strand
TCAAAATTTAAAAAAAATAAATTAGCGATAGTAGGCACACCTTGTCAGATTTATACGATTAGATGTATGCAAAATTTAGGAGTAACTCCTTCTGATCACATTGAAATCTGTTTGGGATTGTTTTGCTATGAAAATTTTATCTTTGATCCTACTCAAAGAAAGAAATTTGAACAAGATTTTAATATTAGTTTTAACAATATTAGAAAGTTAAATATCAAAGAAGATGTAATAGTTGATGTAGCTCAAGATGAAAATAAAATAAATAGTATTCATATTCCTTTCAATCATTTGAATGAATATATGCGCCCAGCTTGTAAAGCTTGTGATGATTTTACAAATGTCTATGCTGATATATCATTCGGAGGGTTAGGATCTCCGGAAAAATATACTACTGTATTGGCAAGAACCGAAAAAGGACAAAGAATTATGGAACAAGCTTTAGATGCTGGAATAATAAAATCTTTAAAATTAGATCAATCTCAAAAAGATAAAATGATTGATTTAATCACACAATATGCGAATAAAAAACAAATAAGAAAGGAACAATTTATTTCAAGTTAATATAATAAAAATTATGAAGTGTGAGTTAAATTACTGAATCAAAATCAAATGTAAAAAAAGTTAAGAAGGACGAATATTTGGATAAAGTCTATCAACCTAATTTACGTGAATTATTAAAAAAATGCTATCAATGTGCACGGTGTACAGGAGTCTGTCAAATTAGTAAAGTTCAATATTTTAGACCTAGTAGAATTATCCAACAAATATTAGAAGGATTTGAGGAGAAGGTGCTTCAGAGCGGTGTACTCTGGGACTGTCTAATGTGTAATAGTTGTTTACAAAATTGTCCCGAAGAGATTAATTTTGCCGATATCGTTCGAAATGCTAAACACCTAATGGTTCATAAATATGGACAAAATCCTGAAGAATGCGTAGCTCATAAAGGGATCTATACTTCAATCTCAGAGCTTATGAGCAAATTAGAAGTAAATCCAAAAAGAGATCTTAGCTGGATTCCAAAGGATTGTGAAATAGCAAAAGAAGGAAAAATTCTTTATCATGTGGGATGTACACCATTTTTCAAATTTGAATTCGACGAATTAGAAAATGTTCCCATAAGCACACTAAGAATCCTCTCGAAAATTGAAAATGAGCCCATCGTAGTTTTAGAAGATGAATATTGCTGTGGGCATGATTTATACTGGGGGCAAGGAAAGATGGAAGAATTCATTGCTTTGGCGAAAAAAAATATGAAAAATTTTGAAAGATCAGGAATTTCGACAATAATAACAACGTGCGCAGAAGGTTATAGAACATTCAAGATTGAATATCCTAAAATTTTTGAAGATTTCAACCAAAAGTTCGAAGTGAAGCATATAATTGAGTATGTATATGAGCAATGGAAAGCTGGAAGAATAACATTTAAAATTGATGAAAAAACAAAAGAAAAAATAAATTTTACTTTCCATGACCCTTGTAGGATGAGCAGATTTTTACCTAAATCCAACACCATTATGCAGAAAACAAGGGAGATATTTCTCCAATTAGAACACTTAGGTTATAAATTTACAGAAATGGAACATAACCAAGAAAATGCATTATGTTGTGGAGTTAGCAGTTGGATGAATTGTAATGAAAGATCCAAAGCCTTAAGATATAAAAGATTATCTGAAGCAAAAGTTGCGGGAGATACCATGGTGACAAGTTGTCCCAAATGTATTTTGCATTTTAATTGCCTTCAAAATGATTATGATGAATTTTCAGCGCTTAAAATTTTGGATTTTACAGAATTTATAATAAATTTAGTACAAATAACTCAAAAAAAGAAAATTAAAGGAGATGAACAATAATGGAAGGATCAGTGCTTGTTATCGGAGGCGGTATCGCAGGAATTCAAACATCATTAGATTTAACTGAATTAGGATTTAAGGTATATTTAGTGGAGAAAACTCCTTCTATAGGGGGTCGTATGGCTCAATTAGATAAAACATTTCCCACAAATGATTGTTCATTATGTATCTTAGCACCAAAAATGGTAGAAGTTGGAAGAAATCCTAATATTGAACTTATGACATATCATGAAGTTCTAGAAATTGCGGGGGAAGCAGGTAATTTTACAGTTAAGATTTTAAAAAAACCGCGCTATGTTGATGAATCAAAATGCAAGGGTTGTGGGGATTGCGCTAGTAAGTGTCCTAAAATAGAAGTTCCCCGACTTTTTGATATGAATTTAGGAAAAAGGAAGTCAATTTATATTCCATTCCCTCAAGCAGTTCCACCAGTTTATGTTATAGACCCAGAATTATGCTTAAAAATAACGAAAGGTGTTTGCGGGGTATGTCAGAAAGTTTGTAAAGCAGATGCGATTGATTATGAACAAAAACCTATCGAATTTGAAATTAAAGTCGGTGCCATCGTTGTTGCTACAGGATTCGATATGTATGGTGAAGAATTATCAAAAAGATGGGGTTATCAGTATGAAAATGTTGTGAATGCCTTAGAGTATGAACGAATTTTATGTGCATCAGGCCCTTATGAAGGACATGTATTACGTCCAAGTGATAAGGAAGAGCCGAGAAATATTGCTTTTATTCAATGCGCGGGTTCACGGGATAGACAAGAAGATGTACCCTATTGCTCTAGTGTATGTTGTATGTATACAGCAAAAGAGGCAATCATCACTAAAGAACATTCTGAAAACTCTGAATGTTATGTATTTAGACATGATTTAAGAGCCTATGGTAAAAATTTTTATGAATATACTCAAAGAGCTCAAGATGAATATGGAGTTACCTATTTCCAAACTAAAATTAGTAAGATTATAGAAGATTCCAAAACGAATGATTTAGTAATTCATTATGAGAATTTGCAAACGGGAAAAATAGAAACATTTAAAGCAAATCTAGTTGTATTAGCTTCTCCTCTCGTCCCAAAAAAAGATTCAAAAGAATTAGCCAAAATCTTGGGTATAGAACTTGATAAATATGGATTCTTTAAAGAACAGTCATATTATAATAAATCTAAAGCTTCAAAAAAAGGCATATTTTTATCAGGATTTGCTCAAGGACCTATGGATATTCCCGAAACAGTAGCTGGATCGAGTGGGGTCGCCTCGGAAATTGCTACACTTCTTTCTTCTGAAAAATTTAGTAATACGGAAGAAAAAATAATTGAAACTCCGGAAAAGGAAGTAAAACCATCAGATGAGCCGAGAATTGGTGTCTTAATTTGTCATTGTGGTATAAATATTGGGAAATATGTAGATGTACCCAAAGTTGTTGAGAAAATTAATAAATTACCAAATGTCACTCACTGTGAAGATAATATGTATTCATGTTCAAGCGATTCCCAGGAAAGAATTAAGGAAATGATTAAAGAATATAATTTAAATCGGTTTATTGTTGCATCTTGTACACCTCGAACCCATGAACCCTTATTCCAAGAAACATGCGAAGAAGCTGGATTAAATAAGTATTTATTTGAAATGGTAAACATTCGAGATCAATGTTCTTGGGTACACATGAAGGAAAAAGAAGCCGCAACTCAAAAGGCTGAAGATCTTATAAGGATGGCGGTTTCAAAAGCGAGACTTCTAAAACCTCAAAATGAAGAAAATTTAAAAATCGAACCATCAGCGCTTGTAATTGGAGGAGGGATTTCTGGGATGACTGCAGCGTTAAATATAGCAAATCAAGGGTTTGAAGTTCATCTGGTAGAAAAAGAAGAAGAATTAGGGGGGATATTAAATAACCTTTATGAATTATTTCCAAATGAAGATAAAGCTAGCGATTTTCTTGTTGAGAATATTGAAAAGGTTGAAAATCATAAAAAAATCAAGACTTATTTACATTCTAAAATAAAGGATATAAAAGGATATATCGGAAATTATAACATTTCACTCTCCACATTAGATAATGACAAACTCGAATTAAAAGTTGGGACAATAATCGTTGCCACTGGAGCTCAAGAATTGAAACCTGAAGGAAACTTTCTTTATTCTGATGAAAATCCCAAAATTATGACCCAATTAGAATTGGAACAAAAACTTACTAAAGATGGTGATAAATGGTTAAAGGATATCAAAAGAATCACTACAATTTTATGTGTTAACTCAAGGCAGAAA
Organism: Promethearchaeota archaeon; assembly: GCA_004524365.1. GTDB lineage: Archaea > Asgardarchaeota > Lokiarchaeia > Sigyniarchaeales > SOKP01 > TEKIR-8. The sequence goes on along the minus strand of SDNL01000098.1, from coordinate 3,586 downwards.
GAAGGAATTACTTATTGTTCAAACATATGCTGTTCTGTAGCACTTAAAAACATTAGGATATTAAAAGAAATGAAACCTAACCTTGAAATGATTGTATTATATAGAGATCTTCAGATGGCAAAAAAAGAATTCGAAGACTTTTATCGAGAAAGACGTCAAGATGCTATGTTTATTCGATATAGCTTAAATAATTTACCAAGTATTGAAAAGAAAAACAATAATTATCACATTAATGTAATTAATACTAATCTTCAACAAGAGCTTGAATTCGATACAGATTTAATTATTCTCACAACTCCATTAATTCCTGAAGATAACATGGATGAATTAGCGAAAATGTTAAAAGTCCCATTGGATGGTACTGGATTTTTCCTTGAAGCTCATGTTAAATTACGTCCTTTAGATTTTGCTACCGATGGTATATTTCTCTGTGGGTGTGCTCAATGGCCAAAAAACATTCAAGACTCTATTTCTCAAGCTAATGGTGCTGCGGGTCGAGCTAGTCGTTTCCTAAGTGCCGGAGAAATAACTACATCTGGATTAATTTCTGAAGTAAATGAAGCTCTTTGTATCGGGTGTGGCAAATGTGAAGAAGTTTGTCCCTACCAAGCAGTAGAACTCCGAGAAATAGAAAAGACTTTTGAAGATATAACAATCTCTATAAAGAAATCATATGTTAATTCGGCATTATGTAAAGGATGCGGTACTTGTGGTGCTACTTGCCCCGTTGGAGCGATAAGTGTTAAGCATTATGATTTTGATCAAATTGGAGTTATGATTGATTCTTATTTATTAGAAAAAACACAGGCAGAGTAGAAAAAAATGTCAAAATCAAAATCAAAAGAAATAATAAAAGAATTTGAGCCAGAACTCTTGGTTTTCTGTTGTAATTGGTGTAGCTATGCAGGCGCTGATTTGGCAGGAGTTTCTCGATTTCAATATCCGCCAAATATCCGAATTATTAGAGTAATGTGTTCTGGAAGGGTTGATCCGTCCTTCGTCCTTAAAGCACTCAAAGATGGGGCAGATGGGGTATTAATAAGTGGATGCCATATAGGAGATTGTCATTATATTTCAGGCAATGAATATACACGAGATAGATTTGATAGATTACACTCAATCATTATCCAACAACTTGGAATTGATCCAAAACGAGTTAGATTAGAATGGGTAAGCGCTTCAGAAGGGAAACGATTTGCTGAAGTTATTACTGAATTCACTAATGAAATCAAGGAATTGGGTCCACTTAAATTACAGTGAAAATTGAATTTTTTACAATAAAAAATTCTATTGATTGGTTGAATCCTTTCTTATTCAATTAATAAAAGAATTATTTTTTTTCATATTATTAATCTTATAATGGCGGTAAAAAGTTCAAAAAAAGTTGAATTATTAAGCCCTCTAAAAAACATACAATCACTAAATGCTATTTTAAAATTCGCGGATGCAGTTTATTTCGGAATTGAAGATTTAAACATGAGAGCCTTTTCAGATAATATAGCATTAAAGAATTTAAATTATATCGTGAAAAAATGTCATGATTATAATATTAAAACCTATTTAACGACTAATGTAATCGTGTATGATAATGAGTTTGATTTAGTCAATAAAATTTTGACAAGTGCTCAAGAGGCAGAAGTAGATGCGATAATTGTACATGATATAGGAATTATTGAGGCTATAAAAGAGAGGGGATTAGAATTTCATATTTCAACTCAAGCCAATATATCAAACTTAGGAACGGCTAGATTTTATGAGCGTATTGGTGCGGAAAGATTAATTCTTGCGCGAGAACTTTCGCTAAACCAAATAAAGTATATCAAACAAAAATTAAGTAGAGCACAAATAGAAACATTTATTCACGGTGCTCAATGTACTTCAATTTCAGGAAGGTGTTATTTTTCAGCTGAATTTCAAAGCTCACAACATTTTTCAGCGAATAGAGGGAGGTGTACACAGCCTTGTAGAAGAAAATGGAAACTAACAGATGAAAGCAATAATGAAGTACTATATGATGGAACATTTTTTATAAATACCAAGGATTTATGTATGATTGAATATATTCCCAACCTAATCGAAGCCCAAATTGATGCTTTTAAAATCGAAGGGCGGATGAGAGATCCAATATATATAGAAGAAACTACAGCTTGTTATCGGGAAGCAATCGATTCATACTATAATGGAGATTTCAATGAAGAGAAAGTGAAAAATTGGCTTAAACGATTAAAAAAGGTTTACAACCGGGGATTTTCCACAGGATTTTATTTTAATGTCCCAACCGAGAAAGAGATCAGTCGAGACCAGAGTGGAAATGTTTCTAACTATAAAAAAAAGGAAATAGGAAAAGTGATTAACTATTTCCCCAAAAATAAGGCAGCCAAAATCTTGCTTTACGATGGATCTCTTAAATTAGGAGAAGAAATATTTATAATAGGAGCACACACAAGTACTTATCTTAGACAAAAGATCTCTTCTATTCAAATAAAACGTAAAAAGAATTATGTAGAAACTCCAAAAGCCAATAAAAATAATAAGATAGCGGTCGGGATAATTGTGGATAAACCAGTTAAAAAAAATGATCGTGTGTATAAGCTGATTAAACGAAAATAAACAATATCAAATTATTCCTTCAAAACTATATCTATTATTAAATTAAATATAAAAATGAATTTTTATCCTAAATTTTTAGATTCTTTTAACTCTTCTGCTAATTCAAGGGCTCGTTTATATATCTCTTCGGAGATGAGTTTTAAATCATGTATCGTTTCCAATTTATCTTCGTCAATAATTTCTCGTTCACCATTTTCATATTCAATTACATCTATCTCGAGATCGATATATTGAATTTTATGATTGGAAATTTCTATTGGAGTATTTATATTGATGTATTTTCCTTTAAGTTCATTATTAGCAGAAAAATATTTACTTACATAATACCAATTATTTAATTTATAAGTACTGAGAGCATAATCTCCTCTTTGAATTGGTTTATTAAGTCCATCATATTTACCTCCTTCTCTAAATTTTCGCTTTAATACGATTTTTAAATTATTTTTATTGAGCTTCTTATGGAAAGATTTTATTTTTCCCCCTTTTAAGTGAATATTTTCTCCCGATAACTTCAGATGGTCTATATTCATCCATTCATCTAGCTGTATGTTATCATAATATTTCTTTAAATAAAAATTCTCAATCTTTTCTCTCTGTTCCTCTGATAAATAACCAATTAAGTCCTCAGAATAATTTAATAGTTCTTTTTCATCGGCATAATATGTTGCCATACGGTTTTCATTAGTAGATAATGATTTTATTGTATGATGTAGATTAATGGTCTCAACTATTTTATTTCGATTCTCATCCAATTTCTTCTTAAATGGATAGGGAAATAAGAGATTTAGAGATTGTGAACTTGAATAGATCATCCCAATTTCATTAGGCATCTTTGAAATTAGTTCTTGGATCTTATTATAAGTTTTTTCTAATGATATAAAATCCTGTTTAATTTCTTCTTCAGTTGCAAATTTAGACGCAGTTCTAAAAATTAATCCAAAATATTTAGAATTTAAGAGATCTGATCCGATTTCTT
>SDNL01000097.1 GCA_004524365.1 Promethearchaeota archaeon | reverse complement strand
ATGGAAATTAATTGAAACATCAGCAAAGTTGAATATTAATGTTTCAAAAATCTTTGAATCATTAACTTGCCTAATAATTGATTTATGTGATTTCGATTGTTAAAGACTCAATACTTTAACTTATAATAATGAAAGTTTGTTATCAACATAAGTTTAAAATTACTATTTGTTTTTATCTAATTATTAATCCTAAATGCGGAGAAAAGTAATTAGAAATATATATTTGAACTTTTATTAATATGATAAAAATTATTTTAATTAGAAATAAAAAATGAGTCAGAAAAAGTTTTCCGAACAATTCTTCGATATATTGAAGGAGATGGATAAAAATGCCTTAATTGGGCTTTCACTCCGATTACTTGACCCTGATGATAAAAATAGTGCAATTGGAGAAGCAGATACAGATGAAAAGAAAGAATTCCGCGTAAAGTTGGCCCAATTTCTAAAGCAGCCAAAAGAGCATATCATTTCTAAATTAAATAAATACAATATTGAACAAAACATCATTGATAGTTTAATCGGAATTGTAGAAAAAAACGAGAGACCAACTATAGAAAATGATCTCTATAAAATCATCTCGTGGAGAGAGAATTATTCAATAAAAGAATTTGAGCAAATAATAGATATAATACTTAAAGATACCTATCTCTATGATAATTTGCCAAAGATAGATGATATATTAGGAAGACTAGATTCTAACGAGATTACAATTGAGGAGCGTGATTTTCTCCCTATGTATCGACTTTTTCGATTAGCAGTAATTGATCAAGTTACTTTAGGAGAAAAAAGTCCAGAAAGATTACGGAGGGATTTAATAGAAACGAATGAGGATGCAGATGATTTAATAAATATAATGATTGATAAAGTTGAAAATAATTTAGGAATAATTGAAAAAAGGGCATTAATGAAAGAAATTCTCTCAAATTCTAAAAAAATAAACAAAATTAATAAAAAATTGGACAAATTAACAGATTTTATTGGTAACTTATTTAAAGATCCCTCTGAGAAGAAAAATACTTATCCCCCAGATGTTATTTAATTTTTTTAACCTTTTTTAATATTATCTTAATTAAAAGATCTTTCTTAAAGGATTTTTATCAGATACTTCTTTTCGTAAAACTCGTTTTCTATAATATGTTTTCATACTAGATATTAAAGCTAACGATGGTACTACGCAATTTGCAAATTTTATAGGTCCAAATAAAACAAAATCTGCTCCTGAATCAATGCAATTAACCATTATTGATGCAATTGCTCCACAGCGAGCTTTATCTCCATATTGTTTTACAAATTCCCATTGATATATAGCATTGGAGGGTGCATATCCGACTGGAAGACCTATTTGCTCCTTAACTAATCGGGTTGTTTCTGCTGTAAAAGATACTGATGGAATATCTAAGACAGCTGTATCAACTATATAATTTTTAATACCTGCCAATTCGGCTTTTGGTATTAACTTATCCTTTAATAAATTTAATTTTTGCTTTGGGAAAATATATCTTGTCCCAAATGTTAACAAAACGGCGTTTTTCACACCTATTTTTTTTAATTCTTTACATGTTTCCTCTGTTGTATTTTCGTCTATGCTATTAAGAATTACTTGATCCATAAGTCCAGCTTCTTTTAGCTTTTTTATCGCAGGTATCCGAATTTCATCATTCAAACCATCAACTAAAAAAGGAATATCAACTAAATCAGCAATAAACAAGCATTCCTTAATTAATGCATCTGGATGTGCGCCAACCACATCAATAACCCCTTGAATATCATTTTCATCAAGAATTGTTATGAAATCATTTATTTCCTTCTCAACCATAGCTTTATCAAATTTTCCCGTTTTTTCATCAAGCAATGCTTTATGTTTAGAATAAAACACAGAGCCAATCGCAACTGGAGGGTTTTCCCCTGGCTGTCCTCCAAATTTAACATTTCCGATTTCAAAAACTTTTTGTTCTTTTTTAAACGAAAACATGGTTATATTTTTAAAATTCGTTTTGCTTTTTTATCTTATCTAATGTCGAATTAACAAAAATATTTCATTTATAATTTTTCCTCAATCTTTTTCTTTAAGATTTGAGCTTCTTCAGAGGTTGGATCTAACTCTAATGTTCGGTTTAAATATTTTAGTGCCGTGGAAAAATCAGATGCGTATATATATGAATATGCTAACCCTAATAGATAAAAAGCCTTTTCCTCATCTTTTTTAATCAATTTCTTAAATAATTTTATTGCATTCTCATAGTCTTTATTATCTAAATATGACTTTGCAAGGAGTGCCATCGCATCTACATTTTCAGGCTCAAATTCAAGTACAATATTAAAAGCTTCGATTGCTTTTCTGAATTTAGAAGTTTCAGCATATGCTATTCCAACATTAAACCAAGCTGCTATAAAATAATTATCTTCATCAATTATTCGGTTAAAGATTCTAATTGCCTTATCAAAATTTCTTTTTTCGATGGCAATGACTGCAAGAGAATTACGGGCACTTAGATTATCCGGATTTAATTGGAGTATTTTATTACATACTTTCTCTAATTTAGAGAACTCTTCTTGTTTCTGGTAACATACTCTTAATCCGTTGAGAATATCTATATTATCAGGTTCACGTTTTAATGCTTTTTCATAAGATTCAATCCCAGATGAAAAATCTCTTTTATCCTCATATACAGTACCTAATAAATAGTGAATATTGGCATCATCATAAGATTTAATTAAATTTTTGAAAATTCTTACTGCATTTTGATACTTTTTCATATTCTTATAGGCAATTCCCAGTGAAGATTTTAATGCAACCTCCCATTCCTTTATTTCTTTTATTTCTTCGGCATTCTTGAGCAAAATTTTACAAATCTTAATTATTTCTTCATTTTCATTTAATTCATTTAATTTTAATAATAGATCTAGGGTAAGTTCTAAAAATAAAATTGAAAGTCTTACAGGACTTTCTTGAATATATTCGATGAAATAATCCTTTGCTTTATGATATTCTTCATCATTAAAGTGTTCCAAACATAGTTCGAGAAGTTTTATTGAATTTTGATCATTAGGCAATTCTGATTATCCTCATTATTATATATAAATCATATGTTTGAACCTTTAATTATTATCTTTTTAGGATCTACCAAAATATTTTTAAATGAGAGGTGCTGAATTCTATATTATGCAACAATTTAAAAATCTATTAAAAAAAATCGATTCACAACTAATATTATTTACCATCACATTTCTTTTCTTTATTCAATTAATCGGAACATTAATCGAATCAATTTATATGCTTGATTTGTTAAATCTTCAGTTAGATGAGAAGGTTTTGGGAGTGCTTTTTCTCTTATCTCCCTTTCTTCTCATCATATTTAGAAAGAAAATCCCATCGATTTTTGTAGAGATTATGGCATTAATCGTTATAATAATGCGAATTATAACCCCATTATTGACCAGTGCAAATAAAATTATTACCGCTGGTATTGGAGTTTCTGCATTTTTGCTTTTCTTTTCTTCATATTATTCTGGAAAATCCAGAGGAGATTTAAGCATTAAATTTGGTGCAAGTTTAGCATCTGCTATTTTACTTTCCATAATGTTTCGGGCATTGAACGCTACAGTTGATATAACTCTCTATGGTTGGTTTCAAAGTCTCGGTTGGATTTTGGGGGCAATAGCTATTTTAGCTATTATTGCTAATATATTCAAAATTCAGATTAACCAGAAGAATTCAAATGAGGGTTCTACCTCTAATGCTCAAGAAAAAGCACCTAAGAAAGAGAAAAAAGTTAGAGGAATAATCTTACTTTCCTTAGCTATAACAAGTATTTTAATTCTGAGTTATTTTGCATTCAGTAGCCCTACAGTAATTTCTCGTTGGACAAATGGTAATTATATAGGAATTGTCATTTCAATTATGGCAATGATTATTCTTTCTATCCTATTATTAACAGTAAAACCAGAATTATTAAATAAGTTAGATCGTCGCATATTATGGCTATGGAATGCTCTTTTTATTCTCTCTCTTGTTTTGACTATAATTGTTCATTGGTTCCCATTTCCATCTACTCAAACTGCAGTTGTTACAATCACCTATCCACTTGCTTGGTACTATTATATCCCCCTAGGAATGATGATCGGGTTATTACCTATTGTTTTTATTGATTTCACACTTCTTTCAAGAGAAATAGTAAATCAGAAACCTACACCTACTAAACTAGGAATTAGTTTTGGTCTTAGTGGATTATTTTTTATCTTAGTTGCTTTAATCCTAATCTTCACAAATGTATGGGGATATGTTGATCCCGTAAGCACTATCTTCCGAAACCTCTTTTTTCTACCTTTTCTGTTGATTGGTATTGCAATCGGAATTCCTATTCTTTTAGTACGCAAAAAATCTATTGATTTTAAATCGATCGTAACTACTAAAAATAGAAAGCTATTCCTGGGAGGGTTTCTTGTATTGATCATAATTGGTACCATAACTCCAGTTATTATTTATGAAGGGGGGCCTCTATTCTCACCAGAGACTCCTAGCACACTTAAAATTATGACCTATAACATACAACAAGGAGTTGATGCCAATGGCGAAAAAGGCTATGATAAACAACTTGAAGTCATCAAATCAGTTGATCCCGATATCCTTGGATTACAAGAATCAGATACAGCGCGAATTTCAGGAGGTAATTCAGATGTTGTTAGATATTTTGCCAGCCGCTTACCGGGATATTACTATAGCTTTTATGGTCCCAGAACAACAACAGGGACGTATGGCGCAGCAATATTGTCAAAATTCCCTATTTATTTTGCCAAAACATTCTTTACTTATAGTAATGTAGATGAAATTGGTACAACTCAAGTGCTCATCTCGGTGGGAGGGACAAATTTTAATGTTTTCGTAAATCATCCCGCTGGAAGCGATGAAGCAAAATTAGCTCATATGACAGAACTGATGAAACGCGTCAATGCATCTACAAACGTTATTTCTATGGGTGATTTTAATACAAGAGAAAATTCTGCAACTTATAATATGTCAGTTGCTACTTTAGTGGATTCTTGGAAAGTAGACAATCCGTCTGTTGCGGATCGTATTGACTACATTTTTGTATCTCCCACATTTTCAGTAGAGGATGCTGGAGTTATTACAATGCCTCAATCTCATTCAGATCACGATACATATTGGGCAGAAATTGATTGGTAAATCAACCAAAATCAAAATTAATTTACTTTTTTTTTATATTTTTTAATTTATTTCCATAAATAGTTCGATATATAGGTTAATCTAAAGTTATTTTTCTTTCTTATTTGGTTTACCTTTAATTTTCCTTTTAATAAGAGTATAAGTCCAGATTAGTGATATAATGAATTCGGGAATGTATTTATGCATAAGGAGCACAATTATAGCTGCTATGAAGCTACTTGCTGCACTAATAGAATAATGAATATCATTCCAAGCATAACCGATATAATAAAGATACAGCTGGATAACCATACGAAGAATATTTACTAAATAAAAGATAACTGATGAGATAATAAGCGATTTTGTTTTTCTCCAGATGATGTCTCTATTTGTAAATTTATCTTTACTGTGTGGAGCAAGTAAAATAATACCGCAGAATACACATATGGCTTGAACACCAGTACAAAAAGTTTCAAAACCTATAGTACCTCTTCCGGGAACAATAAAAGCCCAAGGATAATGTTGAGAAGGAGTATAAGTAGAAGTCATCCCCATATTAAATAGAAGATTCATGGCATATACTGTCTGTTTCACTACAATTTCATGTAGCCAATAATTTATTTCCCAATCAAAGAGAAAATAAACTAAAAATGTAACTAATGGAGCACCAATGGCTAATATAATTAAGGAATTAATTGAAAAAGTATATTTTTTTCCTTCAAATTCTATTACTGGTCTGCCTTTTTTTTTAGTTTTTTCTTCAAGTTGCGATTTCTCTTCTTCTTGAGGCTTTTCCTTATTGGAAGAATATAAATAAAAATTAAAACGCCTAAGAATGATATAATTCAATATGATGAGCAAAGGAATCATTAATAGAGCATAATTATCGCGATAAATAGATTGCATCTGTGGAATTGAAAGGCCAATTATAAAGGCAAATAGATGATTTAAAGCATAATAAATCCATATAAATCCCTTTTGCTTAATTTTTACATCATTATCTCCAGAATAAAAGTATATGAATACATAATTGAACATTAAGACAATTGATAATAATATTATCATTAAAATTAACGCAATAATGGATTGAAAAGCAGAATAATAATATCCTATAAAGTATAAGATTAATAAATTAAGAGTAATTAAACTCCAAAATAGAACTTGTTTCAAAATAGAAACATCCTTAAATTTGTTAATAATTTTTTGTTTCAAATCACTCATATATTATACCTTAGAATTAAATTTTACTTTAATATCTTCTTTGAATTGAGTATTATAAAATTTCTTAATATTCTAATTTTGTCATTTCTTTTGAAAACTATTAATAGAATTATTTTTCCCCTTTAAAGGTTAATTTAATCCAATATTCACAAATGATAAATGAGGGGATTAACCGAACTGCGAATAGAAATATATTAAACTGATTATATAAACTGTTATGGTTAAATTCTCAATGAATATATATAATCAAAATATTAAATTGAGAGGTAGGAATATAAATTATTATTTCTTTATTATATAAATAGAAAACAAACTGAAATTGTAATTTGAGAGAATGAATGAAATGGATAAAACAGAAAGTATGTCGAGAGAAGCTCTCTTTGAAGTTAGAAAAGCAAAGATAAAAACGCAAATTGCAGCTGCAACCAGAATATTAACGAAAGATATTGAACCCCTGGAACTCGCAGATAAATTTATACATCAATCACTCCAATTATTAAAAGAAGGAATTTCGCAACAGCATCCGAATTTTACGGAAAAACAAGTAATTCAAAGAATGCGGACGCTTTTATCTCTCTCTGAAAAAATAAGAACACATCGAAAGAGGAGAAAAAGCTCATGGCAGAAATAGAAGATATATTATCTCGAATAGAGAAGGCTATCCGAGAGACTAAATTAAAGTATGTTATTGTAGGAGGCATCGCAGTTATCCACTATGGACATATAAGAACAACCCAAGATATTGATATCATTATCGAGGATAATCCATCAAAAATTTCACATTTTCTTAAATTATTACATTCCAATGAATTTGATGTAATGTTTGATCAGTTCGAAATGGCTTATAAGGAAAAAACACATTTCTCTATATTTGATAATAATAGCTTTTTAAGGTTAGATATTAAAATTGCTGATAAAAATAGAGAATATGAAGTATTAAACAAAGCAATAAAAAAGCATATTTTTGGAAAAGAAATGTATTTTGCTCCCTTGGAGTATGTTCTAATTGGAAAACTAATATTTATAGGTAGAATTAGTGATATTCCCGATTCTGAATTATTAGAATACCAAGATATTATTGATTTCTTAACTCTCTTTCATGCAAATAAAAAAAAAGTAGATATTCCATTTTTAAGGCACAAAGCAAAGGAATTAGGAGTGAAACCCACTTTGAATAAACTTTTTAGCTTGAAATTTGATGATTGATTACTATAATCGAAGTAATTCTCGTAAATCCTTTTGTAAAAGCGCTTTTAATAAATTAACGCAATGAATAAGATCTTGATATTCAACAGTTTCAATATTAGTATGCATATATCTTAATGGAGCAGAGATTAAGCTACAAGGAATTCCTTGCTTCGTCATTTGAATAGCCCTGGCATCTGTTGGGGTAGGTCCAGGAGAAGCTCTCAAAATATATGGTATGTCGTTTT
>SDNL01000096.1 GCA_004524365.1 Promethearchaeota archaeon | reverse complement strand
TTAGTTCTAAAACCTTTTAAACATCAAAAAAACATGAAATTTAGATAATATAACTCAATAAAATTTATTAATTTAATCTTATCAATTTTAAATTTTCTAGTTTTTATAATCAATTTAAGTTTCAACTTGGATTAGATTTAGAATTGATCATCATCAGATAATTCATTTTTTTGCATAAGAGAAAAGAGATTATATTGAAGAAATGAATCCATTTTTCGACTAAAAAAAAATTTATTCATACGTTCCAATGATTTTTCATCAATTTTAAAGTCAACTATTTCCCTACTATATTCTATGTTCCATAAAATCAGTCCTTTTGGATTTGCAGGTTGAAATGATTTGAAATCTGAAGGATTCATCAAAGTAAGAAACTCATTATAATTGATTTCCCTATTGGCTAATTCAATCAATTTTTTTACTATTCTTCTTATCTGTTGTCTAAGGAATGCTCTACTTTTAAAATCAATAACAATGGAATTATTTTTTATACTTAAATTAATTGATTTCATATCTCGCACTGTATTATTGATTAAAGAATCTCTTTTTGAGAAATTCTGAAAATCATGGGTCCCTTCTAAATCTTTGCAAGCCTTTTTAAGAAGATCCCAATTAAAATTATGTTTTTCTTTCAAAAAATCCAAAGGCCAAGGAATAATATATTTATAGTGCCTCATTTGAGCATCAAATCTTGGAGAAAAATCATTTGGAACTTTCGCATAACTCCAAATACCAATTTCTTCGGGTAAATCGGAATTCAATTCCATTAAAATGGGTTTTTTTAAAGATTCAATACCAAAAACTGCTCCCCGTCCAGATACATATCTATCTGTCCGACTTGCAGATTCAAAATTAGAATCTTTAGGATTCTTAATATAACCTCTATTTCTTAATGTTTTAATAACACGATCTTCAATTGTTAATACGTTATTTTGTCTTTGTGATCCAAAATATTTATCTAAACCAATGTAATAATATTTAAAGAGATATTTATTCATTTATATCAATTCAATTAGATTAAGACGAATATATGACATAAATTTTATTTTTTTAAGATAAGAAACTCCAATATAATTAAGTATAAATAAAATTTGGAATAACAGTTATTCTTCTTCTTTAGGAATTCTGTAAAATATAATTTTTTCGTTTGGGGGCTTTTTCTTTTGAATTTTTCTATCTTTAGAGCTGACAAAAACGCCTCTATAGTCATCAGTATAATCATTTTCTCTATTTTCTCTCAAAATTAATACCTATAGTTTCTAAGAGTGATTATTATTGCTTTATATACTTAATATTAATCTTGAAGTTAAAAAATATTTTTATTTTCAATTAATATTAATTAATAAATAATAGCGACTTACAATTTTGTGTAGAATTTAATTTAAAAAAATGCAAGAGAGCATCTTAAATTGATATTAAGAATTTTTATATTAACTGCTGGAGGGATAACATGTTATTCTCGTAATTTTTTTCCACAAGATTCAGATTACACCATGGAAGATTTAATAGGTGGTTTTCTTTCCGCACTAGATGGTTTTGCACAGGAATTAAAGGGAGGAGGAATACGGGGATTAAATTTTAAGAATTTTAATTTTTTCTATGAAAAAGATGACACTTATGATATGATTTTTGTTATTGTAGTTGATACAGAAGATTTAGAAGAAGAAGCCCGAGAAAAATTGACTTTGATGAAAAATGAGTTTATTAGGAGATATGGAAAAAAATTAGAAAACTTTTCTGGTTGTGTATCAGATTTTGATGATTTCAATGGATTTGTTGAGGAGCATATCTTTATTCCACCAAAAATACTATTAGTCGGTCAACAAGGAGTAGGGAAAACTACAATAATGAACTTATTTCCTGGAGAAACAATAGTAGAACTAGATGAAGATATGAATGAAAGAATTCAGAAAACAATCATAGTTGAAGGCTTGGATTTTATTAAAAAATTCAATTTACGAGAAATAGATCTAAACGAATTAGTAAAAAAATCTAAACTATATCAGAAATATCTCAATACGGTTGATGTTTTATGCATTATTACCAATTCAAGAGGAACCAATTTGGGAGAAACTAAAAAATTATATGAGCGTTTAGAAAAGAAAATTCAAAAACCGGACGTTTATATAATTGCTAATTATCAAGACCAAAAAAGTATAGCCTTTGCTCCGGAAAAGATTGAAAATTTTTTTGAGTCGAAAACATATGGATTTTCAGCCATACAAACAAATGCTAAAGAAAGAATGTTTGAAATAATATTAGAAATTCTTCAAATCTCTGTTATTAATAAAATTAAAGATAATTAATTGATATAGAGATCGGATTACTTGTAATAATTATATATTAAATAATAAAATATATGCGAATTAGCAAAAATAGAGTATTTTCTGTATATATTTTTGATGAAATTTTAAAAAAAGTTAAAAATATTACGGAAAAATACGAATTTGAGGTTTTTGGATACCTTATTGGCGAATTATTTCAATGGAATTCTAAATTATATATTATAATCAATGATATGATCTATATTGAATCTTGTACGGATTCCACAAGATATAGTGTTTCTCAAATTAAAGGAAGTGCTGGAGAATATGAAAAAGAGTTTAGAAGGTTAAAAAAAAAGAATAATAATAAAAATTTACGAGTATTAGGTTGGTGGCATTCACATCCTAATTTAGGGTGTTTTTTAAGTAGTACGGATTTATCAACCCAGAAATTCTTCTTTCCAGAAAGTTATCAAGTGGCTCTTGTTATAGATCCTATGAAAAAAAATTATAAATTTTTCACTTTAGATGAAAATAATAATAAGGGGTATAAAGAAGTTAGCCATGCTATTATTAGATAATATTTCCTGAAAGAACATCTTAATTAAATTAGAAAAAAGATTATAACAAAAATTAAGATACAAAATAAAAATTATGGAAGAGAAAAAACCAAATAATGAGATAAGAATATTAGAAACTGGTTCTATAGATGAGGATATTTATGATCGCCAAAAAAGAATAAGGGGATGGAACCAAAAAAGGATTTCCAACTCAAAGATTATGGTGATTGGTGCGGGAGCAACGGGAAATGAATTAGTTAAAAATTTAGTCCTTACAGGAGTAGGAAATATTATTCTTATTGATTATGATATAATTGAGAAGTCTAATCTAAATAGATGTGTTTTATTTAATATTGAAAAAAATATTGAGAATAAATATAAGGCGGATATAGTTAAAAAAGCGAGTAAATTATTGAACCCAAAAGTAAATATAACGGTATTGAAAAAAGATATCAATGATATTGATGTAAGTTTATATAAAAAAGTGGATGTAATCTGTTCTTGTGTAGATAATATCGAGGCAAGACTACAAGCTAACAACTACGCCTATTATTATGGAATTCCTTTTGTAGATTCTGGAATCGATGAATTTTACGGGACAATTCAAGCAGTTTATTCTGAAGTAAAAGATTCACCTTGTTTACAATGCGGTATTACAGGGATGGACTTAGATCTCATGTGGAAAAAATATTCTTGTACTGGTCAAGAGATTATATCAGAAGAAGGAGAAACTATGGGAAAGATTGCGACACTTATAACAACCACGGCAATTATTGGAGGAATTCAATCTCATCAAGTTTTAAAATTTATTTTAGGATTAGATTTTTTTAAAAAAAATAGGAAATGGCCTCCTTATATTGGAAAACCATTAATAGGAAAACAACTTAATTATAATGGACTTAATAATATCTTCCAAATAATTGAAAAGCATAAAAATGATAATTGCTGGGTCTGTTCGTATAAAAAATAATTTCTATAATTAAATTTAAAAAATAACAAAAACATTTATTTGATATTAAGAAAAATTTATTTTTTAAATAAAATATATTAAGGAAAAAAGAGAAGAGGGAGAAAAAAATTGCCCGAACTTCCTTTAGAAATCTGGAAAGATAGGATTGAAAATGAATTGTCATTTTTAAAAGAATTAAATGTCCTTGAACAAGATAGTATAGATCATCATGACAATTCTGTTGAATTTGTTTTAAATTTGGAGTCTTATGGATTTATTGTAAAAGGGAAAAAAGAGGGAATTGATCTAGAACCAAAGAAAGATCATCGGATCCTCTTAAAATTAAACAGAAGTTTCCCCTACCCTGGTGGTGTGGATTTTTTATGGTACTCCAATATATTCCATCCAAATATCCACCCCGTTGAGATATCCAAAGATGAAAAGGGCACTGGGTATATTTGCCTAAATATACTAAAAAAATGGAGCCGACTTTCCGATCTGGAAACTACCGTGAAAGCTTTAAAAATGCTAATAAAAAACCCGAATCCAGATGACCCGCTTAATTATCCCATGTGTTTGGAAGCAGCAGAATTTTTTAAAGAAAATTCCATGAAAACATTAAGGAAAAAATACAATATATAGAAGATATTAATACTAAAAATAAGGATGCTAATTTTTTAAAATAATAATGACCACATTTCTCTCTTTCTATACCTAAATGAAAAATATTTAATCATTATAAAGAAAAATAGGGATATTTATTATGTAAAACCACCGACAACTCTTGCCCATAGAGCGAGTTTATCGTTTTCTTTCAAACCAAATTTATGTACAGCATCTTCAATTGTAATATCCGTGGGTAATTCTTTTCCATCAAGCACTAAAGTATATGAACGTTGTTCTGAAGAGATGATTCCCATATGTTTTATTATTATATCAATAATCCGTTCAATATCGTGATGGAGTTTAACATCTAGTTTAATTATTTTGCCAGTTCTTGAATCTTCTATAGAAATCCTTATCCTTTTATCACCATATTTCTTACTTTTTAAGAGTTTATTATGAAATAATATTAATTTTTCAATTAGATAACAATTAATTATAATGTTTTTTTGAAATATAAATCATATTAATTTTTAATAAAACACTTAGTTTTTCTCACTTTCCATGATTTTTACTTTTAATCGAAATATAAGACGAAAGAAAAAGGGAGTTTTAGAAAGAAGATGTATGATATATTCAAATTAAGGCAAATTCTGGTATATAAAGATGAATCATTCGTTCAAAAGAACAATTTTAGCCATTAAAGCTTGTAGTTGGATTTCTTCTGTCCCTCCTTGACTTAATCTATATTCAAACTCAGCTAATAGCTTTGATAATTCAATTTTCATTTCTTCGGAAATATTAAAATCATAAATCTCTCGATGGATATCTTTAATAATATTTCTGCCAGATAGTCCATATTGATTTATTAAATCGTTTAATAATTTAATCGAAAGCGTTAATTGTCCATTTAAGGCAGTTTTAAGTATTTTTTGCACCTTCTCAGGAGGTACTTCACCAGCTACGCGGAAGACAAGTTCTTGATCTACTTTTTCTGAAATGGTCCCACACGATTGCAAATAATTAATTGCTCTTCTCAAATCTCCTCTAGCAACATCTATTAATGCGTTAGAACCATCTGCAGATAAATTAATAGACTCTCGCTTTGCTATCTTTTTAATCCTTTCTTTAATATCATCATTTGATAATGAAGAGAATCGAAAGACAACACAACGAGACTGAATCGGGGGAATAATTTTATTAGAATAATTACAAATTAATATCATTCTACAATTTTGTGTATATTTTTCCATAGTCCTTCTTAGAGCTTGCTGCGCTGCGGAAGTCATATTATCTGCCTCGTCCAATATAAGGATTTTAAAGGGTACTTTTGCTGGAGGACGGGCTTTGGCGAAATCTTTAATATACGTTCGAATAACGTCGATTCCACGAGCATCACTCGCATTTAATTCAAGAAAAGTCTCATTAACCGCCATTTTAGAACCATATAATTCCCTAACCATCGCTAAAGCAGAAGTAGTTTTTCCAGTTCCCGCAGGTCCTGCAAAAATTAAATGTGGCATAGATTTTCCCTTTAAAAATTGTTTTAACCTTTTAATAATTCCCTTCTGATTCACTACATCATCTAATCTTCTTGGTCTATACTTTTCGACCCACGGGCGACTTTCTGACATTTATGTTCCAGATTTAAAGTTATGTTTTAATTAATACTATAAAATTCGATTTATTTGAAAAATATTTCGGAATTATTATAGTTGATTACTCTCCTTAAAATAGAGTAGTATTAACCTTTTATTAAATCTTGAAAATTTCATAATAAAACTGAATTTGAAAAAGAATTACTTTATCTTATGAGATTTGTGATTTTTCTTATATTTTCTATTTTCTGTTTCCTCTTCTTCAATTTTTATTCTTTCTTTATGCTTTTTGGGTAAATTTACTGGCTTTGATTCATCAAATGGAATCTCACAGACCCAACATGCATTTTCCAAATTACACATTGTGTTTGCACAGTTTTGACAATAAAATGTATTGCATTCTGGGCAAATATATATGCTTCTTTCTAATTTTCCTTTACAGATTAAACAAATTTTTTTCTCCTTTGAAACAGAGACTTCTTCTTCCGTAACTTTTTGAGGTCGAGTAAACATTCCCAATACGTCTAAATTTTCATCTTGATCATCAATAATTCTAGTATCATGTGCTTTAGATTGAATATCTTTAATAATATAACCTTGTAAAAATACTATTAGAATGATATACCAGAGAAGTCCAATTATAAAAACTAAGGGAAATTTTACGATAATGAAATAAATTTCTAAAAGTATTACAACAATAATGTTTATTGCTGTAATAATATCCCAATACCAAATAGCATTCGAAAATCTTTCTGGATCGCTTTTAAGAGGTAATATTCCGATTAGTGAACCAAATATATACATTAAAGGGGGCAATATTAAAGGAATTATTCCCAATTGCTTTATTTCCCAATAAGCTAGGATTTCAGCCATAGCAAAAAAGACTGCTGATAAAATTAAAACGGCCCCTATTGCTTTATATTCCAATCTAGAAGTTCGAGTAAAAGAGAAGAAAATAAAGAGCATCACTGTACTACTATAAATGAATGTAAAGATCACTAAAATATTAAAGATGTAAAATGTTTCGGATGTTAAAGAGAAAATTATAGTAAAAAGAATTAGTAAGCATTGAGTCAATGTAATTAGATATTTGGTTTTTTTTATATTAATCTCAAAAGTTAAAAAGATTAATAGAAATGAAACTTGAAAGAATATTTCTGAAGATTTATAGAAAAATCCATATAAACTATTCACCGTATTATAATTACCATAAAATGAAAAGCCTCGAAACGTTCCTATTATATAAAAATCACAAATAAATTCTAAAAATCTACTTAACGCTAAAATTATAAAAAAGAATGAAAAACCATAAAATAAAATTTTATCTTTAAATTTTTCATTATTTTTTCCTTTATTTATATAAAATATAGCACATATTACCAAAATCGACAAGCCAATTCCCCATAAAAATCGTTCCATAGGAGTCCAGATTATAACTTCAGAAATTTATTCTCACCAAACCATTAAAAATGACTTATAATATGAAAATGATATTTTTATATTTCAATTAGCAAGGGCTTTAAATCTATTTAAATTGTTACATTATGATTGTTCAGCGAGTTAATAAATATTGTGGATTAATGTTTATTAAGAGCAAAAAAATTTTGAATTAAAGATAAAAACACAGTTATCAAGAGAGGAAATTTAAAGACAATATAATGAATCTACCGTTATATTCAAATATATCCTAAAGGGAGTAGTGTTTTTTGTATTATTTTCTTCATAGGGAGCATTATATTTTTCCTATGATATATTATTGAAGCCTCCCCGCCCTAAAGGACGGGGATTCCTACGAGTCCGCTAAGCGTTGGCTGGTGGGCATATCTTAGGGCTGTGTATCGTAGCAAATCCCTTCCACTTGTGGAGAAAGGATTCCTCCTTCAAAG
>SDNL01000095.1 GCA_004524365.1 Promethearchaeota archaeon | reverse complement strand
TTAGATCTTGAATTATTTATCATAATTTAGTATCGATCGTTTACCCATACGGCATTTCTAAAATAAAATGTAAAAAAAATAAGAAAAATAAATACATAATATTGGTTCTTGTCTTTGAAATAAGGTTATTCAACACTTTTAATTTTACCATCTTCCATTTTGACAATTTTATCTCCAAAGGAACTTAACTGATGTCTGTGTGTTACCACTAATACTGTAGTATCGTTTTCTTTGTTGATTTTTTTCAATAATTTCATAATTTCTTGTTCAGAATCAGGATCTAAGTTTCCAGTCGGCTCATCTGCTAGTATTACCCGAGGTCGATGAATGATTGCTCTTGCAAGTCCCGCTTTCTGTTTTTCTCCTCCACTCATTTGGACAGGGAAATGATCCTTTCGGTTCAATAAGTTAACATCGCGGAGTGCAGCGATTGCCCTATCTTCAATTTCGGATGATCGCAACACTGTTGGCCAAAGTACCGATTCTACATTCTCAAGGGCAGTTAGTGTATTAATTAGATTAAAATCTTGGAAGACAAACCCTATTTTCATCCGTCGTAATCGTGAGAGGCGATCTTCGGTTGCTCGAGCGATATTCTCCCCATCAAAGATAACCTTTCCACTATCTGGAAAATCTAAACCGGAGAGAACATTTAATAATGTAGATTTTCCACATCCCGTTGGGCCATGAATCACTACAAATTCACCTGACTTAATGGTCAAGTTTACATCATTTAACGCCCGGATGATTGCTCCTGCTCGCCGATATTCCTTATTTACATCTATGGCTTCAATCATAGTATCCATATCTATTGGCATATTTCTTTACGCCTCCACCTGCTTTAGGGCCACGATAGGCCTCACATTTAATACTTTTCTATATATTAAAGCAATACTTAGTATCTGTACTCCTAAGAATAAGAAACTAGTAAGTGTTACTGGAGTAAGTCCGATTAACGTCAATTTTGTTACATCTGTAATCTCCAAAATAGGACTTAAATACGCAAGGGCAGCAGTATAATGGAATAATATTTCTACTACCACAAAAAATCCCAATAATGCCGTGAAGAGGATTATTCCCGATAGCATTCTTATAATATTACCATTAGTATATCCGATGCATTTAAGAGTTGCCCAGTTTCGTTTATTTCTCCGAACTAAAAGCCATGCATAAAGCAATGATAGAATTACGCTCGCAACAATAAAAATAAGGGCTAAAAATAACGCTATCTCTCCCAATTGAGCGATATTCTCCAAGAAAAGACTGGTTAAAAATATTAATAGAGAATAAATCACAGTAAAGATAAGAAAAACCTTTCTCTCTCGCAGAATAAGCCTTACACCCATTCTGCTCAATCTAAACATATTAGTTTCACCGTTATGTAGTTTTTATTAAGATAATATATTAAAATTTATATTATTTAGTTATTATTATTATGTATATAAAAAAATACTTATAAAACGCTTTGTGAAAAATGTCAGAAAAAATTGAAAACTTAATTGATGAATTAATAAGCGCTGAAGAAAACGTATATGGAGTTGCAATCATCAGTAAAGATGGAAATTTGTTAACTCAGACAGAGAATTGGGATATTTCAAATGATATTAACCAAGTTAACGAACTAGTTCAAACTAAACTTGAGTTGGGAGAGAAAGGGATAACTAGCATAACTATTCAAGGTATAAAATATATGATCGTAGAAAACACCGAAGAACGTAAAATTGGGACAAATATCAAAGGGAATGGACATTTGATTATATGTCCAATTCCTGTAGGGGGAACTGGGGCCTTAGTGTGCTACATTAATCCCCAAATAGGTCCAAGGGATGCTCTATTAGAGGTACAACAGTATGCTCAAAAATTTGATAAAATTATATAACCTTATCTTATATTAAAGTGAATCCCAAAACGGTCTAAGTGTCTTTATTAATGATTTTTTAATTTTTGTTATTTCTCGTATTTTAGAACGACCCGAAAAATCAAGTTCTTCATAGGGATGAGAACTAAATTTTTCATCCAATAATGCGGAGATAATAGCATAACAACAGATAGGAAGACCAATTAAATTATATCCTCCTTCTAATGAAAATACAATTTTTCCATCACAGATTTGCTTAGCCAGTTGTAATAATCTCTTTGTAAATTCATAATAGGATTTGCTGGTAAGGAGTATGTTGCCTACTGGATCTGCAAAATACATATCGAATCCGGCGGGAACTACGATTAGATCGGGGTTAAAATCATTTAAAATCGGGGTTATGACATCAAAAAATGCTAAAAAATCTTCATCGGTAGTATACATAGGAATCGGGAAATTGATTGAGGTTCCACGCCCATCTCCCGCGCCAATATCTGAAATAAATCCGACGTCTCCTTCAAGAAAATCAAATTCGTGAATGGAAAAATATAATACTGAAGGATCTTCATAAAAATACCGGGCTAAACCATCTCCATAATGGTCATCAATATCGATGATAGCAATCCTTTTTTTATATTGCTCCTTTTCTCGTAAATAAAAAATTGCTGTCGCAATATTATTAAAGATACATAGTCCTGAAGCTTCTTCTCGAAAGGCATGATGTCCAGGAGGTCTAACAAGGGCAAATGCCTGTTTTACTTTATTTTCTAAAACACTTACCATGGCTTCTATCACTCCTCCAACAGCTTTTTTTGCTATAGAATACGTATCAGGAGCAATAAAGACATCCTCACTTAATATTCCTCCACCAAAGTTAGTTAACCTTTTTATAGTATCAATATGATATTGAGAATGTGCAAGATGTAAGATATCTTCTTCAATTGTTCGAGGAGATAATTTTTTTATACGTTCATTTCTAAATAAGTTCATCCTCTCAAAATAATTTAAAATTACCGAGATCCTTAACGGGGTTTCATAAGACAAAAATACAGGATTAGGATAAGGGGGATCATGTTTTTTCGCAAAATCATCATCAATGATAAGACCAATTAGAGGATTATAGTTTTTCTGCATCATAGGTAGAAAAAATTAAAAAAATTAACAATATTTTCAAAAATCAATTATAATTTAAATAATATCTTATGATGTAGCGGTTTAATTTTTAATTATTTTCATCTTTTCATTTTTTAAGAGTCATTTATGGATTCACTCACATAATTATGCTATGCTATCCAATAAATCATATCTAATCTTATAATTATAGATCTGAAGAAAAAAAGTATCTTTCATCTATTGATAGAAGACTCAAAATATTGTTGAAAAAAAAGTTAAAATAGTTGAATTGTAATTTAATTATTAAACGAATATATATTAAATTAATATAAAAATAGAAAAAGGAAATAAGTGTAAAACATTCTATGATTCCCTCAATACTTCTTACCATTGGATTAAATATTTTACCCCTTGTATTATTTGCTGTGCCTCTCATTTTTTCTACTATAAGAGAAACGGCTATAGGAAAACTTTATATGAGAATAGTCTTCGCAATCTCAATATTTTATCTTATATATTGGATTATCCCAATTATATTTCAGTTTTCCTTGGAACCTAATCGACTGGAGGTTTTCAGCGGGGAAGAGGGGTTAGGTATTTCCTATATTTTAGTTCATTTTACAAATTTAATAGATATCTTTTCATCTTATCCCTTAATAGCATTACCATTTATCTTTTTATTTGCACCCTTTATATCCCTTATTATTGTATGGAATAAATTAAGGCAAACTGAGGGGTCTATAAAAGAAAACCTAAAAGATATAACATATGAATATAATGAAAGCCCATTCCAAAGAATAAAAAGTGAGCTTTTAAAGACGGATTGGGATCGAGAAAAGGAAATTTTAAGATTAATGATTGTCCTCTTACCAGTTTCATTATATATCCTTCAAGTTATTCTAAAAGTTTCGGGTCTCCAAAACTTTTCCTTAAATACTGCGGAGACGGCGCTGGGTTGGTTTTTGGAAATCTTGTTTGTATATCTTGCAGTGTTTCTTTTCAGTATCGAATTAATACGCTCTAGTAAATTAGCAATAAAGGGGCGATATTTCGGTGAAAAGGTTAGGAGTGATTTCTTCAGAAGTTTATATATGGTTGGCGTTCCAATTTCAATTATATCCATATTTCTATTTATATTGGAATATTTAGATTCTATAGATATTATTTTTGCATTTTTTGGGTATTTTATAATGGCATCAATCGTATTTATCCTCTTTTTAGATATTTTTGAACCGATTTCAATATTCATTTTAATAAAAATAATTAACTGGTGGAAGAATAAGAAAGAAAATGTAAAAAAAGTAGATTATAAACCTTTTCTTTATGGAATGGTTTTTGCAATTATTCCTATATTTGGCTTTTTAGGATTAGCATATCTCATATCCTTAGGATTACTTCCAATAGTTAATTTTGACTATAGTTTGGGGTTGTTTAATGCAGATCCTTCATTATCTCAAGCACTACAATTTGATTTAGCAATTATTTTCAATACCATCTTGAGCCCTATAATACCTCTTTCAATATCCCTTATTTCCCTTTTCATGCTCTTTAAAATTGGAAAGAAAGTTACTCTCAGTTTATTTGGTTTTATGACAATGGTACTTTTAATCTCTATACTCTTCCAGATAATCACGGCTTTTACAGGAATTCCTTTACCTCCCCTAATTAATCTTATGCCGACAGAAGAATATTGGATAACAGGCCGATCAAGCATAATTTCTTTGTTTGGTATTGACTTCTTTACCCTCCGAACTGCCTCTTTTACTGCAGATTTAACTGGAATTTTATGGATTCTTGCGATTCCTTATATTTTTTCTAGGAATGTCTTTAATATCATTTTCTTAGGTCTTTTTATTTATTATATTACAAAAAACTTTAGAAGTAAAAATATCGTATTAGGCGAAAAATTAGTTAAAAAAGTCATTTATACGGATGTAGATTTCATAACATATAATGAATATAATGAAATTCGTAATCAAAAGGAGGATAATTACATAGTAACTGAGGGTGGAAATGAAATTGAAAAGCCTCGTGAGGAAATAAAACAAATTCTAGAACAACTGCAAACAAAGGATATCCCCCTTCAAGAAATTATTCCTGAAGATGCAAGCGAAGCAAAGAGAGTCTATATTACCACCAAATATCTCCAAGATAATGACATTATTAAAATATGGCAACCCGAGTTATGGTATACTTTTGAACGCGTGAAAAAACAAGGTTTATATGTAATTTATGAAGATGGTCGTGGAGTGTATGATTATCAATTTTCTGAAGACGCCTTACAAGATCCTGGAATTATATCTGGTATGTTTTCTGCAATTTCTTCTTTTGTTAAGGAAACCACAAAAAGTACAGAGGTTCTGCAAACTATTGAACACGGTGATATCACCATAGTTATAGAATATGGAGAGAAAATATTTGGAGCACTTTTTATTAAAGGAAATCAAACTTCGGAAATCAGGGCTAAACTGAGAGAATTTGTGGATATTTTCGAAGATGAATATAGAGAACCTTTAAAAGATTGGTCTGGAGACTTAAAACCGTTCAAAAATGCAGAAAATTTAGTAGATCAAGTATTTACTGAAACCTAATTATTTAATACTTTTTTTTCCATTTCTGATCATAGATCTTAAATGAAAAAAAGAAGAGAGGTAGTAAATCCTGCTAATATCCCTTCAGCAACCCCCCCTATTAAGATAGTAATCATTTTTATTGGATTTTTTATTATATTTCCCTGTTTAATGATAAAATAAATGCAAACAATAATTTGTAAAATTCCGATAAATGAGATAAAAGCTAAACCATAATAAAAAGTCTTTTCAAAGGGATTAATAGTACTATTATTTTGGATATCTGATAAATGATATAAGTAATCGGAATCGAAAATACCACTAACATTCATAAACTCGAAAATTAACTTATCAGGGAGGGGTTCTAATATCCAAATTAATACATAGGTTAAAAAATTGAAGATTACACCAAAACCCATAAATATATAAATCATACCGGTAATTATATACGTTTTTTTTATTTTTTCTTTCCAATCGTTGTTTTTTCTTTCGTTTACTCGCCCTCTTGCCCTTTCATCCCGATATATCCCTCGAAACTTTAGAAGCGTCAAAAAGCCCAAAAGAATTAAGATAAAAGCAAAGATATATTTCGAATATGAAAAAAATAGAAAGAATAATCCATTTATAACTTGGAAAAGTTTCTCTAATTGTTCAAAAGGTAATATAGAGGGATAATCATAAGGAATATCCATTAGAGAATGGAAACACCACAAATTATACATTAATAATTTGTCTTTCTAAAACTATTTAAACTCCTTAAATACCACTAATAAAGCTAAAAATTCAAAATCAATTTATTAGTTCCTTTTAAATGGAAAATGTTTAAATATTTGTGTTTTTTTTAAATATCTATCTGTAGTTTATTCCTTGACAAAAATACTACATTCATGGGTTTTACATAGGATTATATTTAGAGATACTACATGTTAAAAAGGGAGAAAAGAAATATGACTGAAATTATCGAGAATATTAAAAATTTAAAGGATCGTGAGCTGAATCTATTATATTTTCACTATATGGAAATATTAGAATTAATAAATGAAGAAAAGGATATTCATTTCATTGAAAAAAGAGCTTCGGAGGCAATCGAAAAGATTAATACTGAGAAGAAAAGACGGTTACTTACCTAAATTTTATTTATACTAATCTTTTTTATTTTTTTCTAATTCAAATGGAATCCCAAAACGTTCTAAATGT
The DNA here is from genome assembly GCA_004524365.1 of Promethearchaeota archaeon. Classification (GTDB taxonomy): domain Archaea; phylum Asgardarchaeota; class Lokiarchaeia; order Sigyniarchaeales; family SOKP01; genus TEKIR-8. Next base: position 1,364 of record SDNL01000095.1, on the reverse strand, counting down.
CGGCGGACAGCATCTTTTATGAACTCTGGTCTACTTTTATACCCTAATTCCTTATTTTCAATCACTTCATCAATTTTTCTAATAAAAGACTTTGGTAAGCTTACTGTAATGTAGTCTGTCATATATTTTTTAACCCGTAAAAAGTCATAATCTTTTTCTCCTCGCTGCTAAGCTGGAACTCTTTGAAAAAAATTACGCTTAATTGATATTAAAAATAATAATTTTCTTTATCCTATATTTTTTTCCATTTAGTAATCGTTTTAATAGTATATATATATATTATGCATAAACCAAAACTTTATATAGGAATAATAGTTTTTATCTACCACACTAATAACATACCAGTAAAGTATTAAATTCCCGCAATTATATGGTTTTACTTTGTTATAAATATTATTAAGATATATATATCTTCGGGGTTAAATAACAAAAAAGGGAGAAGTAAAGATTTTTATAAAATTATAGTATTTCATTTATATTATACAAAAATGATGGATAACTTAATTAGATTTTGAAAAGTAGTATCTCAATAAAATGAAGAATAAAAAGTATCTATCCATAGATAAGAAAAATTTTAATTCGTTTTTTTTTATTATAGATAATGATCTTAAAATTATTTATACCAATAGATATGCACAATCAATCACAAATTATAATAAAAGTGAATTAAAGGGCAAAAAAATTATCGAATTAATCTCATCTTCCGAGATTAAAGATATTAGAAAGGTTTTTCGAAATCTAATTAAAGAAAAATATACTTATACTTCGTTTGAAACAAAATTATCCACTAAGAATGGTAAACTAATTCCAATAAAAATATCAATATCCCTAAGACCTTGGAAAGATAAAAAAGCAATTCTTGTAACAGCTGAAAGATTATCGAAGCAAACAGTTTCTAAGAAAGAGTTGAAATCCACAAAAGAACTAAAACCAAAACTGAATAACAGACAAATGAGACTGTTAATTAGAGCCGTTGAGAAATCTAGAGATTTAATTATCATAAGTGACGAATACGGGAAGGTTTTATATGCTAATCCTGCTTCATTTGAAAAGCACGAAGCGAAAAAGGAAGATTACTTATACCAAAATGTTTTCAAGTGGTTTGCTCCTTATGAATTAGAAAGAGCTGAAAAAGTAAGAGAAGAAACTATAAGAAAAGGGTTTGTAAAGAACAAGGAATTTGACATTATTTCGATGAGTGGGGAGACCTTAACCGTTGAAATGAGTGCAGTTTCTTTAAAAGATAACCAAGGAAATCTTCTTGGATTTGCTGCCATTCTTCGAGACATTTCAAAACGAAAACAAATAGAAAAAAAACTAAAGGATGTACTATTTGAACAAGAAATTATTAATAAAACCATATT
>SDNL01000094.1 GCA_004524365.1 Promethearchaeota archaeon | reverse complement strand
CTTTATCCAATGGTACTGGGTTCGGCATTGCTTCTAATTTCATTGTATTTTCTGCGGCATCTTCAATTGCCTTCTCTTTATATTCGGGTTTCCATCCCTCAAGTTCACTTATTTTGGTCGGAAAGCCCATCTCTTTATACCAATCGAGCATGTTTTCTGCCACATATATACCAATATTTTTTCCCTTTTCTGCCCCTAACATATCTGCAATTGGTTTTAGTTTTTTCATAACTGTTTTATTTTTACCGTAATAGGCAATATAATAAGGCATCATTATCCCCGTAGATTTACCATGTGGAATAGTTTCAGCCCATGAAAATGAATTCATATGAGGACCTGCTGTTCCCTTAAATCGTTCTCCTCCAATCACGGTTCCACCAAGTAAACAAGCAATTGACATCATTTTTCTTGCCGTATAATTTTCAGGCTCTTCCGCGGCAACCTTTAACCAACGAAAAACAAGTTCCAATGATAAAAGGGCTCGTTCATTTATATCTTCATTCCCTGGATCTTGAACACTATTTAAATATCCTTCCAAAGAATGTGTCATAGTATCTAAGCCTACCGTTACAGTAAGATTCTTTGGGCATGACATAGTAAGTGTGGGATCTATAATAGCATAATGTGGATGCATTGAAATATCCGATATAAGTTTCTTTACTCCTTTCTGCGGTATGGTGACATTTGAATACCTAGTAATTTCTGAAGAAGTACCCGCAGTCGTAGGGATACAAATACAAGGGGAAATCCTATCAAGTTTTTTACTTGCTTTTCCGACGCCAAAATAGGGCGAAATGTTATCCTCCTCTAAAGTAGTAAGAATTAAAGCTGCCTTTGCAGCATCCATCGTACTACCTCCCCCTAAGGCAATAGTTACCTCATAATCATCTTCATTAAATTGTTTCGCAATGTCTTCTACGGTTTGTTTGGATGGATTGGGTTCTACTCCTTCATAAAGGTTATGTTTAATTCCTTGCTTATCTAATGATTCAATTAATGTATCTAAATATCCATATTTCTTAACGGATCCTTCACCAATAACTATAAACGCTGAATCTCCAAACTTTTTTGCATATTTTCCCGTTTCCTTAAGGGTATGTTTTCCAAAGATTATTTCAGTTCTATGCCATTCTTCAAAAATCTTCATTGCTTTCTGTTCAATTTTTTTATCTCGTTCAGATAACGCCATTTTTAAAACCTCTTAAGATTTTATCATTTAAGATAATTCAATAAAATAAATAAGGTTATAGATGATGCGGATTAATTCATTATATAAATCACCAGTATTGCGACATTTTAAGAATTATGTACAATACGTTTAATATCTTTATAGTGTTAGAGAAATTGCGATAGTTGCTACTATAATGGTACTAATAATTATCGCACTAATGAATATAAGAGTTAATATTAGCCTTCGCCTATCTTTTTTTGACTTTTTCGCTGGTTTTCGTTTATATTTTGGCATGATGTATCAGTAGAGATTAAAATCTCCATTAAATTTATTCAATTCAATTAAGTTTAATTTATTGCTATCTAAATATCTTTAGGTCTTTATGAAAGAATAGAGTAAAAAAATTTGTTTAAATCTATTTCTAATTAATTAAATAAAAATATAAGATAAATTAAATATATTAATAAGGGTTATAAATTAATAATTTATTAACGAAATTTATTAAATTAAGAAATTACCAATTTTAATTATAAATTAAAAACGTGATACAAATATGACATTATTATTTGGTGGCGGAAAAGATAAAAAGGAGAAGAAGGAGAAAAAGCCTGAGAAAGGTATGGGCTGGGGTGCTGAAGACGCTGATGAGATGTTAGAGGCCGAAGGGTTACGGAGAACCGAAATGGATGACGGGCGAGTCGAATTATTTGATACAGATAAAACAGTTGAGGGTGTAGAAACATACGATGAAGATACTGGAGAGCTAGAAGGCAGAATTGTATTAGAAGATGGTAAAAGAACAGGTCTTTTGGCGTTAGTAAAGATCATAGAAAATGTGGATGTTTCCCAAGATCACAATGTCAATGTCGAATCTGTTGATTTTGAAGGGAAATTAAACATAGAAAACCCAAGCGAAAAAGATAGGCTCTGGGATATTGATTTAACCCTTAAAAATATCGAAGGTACTGACTTAGACGAAGAAGAAATAAAGATTCGAGAATTAGGTACGGGTGAAGATTCGAATGTTGATTCCAGAGAGTTTTCACTAGCGGGAGAAGCTAAAAATCTACTCTTAGTAAAAGAATATATTAATAGTCTTCCTGATGCTGACAGCGTTCTAAATCGGAGTGATATTGAAAGAGATTTAAGACGTATAGAGGAGGAAAAGATCGAGGAAGTAGAAGAAGAGTATATCTCTGATTCGGGAGTAAATTTAGAATCGTTTGCAATCCCGATCGAGAAGGAAAATACGATTTATTTCTCAATTGCGATAAAAAATTTATTTAATTCTCCAATTAAAAATATTAAATTAACCAAAGAAATTCCATCTGATTTCTTAAGTCCAAGTATTATTGACACTTCAGCGGGATATGCCGACGTTCAAGAGGGTGAAATAGTTTGGTCAATTGATGAAAATATTCAACCCGACTCGGTTATTATTCTTAAGTTTAGTGCTGATGTATATGCTGAATCCATTGATAAAATCAGTACAGGGCCAATCTCTATTGAATATGAAGGAACATCTTCCTTCGCAAAGGGGTTAGCTATTGATGGATTTGACGCATATACAAGAAACAGATTCTATATAGACGCCATTGAACGAGATAAAGAACCTGATGTATGGGATTGTAATTTAGTTTTCCAAAACACATCGGAATTTATTTTACAATTATTAAATGCTGATGTCTATGCTGCTGAAGATTACAAGGAACACATGGATGATGATGAAGAAGATGAGGTAATAGTTGAAGAAGGCATAGAAAAGTTTGTTGATGTCGATCCTAACGATGTACCACCTCTACCCGAAGGTGCTCGTTGGTTCTCGAAATCTTGGGAATATGAATCTGCGCAAATTCCTCGATTTAGAAAATTACTTGAATTTCGAGTAATGCCGGATTTTCAAACAACTGTAAATGGTACATTAAGCATATCTGATGTTGAATTATATGTTGCAAGCATAACTGGAGATGTGGTATTTAGTCGTAAGGAAGAGATTGAGGAGAGGGAGCTAGAAACTATTTCTGTACCTACCTTTAAGAATACCGATGTATATGCATCTTTAATGATTGAAAATAATGGTTCAGCACCGCTTAATGAACTAAAGATTACTCATAGAGGATTTAACGATGAATTTAAACCTCCAGAAACTGACGAAGTTAAACTCATCTGGGATGATAGTGAGATAGACATTAAATCTGAAGCAATCACAATTGGATATGATTCCTTAGAACTTTCATTAGAAGACTTAGAAGACGCTCCAACAGGAATGTTTGATGAAGGCTCTGTAATAGAACTAACCTATCCAATTCATTGTGCAGAACCTGCAAAAGAAGCAATTTTTGAATCAGAAATAATTTACACTGCTAATACTTTACCCGTTAGTCAAGAGATTGAATTTGTTCCCGAAGTACCTGCTATTGAGGCGGTCCACAAAAGAAGAAAATTCAGAGTTGGAAAGGAAGTTATGCCAATTGGAGAACTTGGGAACTACGAAATTATTCTCTCTATTGAAAACATAGGCGATATGACTTTGGAAAATCTCGTTTTGATGGATAAAGTTCCAGATTCCTTTGAATATGGTGATTATTCCATAGAACCCGATGAAGTTACAGATGAGGTTGGAGAAGATACTCTCAAATGGACTATCGATACCTTAGAACCCGCAGAAAAATTAGAAATTACTTATGAAATTACCGGTTCCGGCGAATACCATCCAAGCGATGCACAATTAGCATTATAATTCAAATTTTCGATTATTTTTTTTTTTAATTACTTTCTTTTTATGATTTTTTTATAGTTTCATAACATACAAATTTAATATGTATTATTTTTATTAATTTAATATTAGATCAGCATTGGATATTACAATTAAGAAAACATAGATAGATGGAAAATAATTATGAGTAACAAGTTAGACTCTCTCTTTAAAAAGTTTGAAGATGTATTTATAGCTCGTGAGCAAGAAATTAAAGAATATCTTTTGAAGTATAAAAAGGATGATTTCCAAAGTCGAGATGTAATTGATGTTAGAAGAATGGACGCTACTGAGCGATTAAAAACCTCCGGATTTCGAAATAACTTATCCATGTGGCAAAACTTTTATAAAAATGTTATAGTAAGCTCTTGTATTGAATTAGAGGGGGAAAAAAAGCGATATGATTATAAGTTTTATTTTACCGAAGAAAAAATTGACGCAGAATTATTAGAACAAATTGAGAAAATCATTAGTGATGCAAACAAGTTGAAGATGAGAATGCATTTTGATGAAGCCTTGGAAAAGGTAGATTTAATTGAGGATATGGTAAAAGATAAACAAGATAAATACTTTAATGAGCAGTTAAGACTTTTAAGAATAGAAATAAAGAATGCGAAAAAACAATATAATAAAAAACAACAAGAAATAAAAAGACTTGAATTAGAAATAGAAAATAGCCAAGAATCTAATAATGTTGAGCTAATATTAAAAAATAGTCAGAAAATTGTTGAACTTGCAAAATCTGTACGAGATAGAAATATTCAAAAGCAATATGAAAATTTAATAGAAGAGATAACTGTCACGAAGAAAGAAGCGGAAATAGAGGAATTAAAGAAACAAGTAGAAGAAAGAAAAGACAATGAGCGGTATAATGTGGCGATAGAAAAATGTAACGAAATCATTGAGCTTGCTGATTCAATCAATGATAATGAAACGAAAAAGCAATATAAAAAAGAAATTGAGACTCTTGAAAAAGAGTTAGAATATTTAAAAGAAGATCAAATAATTCAAGATAAAATAAATGCATTAAATGAAGAGCTGAGCAAAAAACAAGAGGAATCAAATTATAAAGAAGCCTTGGAAATAGTTGATGAGATAATCAAATTAGCTAATCTTTCAGAAGATGAAAAGAATTTAAAAAAATATACTACTTTGAAAGAGAAGATTATAATTAAACTTGAGGAACAGAAAGAGGAAAAGCTAAAAAAAGAAAAAGAAGAAGAAATACAAGAGTTAGAAAAAAACCTAGAAGAAAAACAAAAACAAGCTGAATTAGTTAGAGTTATCGAGATCGCCGAAAATATTATAACTATTGCTTCAGAAATCAATGATGAAAGGAGGATTGAACAATATAAATCCTTCATAGAAAAAACCCAAATTGAAATAAAAAAGAGAGATAAAGAAAAGGAATTTCAAGAAAGGGTAACGCTATTAGAGAATAAATTAGAGGAGAATCGAGAAAATGAAAAATGGGAAAATTCTCTTAAGAATTGTAGAGATATTCTCTATTTAGCAAAAGAAAAAGAAGATAAAGAGATAATAAGTAGATATACAGAGTTAAAGGAATTATTAAAAGAAAAGATTGCAGAGAAAAAGAAAGCATCTGTTATCTCTAAAAATTATGATTTTAATTGGGATTTTGATGCCTCGGAACCCATATTAACTTGTTCTGTATTAAAGAAAAAAGAGGAAATGTATTTTGTCTACGGTGGCCATAATAGAACCTTATATTTTTTAGATAAAGAGGCAAATATATTAAATACTGTAGAATTTGATGGATGGGTACGATGTTCTTTTCCAATAGATTCTGATGGAGATGGAGCAGACGAAATTCTGGTCGGAACGGGAGATGGAGATATGCTTGTTCTCCAGATAGATGATAAAAAGAATAAACTAGTGGGGATATTTCACAATAAGATTAAAGGGAAAATATTATGTTGTACTGCAGGAGATATAAATGTCAATGGAATAATTAATTATGTCTATGGGGGAGAAGGAAAAAAGGTTCACATCTATGAAGGTCTCATATCAGAGAAGCCGCAATTTATATTATATTATCCCTCTTGGGTAACAGCATGCACGATTGGTGCTCTTAAACTCCCAGATTCTAAAAAGCCTCAAAATTTTTTATTAGTAGGAACTTTAGAGGGATTTTTACAATTGATACAAATAGATGAAAAGGAATTAGAAATTCTTTGGCAAAAAAGTTTGGGGGTAAAAATTAATGATATCAAGCTTGGAGATGTTTTTAATGATGGATATAATGAAATATGTATTGCTTGTGATGATTCATCAATAAAAATACTAAATAGTGCGGGAACCCTTAAGAAAACATTGGAAATAAAAGAGGGGCGCCCATTAGCATTAAATATTGATGATATCGATGATGATAAAGCCCAAGAACTTATTGTTGGCGGTTCACATGGAACATTAAGTGTTTTTCAAAATGAAAATATCAATTCGATAGAGATAAAACCTAAGTGGAAAACAACTGGAAAAACCTCTATACAAAGTATCTGTACAGCATATAATAGCAATACAGGTACGAAACAAGTTATTTATGGTGGATATGATCGGATGATAAAAAATATAACTGATTTTGATTGGGGAAAAAAGAAAGCTATCGAAATTCCTCGTAAGAAAAAATTAAAACTTCCAGCCATTAAACCAAAACAAGAAGAGTATATTGTTCCAACAAATTTACGAGAATTGATTATTCAGCTTTTTAAAGATAAAGTATATTTCAATCTTGATGTGTTAATTAAAGATTTGGTGGATTTTGGATATGAGAAAGAAAAAATAGAAAAAGTAATAAAAAATATGAGAGAAAATTCCTCTATAATAAAAGAAAAATTAGACATCCCCGCCTGGATTTTAAACGAAGATAAGGTAAATATCGACTTAGAGAAGGGTACAGATAATTTAAAATCTGATGAGAACAATCTAAATGTAAAAGCAGACACATCAAAAAGGACTATAGAAAGAATAGCTCCGAAAAAGGAAAAGAAAGAAACTGATTTGAGGAATGCAATCATAGAAATCCTTAAAAAAGAAGAAATTGTTGATTCGAAATCAGATTTGATACAAATGATGGTGGATTTGGGCTATGAGAAAGAAGAAGTTGATTTAACAATAGACTCACTAAACGATCAAAATATCATTACTTATTCTCGTTCTAAACCTCAAGGATGGCGAATTAGCTGATTTTTTCATTCCAATATTCAATTAAATCGTCTTTACTAAAGATATACCATAACACTATAATTCCAACTATATTAGAAATTATAGGTATTATATTATTTAATAAATTAACGAGCTCATTCATAAAACCCAAGTCCCATAAAAAGTTTCCAATAGTGATAAATATATAAGAAAACATATATAGGAAAAATGCGGCGAGTTGAAGCATTTTAAATTGAGCTTCGTGTGTAGAATCATCCAATTTTTCAATACATCTTCTAAGCACTAGGTATGATACAACAAAATTAGTAACATTGAAAAAAATTGGAACCATTGAAATAAAAGTATAAACGGAATAATAAAGTTCTGTTCCTACAAGTGCTATTGTAAGCGATCTAACTTCATTGTGTAGCCTAAACACAATTCTTCCAGCTATAAAAAAACCAACAAGACCTGTAAAAAAGGATAAGCGAAATGGGGATATTTCTTTATTTTCAAAATAATCGATAAATAATAAAAAAAACCCCGATGAGAGAAAACTTAAAATCGATATAGTGAGAGTTTCCGAACCTCCTATACTCATGGTTCTTAAATTGATTGAATAGCTGAAAATTCGAATTATTGAAATTATAATATCAATTCCAGAAAAGGATAATAAGAATACGAATGAGAGGTTTTTTGCTTTTTGCCAATGTTTCAATAAAACGTAGAATAAAAGGATGTTAAAGATTAGAGACACATCTTCCAAGAGTAGATACGTAAGAGATAATATATCTAAAACCATAGTATTAATATTTCTATATTAAACAAAATATTTATATTTTCCTTAATTGAGTTCCGAAATTATTTTAAAAAATATATTATTTTTCTGTTAAGGATTATTTCTTCATTATAAAAGATAATTAAATAAAAATAATAGGCCTTCTTCTTAAAATGAAAAAATAAAAAGAAAATAAAATTAAATATAGTTTTTTACTCGATTTTTGCGCAAATTTTGTCGATTTTTTCTAATGTCTCATCGACTACATCATCTGTATGTTTGATACAAGTGTAAAATCTGCTACCCGCTACGGATATTAATTCTTGATCTATAAGTGCTGCACCCATTTCTTCCATGAATT
>SDNL01000093.1 GCA_004524365.1 Promethearchaeota archaeon | reverse complement strand
AGCTATCGCATCAACCCTCTTTGAAGGAGGAATCCTTTCTCCACAAATGGAAGGGATTTGCTACGATACACAGCCCTAAGATATGCCCACCAGCCAACGCTTAGCGGACTCGTAGGAATCCCCGTCCTTTAGGGCGGGGAGGCTTCAATTCTTTTCACTAACTAATTTTATATCAACCTTTATTTCAATCAAAGTTTAAGAGAAAATGAAAATTCTTTTTATTTTAATATTTTAATTGATAAGTTTTAGATTATCTAATTGGTCTGCTTTTGCTTTGAAAGATAGAAAATATGAGGTCAGTATATAAGCGAGTATAGTTTTCTTGAGTGCTTATAATAGAAATTAAATTCTCTTCATTATCTGAATCAGGAGCAAAGATAATCTCCTCTTTATCTCTAGAAACTGCATAAAAATCACCTTTAAGAGCAAGTTGTCGAAAATTAACATTTTTTTCCTTTAATTCTTTCATTTTTTCTCTGAATTCTCTCATATCCCAATTTGAGATAAAGACTACTTCTAATTTTTTCTTTTTATTGACTTTTTCTAACACAGAATCAAGAATCTCAGGGATTGCTTGAGGTGTAACAATATAGAGAGAGGAAGAGGCTCGTTTGATTGCTCCCTTTATGGTGGCGAGTAAAGGTTTAGTTCCCAATGTGTGCCATGTGTTTGCTTCAGAAATTTCAGGTATATCCTTCGAGGCTTTAAATACTTCCATTAATTTATCTTCATTTAGTTCGGCTGATTCAGATGCTTTTTCAATAGCATTTTGAAGTTCAGAAATAAATTCTGTGATCTTCGTCTTGAATGCCTGAATTTGTTCTTTAGTCACACCAGAGAGTTCTGTTCTTAAAGCATCTGCATTTTCTTTATATTTTGCTTTATGAATTTCTAATAAGTTTACTAAACTCGTGTTTAAATTTGAAGATATTTCCTCCCAATCATTAATATGATTTTGAATTTTCTCTGAAATAGTATTTTTGGTATTATTGAATTGATGATCCAGCTTTTTCGCCCATGATTGGGTTCTCTGTTTTATGATATTGTCAAAATTACTATAATGGTATGTAATGGCTTCTTTATGGTTGGTAAGCTCTTGGTTATATTGAGTTCTATAGTCTATAATTGTCTTTTCAATCAAATCTTTTAATCGTATTGTGGCGTTTGAACAATCATCGACACCCGCATGAAATTTATCATCAATTTCTTCGGATAAATCTGCGCCCAAATGTTCGAGTTGGATATCAATTTTTTGCTTTGCCTCTTGATTAAGATCTTTTGTTTCAGAAGAGAGAGAATGATTTTCACTGGAAATGATTTCTGTTAATTCAGATTTTAGTTTTTCAGTGGTTTGTTTATTTTTTTTAATAAATTTATCACTTTGTTCAATTAAATCCTCTTGTAAGGGTTCGGAATATTTTAGAATTTTTTCTTTCACTTTATCATATTTATCTTGATATTCTTCATGTTTTTTAAAAAGTAATGCTTTAAATGCTGAAAATCGACTTCCCAATTCTTTCGAGATACCTGTGTATAAATCGGAAAATTCTAAGAGATTATTAGTTAATTGTACTATTATATTTTTAAATTCTGAGATTTCGTGGGCAATTGTTTCATGGTTTTCTTCAAATGTTGTCTTTAATCGTGTTTCGAGTGAGTCTGTGGTCTCGCTAAGATGTTTTACATGAGTTAGTAGTAGTTCTGAAATATTTTCTTTTAAACTTGCTACGATTTTGTTCATTCTTTCGAAATATTTTTCTAGAATAAGTTTCATTTTGGGCGATAGATCTCTTGAAATCGTCTTATGTCGCTCCACATGCTCATCTAGCTCCTTCTTTAATTCTAGTTCTAAATCTTTTAATTTAGCAGAAAAATCATCTAACATTTTCGAAAATAAAGAATCTAAATCACCCTTAGTTTGTTCTATTTTTGTTTCATTATCTGCTTGAAAAGATTGTGAGATGGAATCAATATCTTTATTCAACACATTTAAAACGTCGTGAATTGTGCTTTCAAAATTCTTTTCTGTTTCAGTGACTCTTTCTTTTGTTTTAAAGATTAAATCTTCTTTATTTTTATTTTGAGTCTCAGCATCTTTTATAAATGATTTAGTTTGAGAGCTAATTATATCTTCAATTTGATTAGTTTTTTCATTTTGAATCTTTTCTAGATCTTTAAAGCGATCAGATTGGTATGAGGAGACTTTTTCTTTAATTTCTGATAACTTATCTCTAAAGCCTTCTGATTCCTTACAGAAAAGTTCAAAATAAGGTTCAAGGGGAATATATCTAGTTATTATTCCTTTGATTTCCTTTAAAAATCCTTTTTTAACTAATTTCTCTGTAATTTCATCTATTTCATCTTCTTCTATTTCTATTTCTTTGTCTTGTTTAAGGAAGAGGAATACTTCGCTTGAGGAAGCTCTTGGAACCCTTAAATAAACCGAATATACATGGATCTCTTTATCTGATAACCCATATCTGGAAAAGATTTCATTAACAAGTGTTTTAGACATTTATTCAAACCACCATACTATTTATATATTATGATTTTATCATAATCAATAATAGTTATAAATTTATCAGCTTTTAAGAACTTTTCAAAGGGCTAATAATTTATTATTATAAGTAAGAAATAAATTATTTATAATTAAGATATTCATGGTATTTTCGATCTATTGTTGTTGATACTTCAAGAACATCATTGAGATAGGCATTGATACAAATTAAGCAGAAAGTTTTTAAAAATATTCTACTTTATTTGGCATTTTGGACAATAAAACGCATGTCGACTTGATATTTTAAGTCTTTTTATGTTTGTACTACAAACGGGACAATTATCATCACGACTTCTATGCGGAATAATAAAATCATTTGGGTACGGCTTATCAGAGAGTCTGGACTCAATGGCTACTTTTAAAATATCTTTCATTACCGAATACATCTGTTCAATTTTCTCTGTCTCCAATTGCGAAATTTTTGTTTTCGGGAAAACATTAACTTGGAATAATAATTCATCAGAAAAGATATTTCCAATACCGCTTATGGCGCTTTGATCCATTAATGCATTTTTCGCGTAGGATCGCTTTTTATAATCCATAATTTCTTTAAATTCCTCTAAAGACACATCTAAAGCATCCGGTCCGATTTCATTTTCATTCACATATGTTTTATAATCATCAATTAATTCGACTTTCCCAAATTTTCTAATGGAAATTATAGAGAGAAATGTATTATCACTAAATTCAATAATAATCTTGCTATATTCTGGTTGTTCACTTTTACGTTTATAAAATTTTACTTCGCCACTCATCCCAAAATGGAGTAATACATATTTTCCATCAATTTCAATAAAAATATATTTTCCCCTTCTACTCGTCGATTTAATTATCTTTCCTACCATTTCTTCCTTAAATCTCTTTTTAGGCGTTTTTAGAATATAATCATCAATAATTCTTACATCAGATATTTTCTTATTTATGGTATTTGGATCTATTTCTTTTCGAAAGTCCTCGACAGATGGTAACTCGGGCATAATCTTATAAATTTTGCAACTATTTTAAGCATTTGAGTTATAATTTTTAAATTCCCACAAAAAGTATCAAATTTGCTCCATAAGTTATGCTTTTCTATTAATTGAACTTTTTATTAAGAGAAAAATTAAAACTATTCTACTGTAATTGAAGTAGTAATACAGATCTGGTAATTTATATTTTATTCCAAAAGGATTTATAAACTCAAGATGAATTGTATTATAATAAATATGAAGGTGAGTGAAATGATTGAGCCGAAGAAATTTTTAGAATTTTTAAAGGATAGACGTACGATTCGATGTTTTAAAGATGAAATGATTTCAGATAAAGAGATTCAAATGATATTAGAAGCTGGACAATGGGCGCCATCTTCATCTAATCGACAAGCGTGGGAGTTTATAGTAGTCAAGAATAAGAAGATGATAAAGGAATTATCTAACACGGCGATATATGGAAAGTTTGTAAGAGAGGCACCAATCTTAATAGCTATAATTGGATTTGTTCATGATAATCCCAATTGGTACATACAAGATACAAGTGTGGCATCTATGAATATGATGCTAATGGCGTGGGCATTGGGTATTGGAACTTGTTGGATTGGAAGTATGGATCGAACAGAAGCTAAAGAGATTCTTGGGGTTCATCAAGACAACTTTCTATTAACAATTCTCCCATTTGGTTATCTTAGAAAGGAAAAACCATCTCCACCAGGAAGAAAAAGCCTAGATGATATTACAAAAGTTATTGAATAAAGTTTATTTATTTTTTTTTTTATAACTATGTTCTAAATAGAGCTTTTTGATTCCGTTTTCTATATATATTCTCAATTTATCTTAAGGGACCTACATTATCAATCCAGACTCGATATTTTTTCCTTAAATAGTGTAAACAATCAGGAATGTCTTCTAATTAATTATTATGGATATATAAGTCCTTAAGATTATTTGGGAGAATATTTAATAAGATTTATACTCGATACCAATAGCTCCTTTGGGACACACTTCTTCACACTTTCCGCACTCTGGACCTAAACATAATTGTGGAAAGGCGGGAATAATTTTCCAATTCTTAGGTTTGTGATAATCTTCATCGATAAAAGTCAGATTAAGAACACATGGCTGACAAACTTGTAAACATTTTCTACACTTATCCGGTTGGGAACAACGATTCTCATCAATATTAATTTTAGGTTTGGATTTCATTAGTACTTTCCTCGAGTAATTGGAATTATATTACGATTGATTAATTCGATAGCGTCATTCTCACAGACATCTTTGCAATTTCCACAACCATAACATACTGTCGGATCAATGATGGGGCGATCCATTGATGGAGAATAGGATAACGCTCCGAATTGGCACCGAGAGGTACACTTACCACATCCGATGCAATTATCTGGATTGACAACTGCTACATATTCACCTTTCCAACAAGCATTTATATCAAAATCAGTTCTTAATCTGATTGCCCCGCAAGATGGAATCTCGCAAGAACAAAGGGCAACTATCGCGGGTAAAGGTCCTGCCCAAATGGAATGAACATAACCTTTTTCTGACATCTTTTCTAAAAATTCTGTAGCTTTTTCACCATCTAATACCTCAAGGCCATTTTCCGGAATAAAACGGGGTAATTTAGGTAAAACCTCTTTTAATGGCGTAAAGCCCAAACATGTTGCTTCTCTAACACCACGATTAAAATATTTACAAGGACATATAGCTCTTATTACTTCCTCTGCTTTCTCTAACACTATTTTTTTTGCTTCTGAAAGTGTAATAATTTGGCCGAAATGACCTTGAGCGGCATCTATATTCAATTTTTGGGTTCGTCCATCTTTTATAAATCCTCTGTTGGCATACCACTTTAAAAAGCGACCTAAAAAGGGAGTATCAACATGCTTACTAACCCATTTGAAGTCAAAAATACCGTGGACTTTCCTTGAATATGCTCGTTCCATATTTCCCCAGAGATCTTCAAGATATTCCTCAGAGTCTGCTTCCTCTGCGGTTTCTCTTAGATAATTACGAGCATTCA
The DNA here is from genome assembly GCA_004524365.1 of Promethearchaeota archaeon. Taxonomy (GTDB): domain Archaea; phylum Asgardarchaeota; class Lokiarchaeia; order Sigyniarchaeales; family SOKP01; genus TEKIR-8. The sequence goes on along the minus strand of SDNL01000093.1, from coordinate 2,769 downwards.
TATACCATTTGCCATTTGCTCCATGTTTCATGCATATTTTACAAATAATTCCCCAGCTCGAAATATTTTATTATCTTAAATTCATATTGGTATTTTATTATTCAAAATCATATTTATATATGACCCCTCTGTATTGAAATAATAATTGTATTCAAATTCAATTTCAAAAATAAGAATTAGAAATAAATAGTAATAATAAATAAAGTATATATATTAAAGATAAAATTAGGTTTTTGGTAAAACCAAAAAATAAATGTATTATAACCAAGAATTAAATAAAAAATCAAACAGGAGTTAAAAAATGAGAACTGTTGAAGAGTATAAAGAAGCTCTTTATAAAATGAGACCCAATATTTGGATTGGGGACGAAAAAGTTGGAAGAGATGATTGGAGGATTCGAGGCGGGATAAATATTATTAAAACAACTTACGAATATGCACATGATCCAAAATATGAAGATTTATGTACCGCAACCTCACACTTTACAGGAGAAAAAATCAATAGATTTACGAATATCCATCAAAATAAGGAAGATTTAATGAAAAAGCAACGGATGACGCGGGTCTTATGCCATCATGTTGGCGGATGTATTCAGAGATGTATGGGAATCGACGCATTAAATGCGCTTTCCGTAGTAACATATGAGTGCGATGAAGCGTTCGGAACAAATTATTATGATAGATTTAAAGAATACATGATAAATTTTCAAAAAAAAGACCTTGCAGCGTCATGTGCCTCTACAGATGCTAAGGGAGATAGAAGTAAGAGACCACATGAGCAAGAAAACAAAGGTGCATATGTACATATTGTAGAATCCCGAGATGATGGGATAATAGTGCGTGGAGCGAAACAATGTATTACAAATGCTCCTTATGTTGACGAAATAGTTTCTGTACCTTGTCGATATTTAACCCCAGAAGATAATGAATTTGCCGTTTCATTCGCGATTCCCGCAGATTGGGAAGGAGTGGAAATACTTGCTCGACCCGCATGGGTGCATGGAGTCGAAGAATGTCCTGAAGAATTTAAATGCCCAACAATGGAATTAGGGGATGTGGAAGCATTCATTATTTTTGATGATGTTTTTATACCAAAGGAACGGGTATTTTTGAACGGAATCGAACATCCCGATGCAACTGCGTATGGGGGATTCTTAGCGCTACTATTCGCCCATTACCATAGACATTCGTACACCGGTTGTAAACCCGCAATTTCAGAAATCTTAGCTAGTGCTTGTTCACTGGCGGCGGAATATAACAATGTCGAAGATGCTAAACATGTACAGACCAAAATTAGTCACTTAATTGGAACCGCAGAATTAGTTTTTGCTGCTGGCGAATCAAGCGCCCTTCATTCGGAAAAGTCTCCATCTGGAACACAGATTCCTGATGAAGTATTAACAAATGCAGGACGAAGGCTTGCTGGCGAAAATATTTACGAAGAATATAAAATCTTAGCGGATCTTACAGGCGGTATAATGGCAACTTTACCTTACATCAATTCATTCACAGATACAGAGATTGGTAAATTAGGACTGAAATATATGGAAAGAAATCCCCGAATCTCCTCCATCGATGCTGTTAAAATAATTAAAGGAATAGAAACCTTAGGATGCTCTGATATAGGGGGGGTCCTCCAAGTGGCAGGATTGCACGGGGGAGGTTCTCCTCAAATGGAAACGATAGCTATGATGGGACGATATCCGCAGAGAGATCTTAAAAAGATTGCTAAATATCTTTTTGGGCTTAAGAATAGAGCACCTCGATTTGAACGATCGGAAGATCCTGTTACACCTCGTATGCTATTGAAAAGATATCGAAAAGCAATGAAATTCAAGCATAATGATAAATAATTTATTTCTGTAAATATATCTTCTAAATAATACAAGTAAAATTAAGCCAATAAAAAGCTCTAACAATCCGTTCATTAAAAATTATTGGATGTAAAAATTTTCTTTTTATTTTTTTTTGAAATATTTTTTATATTATGTTTTTTTCTTATTACCAATCATGATTAGAAATAAAAAAATTTCGTTAATATTGATTATATCATTTGCTATCATCGAAATTATATTTTCTTTCTTACCAGTTACTAATTCAGCAACCAAAATCGGGATGATAAAAGTATCATCTTCTCAAGATTGGGTTAATTCATGGGGTTATAACGAAACAGACCACGGTTATTCTATAGCAACCGATTCCAACGGAAATGTTTACGTTGCTGGAGATATAAATGAAGAAAGTGTATTAAATGCTACAATTATAAAATATGATTCTAATGGAATTCTTCAATGGAATAGAACATGGGGGGGTTCTTCAACTGAAAGAGCATATTCAATTTATGTTGATGATTCAGATTCAATCTTTATTACTGGAACTTCACGTAGTTTCAATACATCCCAGGATCTTTTTGTAGCAAAATACAATTCCAATGGTGATTTAATTTGGAATAGTACTTGGGGAGGTTCTAATAATGATTTTGGGCAGGATTTAATTGTTGACAGTTTAGGTAATATTCTTATAGTTGGGACAACCAGTAGTTTCGGAATCGGCGGTCAAGACGTTTTATTATTAACATTTAATTCCACGGGAGATTTTCAAGATAAAAGAGTTTGGGGTGGGACTTTAAACGATAGAGCTAAATCGATTGTAATAGATACTCTTGGAAACATTTATATAATGGGTGAAACAGGGAGCTTTGGAGTAGGCAATTCTGATGTTTTTTTATTAAAATACAATAGTTCTCGAAGTTTAAAATGGAATACAACGT
>SDNL01000092.1 GCA_004524365.1 Promethearchaeota archaeon | reverse complement strand
CGATATAATTTTGTTAATAATAATTTGATGAGTATTCTTAGCAAGGATGAGTTCTCATGGTTCAGAGAGGTTCAAAGATTCTGTAAAAAATATGAAAGAAAAGTCACCCACGGACCAGATGAAGATATTTACGACTGGATCCCAGACTTTGGTAAGAAGGGCTATATATCACGCGCCCATGACTACTCTTTTGTTATTGATCAAGAGTTATGTGAGCCATATGGACTGATGGCAGATTTTCTCCGATATCTCGCAATTGATATGTTTGATACACAATTTGCGATGGGCTCAGGAGCAACAGTATTAGCAACGAACCCGCTACATGATCATCATGATAATGTCCCAATCCGATTAGAAGCCTTAAAGAAAATGTTGACTGGCGAGACTCCGGGCGCTATCTTGATTACAGAGCCCGAGCGCGGGTCTGATGCGACACATATGCTTACCACTTGTGAAGAACAAGAGGATGGAAGCTTAATTGTCAATGGAACGAAGATCTATAACACTAATGCCCCTAAAAGCGATTATGTAGTTGCTTATGCCACCGCAGAGGAAAATAGTTCTAGTAAGATGGCTCAATTTTTAATTGATACCTCTTGGGAAGGTTATCATCAAAAACGAGTCGGAATTCCTTGGGTACCAAAGTTATATTTGGGAAAAGAGGAATTAGTAGATTTAAGGGTTCCAAAGGAATATATCTTAGGTCCAATCGGGAGAGGAAAAGCTCATTTATTTGAGGGATTAGTTCCAGAACGAATCGGAATTTCAATGGGTGCCGTATCCCAATGCTGGGGAGCGGTTACAATTGCAGCAATCTATGCCAATTTGAGAGAACAAATGAGAAGGGAAATTATCAAATGGCAAGGGGTTGGCTTCTTATTGACCGATTTCTGGGCAAAGACCACCAATGCAACATTGGCTTTAATTAAATTTGCCGAAAGCTACGATGAAAAGGTTGAGAAGTTTGGCAGTGAAAAGGAGATTCCTGGAGCTGTTCGACAAGCTATGGTTGCCTCCGCAAGTCAGCTTAAATATCAAACCACTAAGTTATCTCAAGATTGTTGTTATCAGATGGGAAATTTAATGGGTGGAGCTGGTGTATGCGATAACACAGCCATGCATGATTATATGAATATCTCAAGAATTCAAGAAATCATCGGCGGGAGCTCACAGATTCAACAATACATTATGAGCATGGCCTTACGGACCTTGTTCAAGATGTCTGTATAAGTGTCATTCCATAAATCCTTACAACCACCCTTTTCTTTTTATTCTTTTTTTTCTTGTTTCTTTTCATTTCTATATCAGATTATCTACATCCCTTCTATCCATAATACCTCTATTCTCTCCTTCTAACCTTAAATCCAAATAATGATATCTTAACCGTATCTCCTTTTATTCTTAAGGTTATATCTATTATTAAGGTAAAAATTATAGTAAAAGAACTTAGAAATGGTGAATTGAGTGGAATAGGATCATAAAGAAAAAAAAAAGAAAATGATTATAGAAAAACAACCTTTATTTAGGAGTCTACCTCTTGCTCTTTCTTATAAGATATAAACCCCCCATGGCAATCGAACCCAATGTAACTATAATTAATAATAGGGGAGGATAGGCTGGAATTAAATCATCCGAAGGGCTTGTATCTTGTGGCTCTTCCACATTCACGATAACTTCATCTTTTGCTTGTTCCCCACAACCATCATTGACGAATATAGTAAAGTTGTAGCTTCCCACGGCAAGGTCGTCCACATCAACGGTAATAGGAACTCCAGAATTCCAATCCTTATTTGTGTGTTCGGGAATGGGAACGGAATTGTTGTAAACTGTATATGTTGGGTTACAAATCGTATCATCGGTGAAATTCCACTGGATCTCATTGCCCGACTCTCCTAGTCCGTAGCTTATATCGGATGGGAGGAATCCATAGTGGGCGGGAGATGTATTTTCGAGTACATTTACGAAAAAATATGTACTTGCATAAATTTCCCAAATATTGGGTGAGAACAATCCCCCTTTACCATGCCATGCGATGGTAAACTTGGTGGGGGTAAGCGAGGTAATGGAAGGAGTGGTTTGTTGATTAGAAGTAAAATCATTTACGAGAGGTTCCTTAGTGATGTTTGCTCCCGTGGTTGCATTAAATAATTTTATAAAAACTCCGCTATTTTTATCATTTAAGCCTTCTCCGGTCCATGTGGCGACGAAAATGTCATCGCAGAGAGCGGAAACGTCAGGGTCTCCTTGATATCCCGAGGTGTAATTATTTATCCTAAATTCATCGGTAATGTTTAATCCCGTGGTCGCATTAAAAACCCGCCCATAAATGCCTTCACGATCACCATCTTGACCAAAACTTACCCACGAGGCGACAAAAGTATCTTCTGTAAGCGCGCTAATGGAGGGGTTATCTTGGTTATTTGTTATATTATAATTTACCCGAAACTCCGTGGTCATATTAGCTCCTGTGGTCGCATTGAATATATTGGCATAGACTTCATTTTGAGCGCCATCTTGTCCCCCACTTTCCCAGGCGGCGGCAAAGCTATCCTCGGTAAGTGCCGTAATGGAAGGATCCTCTTGATGAAAACCTATATAATTATTGAGACGAAATTCATCAGTGATTCTTGTTCCGGAGGTAGCATTAAATACACTACCATATGAACTATAGAAATAAGATTCCTGACCAGGAGCTTGTCCCCCACTTTCCCAGGCGGCGACAAAGCTATCCTCGCTGAGTGCCGTAAGGGAAGGATCCTTTTGATCGTTTGATGTATAATCATTCACCCGAAACTCCGCGGTCATATTCGTTCCCGTGGTCGCATTAATTACACTAGCATATATCCCCCGCCCATCACCATCTTGTCCCTCACTTTCCCAGGCGACGGCAAAGCTATCTTCGGTAAGTGCGCACACAGAAGGATATCTTTGCCCATTTGTTCTATTAAAAGTCACCCGAAACTCCGCGGTCATGTTCGTTCCCGTATTCGCATTGAATACACTCGTATAGATTTCATACCCCTCATCATCTGGTCCGTTACTTTCCCAAGCAGCAGCAAAGCTATCTTCGGTAAGTGCACACACAGAAGGATATCTTTGATAGTCTTCAGTGTAATTATTTAACCGAAAGTCTTCAACTGATACCCCCATGTCATAATCGTCTGCCCCGCTACTTTGCGGAGTGTTCTGGATAAGATTCGAGCCATCCCCTGTAGTTTGCGGGAGACCCACCAGTTTAATTACCGTTAGAGTGCCTGAAATCGTTAAAAGGCCTATTATCATAAATACAAAAGTTAAAATGTTTATTTTTTGAATTTTCATTGGAAAAATCTCTTTTATGTGATATAATAGGATTTATGCACAATCTAATATATATCTTAAGTTTTATAGTCATTTCAACTCCTTAATCAATACTTTCTATTTTATAAGTATTTTAACTCCTCATTTTGAGGCTCTCCCCGATTAAATCGGTGACTGAGAGGAATTCCTTAGCACCTTAGCTGTTCAAAAGTTAAGATTACCATTTTTAGGTAATTTATAATGGACTTGGTTATAGATTTGATAATCTACATCGCATCTATCCATAATACCTTTATTCTCTCCTTCTAATCTTTTTTATTAGGTTTTTTTGATGGAGATGGGCACTTAGCTGAAGATAAGTATTGTGTTTTATCATCTAGTAATAAAAAATTCTTATCTGATATTAAAAAAGAATTGGGGTCAAAAGTTCCCAATTATGTTCAAGGTCCTTATTATCAAGTGAATTATCGATATGATGGGAAAAGATTCATTTCAGAAATGAACCGTCTCAATTTAGGACTTGATTATTTTCATTATATGTTGGATAGTTATACAGATAGTATGAGTCGAAAGAGACCAAGAGAGTTTAGATAAATTCTATATTTTTAAATAGGTAAATTGATATGATAATAACAAGGAAATTAATATATAAGATGTGGATGAAAGATGGGCTATATTAAGGTGAAGGGCAAGAGAGAAATTTATTTCGAGTCAGACGATTGGATAATCGATTTGGGAGGGTTAAGTATTGAAGACCTCGAACAAGATTTGAATATCCAAGGTGATGTTTCCAAAATTCCCCGAATTCATTTAAATGGAAATATATTCAAATCTTTTGATGGAATTGAGATATTTGAAAGTTTAGAAACCATTCATGCTGATAATAATATAGTAAAAGATGTAAGCGCCCTTGAGAATCTTAAAAATTTATCTGTCCTTAATCTTAAAAGTGGTAAATTGACTAAGATACCAAATTTGGGATTTCTTAGTAATACTCTTGAATGTTTGTACTTGGATAGAAATAACATTAGGAAAATTGATAACTTAAATCAATTAGCTAAATTACAAAAGCTTACACTTCGCTCGAATAATATTTCTGAGATAGAAAATTTAGAAAAAAACAGTGAACTGTGGTTCATTGATTTAGGAAATAATCAAATATCAGAGATAAAAAATTTAGGAACTCTCAAAAACTTAAAAATATTAAAATTGGATAGAAACCGTATTTCCTCTGTTAAGGGTATTGAGAAACTGTTAAACTTAAAGGAACTTTATCTACAATACAATGAAATTTCACGATTTCCCATAAACATCAAAAACTTTCCGTATTTAGAGCAAGTTACTCTTAAGAAAAACCCATTAATAAAATCCGATTTAGAATCTGTCGAACAATATTGCAATAATCATAACATTTATTTTATCGACTAATTATCAATATCAAAAATTTTTTTAGCAATAGTTTATTATTTAAATCAATAACATTTTAATTTATTAAAATATGATTATTCCAATTAGATGCTTTTCGTGTGGCAAAGTCGTTGCTCATGTATACGAGCCATATTTAGAAGCATTAGAGCGAGGGGAAGATTCCGATGAGGCGTTTGAGAAGTTAGGCATAAAGCGTTGGTGTTGCCGTCGCATGATCGTCAGCCACATAAACTTGATTGATGACTTGTTAAAGTTTCCACGCTTACAATAGTAAGGCGTTTTCACTATTATTTTTTCCATCTATTACCTCAAATATCTAAAATTAAGGAAGCAACTGTAAGCCATATCCCTCTATTGGGCAAGGTTTTACTTCTTGGAGTTTATAATTCTTATATAGCAAAAATTTTATTTATTATCGAATACTATTTCTCTTACCGATATTAGAAGTATATCGATGATTAATGAAAATATTGTAAAAATATTTGAATGAGATGATAAGAAAATGAGTTATGTAAAATTTGATACCCCTGAAAAGCTTCAAGATGAATTAAAGAGGCTTTTGGATACGATTGCAGATACGCGAGGCTCAAAAATCCGTAAAGGGATGAATGAAACCACCAAATCGATCGAAAGAAGTACAGCGAAACTCGTAGTGATGGCGGAAAATGTTACGCCCCCCGAAATCGTGCTTCATTTACCGATTTTATGTGAAGAAAAGGGAATTCCTTACGGATATGTAGGAAAGCAAGAGGATTTAGGCCACGCGGTTAGGATTAATGTGTCTGCCTCGGCTATTGCTGTTGAGGATGCGGGTTCTTCTCAAAACGAGAGAGAACTGGAAAGTATGGCAGAACGACTGCAAAATTTAAAATAAAAGAAAAGAGAAAGATTAACCAAGACAGGTGAAGATGAATGGCTCCAGATGATAATGATTTTGGATACAATGAGGATGCTTCAATTCCAGCAAAAGTAATTCAAGTAGTTGGTCGAACTGGTCTTACCGGGGAGATCAACCAAATTAAAGTTAGGATTTTAGAAGGGCGAGATAAAAACCGAATACTCACGCGAAATGTTAAGGGTCCCGTAAGAGAAGATGATATCGTACGCCTTCGAGAAGCAGAAAGAGAAGCACCAAAAATTCGGCGCGGACGATAAAGAATATTACTCCTGTATCCACTAAGAATATCTTACTTATAGGCACAACTTTTTTATAATTTATTCTATCTTTATTTCTTCAACGGATTAAGAAATCGATTCATTAATTCTTTTTTTATGTCTTTTATATTTGGAATATTTTAAGCACGTTTTTCTATTCTGAAAGCTAACTTTTTGTAAATATAGGATAGCCACATTTAATATTGTCATTATCTTAGATAGAATTGTAATATAAAAACTAAAAATGCCAAAGATTAATATTAAACCTTATAGCTTTCAATCTTCGAATATGAAAGAATTAGCTGTGATAAATAAGAAAAGGAGAAAAAGTTAACGATAAAGATGAGAAGATGTAGAATTAATCGCTTTCCTCGGGCGAAGGATTAGTTTCCTCTTCGAAAAATCCTAGTAATTTCAGATTTACACTATATTCTTCTTGGAGAAACTCCCGAATGGCGGTTCGGACGGCTTCTGATCGACTTGAAACAAGTCCCATATCCTGGAGCGTTTGAATTTGATAATCGTAGATTTCAGGAATATTAATAGTAATATTTGACATTGGAGGCTTCTTTTTATCGTTTTTTCTTTTTCTCATATGTTAAAACCTCGAACAAAAGTTTTTAATAAATTTTGAATAATATTATGTGGTATAGACGGGATTTTTATTGAATTTTTCATGATAGATTACCTCAGGTATAATTTGCTTAAAAAAAGGAATTCAAATGTGACCTAAAATGAATTAGGCTTATTTTTTAGAGATACCCTTTCTTATTTTTCACTTTGTAACTTACTAATTATTAAGATACTATATTATTTATAATTTTTCTAGAAAACCTTTTGTTTATATAGATCTATAAATCATTTGAACAATGAAAAGCAATTTTAATAGAATAAGTGAAAATGTTTTAACCATAAAGTATAAAAAGGAAGATAAAATCGTAGGTACTTACGTAAAAAAATAGATTGAGAGAATTCTCCTATTAAAAAGGTTTAAAATACTAGATAAGAGAAAGGCATTATTGTCGTTCGGTTTTCTTTATATATCGTCCTCTTGACTCTATTACCGCAATATTCTTAATAATTGAATCATAATCGTCCTTCAAACCGAGTTTAATATATTCTGACTTATACCCAGAGAGAAATGCGTTAAAGCATAAATTGTAATCTGTGCCATGAGATGAGATAAGTACGCGCTTTAATAAATGAAGATCTACACTTTTATCTTCGATTGAATCGGAATATTCATGTAATCCAAAATCTATAATAACAACATTCTCAGATGGAGTAATAATAATATTACTTGTGGTAAGGTCTCCATGGATATGCCCATTTAAATGTAACCTCGCGATATGCTTTCCCACCTTAATAAAATAGGTTTTCTTTTTGGAGTCAGCTAATTGAACTAATAAATCTTTTAGTTTGTTCCCTTCGATAAATTCCATTACAATAAGGGATTGTTTTGTATCAATTTCATAAATGGAGGGTACATTTATACCTTCTTCTTTGACGTTTATCAAGGCTCTTCCCTCATTAACAGTTCGATGTGATCTGATTCGATTATCTAATTCCCCCAAGCGATATTTTTTAGGAATTCGCCACTTGAAAATAGCTTTTTTATCAAACCAATGACCATAATAGAGATGAGCTTCCGCACCCTTACTTATGAGTTCTTCTTTCACAATGGTTTTTGTACTCATTGTTCCTTATTTCCTCCATGGCACATCTATATTATCCATGCGCTGTTTTGGTTTAATAATTGTATTTTCTATTGAATCTGGTCCCTTAGAATTATAGCGAAGGATACCTGTCCAAGCAATCATCGCACCATTATCGCCTGCATATTTAAGAGGGACAACCTCAAATCGAGCATCGTGATCCTCACAGATATAGCATACCATTTCTTGCAATCGTTTATTCGCTGCAACGCCTCCTGTTAAGAGGACTTCTTGCTTACCTGTATGAGCGAGCGCACGTTCAGTCACTTCTGTAAGCATAGCAAAACAAGTTTCTTGTAATGAATATGCTATATCATTGATAGTATAATCTTTTCCTTGATCTATTGATTCGATCAACCTTTTTGCCGCAGTATAGATTCCTGAAAAGGACAGATCCATTCCTTTTACAATATAAGGGAGCGGAACATAATTAGAAGATTCTTGAGCAAGTTTCTCAACCTTAGGACCTCCGGGGTGGGGTAGACCAAGATCGCGCGCGAACGCATCAATCATATTTCCGATTGCAATATCCAAAGTTTCCCCAAAGATCTGATAGGCTTCAGATTCATAGGCACTAACAATAGTATTGCCCCCTGAAACATATAACGTTAAGGGATCCTCAATATTGCATAATAACCTTCCTATTTCTATATGTGCAATACAATGATTTACGCCTACAAGGGGAATTCCGAGCGATTGGCTCAATAAACGAGCAAGTAAAGCACCAATCCTTAAAACGGGACCTAATCCTGGGCTTTGACTGAAAGCAATTAAAGAAAGATCATCGAGACTACAATTCGCTTCATGGAGGGCATCTTCGATAATGTG
>SDNL01000091.1 GCA_004524365.1 Promethearchaeota archaeon | reverse complement strand
GATGTTAAAAATATTGCTGCAAAAACGATATGCCAATCATACCATAAAAAAGCTGGACCGTATAAATATTCAATATAATCTGCTACATCTTCTGAAAATAAGCCTACACCGAATAGACTTATGATTGCAACAAATAACATAATAGAAGAAAGCATTAAAAAAATCTTCTTTACTTTTGCTTTCAAACCAATAAGTTCTGTATTTTTATTTATGGAATATAGTAACTTATAAATATATAGCGCCGCGGGAATTAATAATATTGAATAAATCATAAGACTTAAATTAAAAATTTGAGGAATGGGGCTAAATCGGAAAGATCCTAGATTACTAATTACATCATCGAAAATATTATAACCCGCTGGATCTGGTTTAAGTAATATTAGATATTTTGCATATGGCATAAAATTATAGCCCGGAAGATCAAATTGAGCAATAATAACCCCAATAAATATTGAAAATAAAAAATAAATATTTCCTATAATGATTGTATACTTGATTAATTTTTTATTTGCTAAAAGTTTAAAAAATTGACCTTTCAGAGTGAATTCCATAGTATTATTGATCGAATTAGTTTTATCTGTTAAACTCCTTAATAAAATTATTAATAAAGGAATTAACCAACTTAATATTATAAAAAATATAATCCACTCATAAAACTGTTCAGAAAGATTAATAGATAAAATAAAAATAACACTATTTATTATTGGCGAACCAAGCATCTCTATTCCAAGTAAAATAAAAATTATCCAATATTTTTCTACTCTAAAGATTTTTGCAACAGACTTAGGAAAAAGTAAGAAATAAATTCCAATAAAAATACCACTAAAAAGAATACTAATAAAAAAAGTATGCGCAAAAAACATGTGAAAGCTTTCAAAAATCGTCCATTTAAATGGGTTTATTCCATAATAACCACTAAGATGAGTATTTAAATTTTCAGAGAAGAAACCTACACCCATAAAACCAATTAAAGCAAATATCATTGCTATAAACCCCAAATTGCTTAATAGAACTTTTAAGATCTTTTTGAAATGGGTTTTATTCGCATTTTTCTGATAGGAATAAATTGTATTTTTAAAATAGAAAGTGACAGGAAATAAACATAAAGAGGTAATTATCACGCTAAAATTAAATATTGGAGGAATCGCAGTATGACGAAATGAGCCTAAATTACTAATATAATTTCTGAATATACTAAATCCGTTGAGACTAGGGTCAAATAAATTAGCCACAATGATTCCAATTATTAGAGATAAAGGAAAGACTAAACAACTTACTAATATACAATATTTAACTAGTACTGTATTTGTAAAAATTCTCTTCAATCTATTCTTTTTCTCTTTAAAATTTTCAACCTTTAACATTTATAATCAAATTCTAATAATTCTATATTATTGAAATCTAAAATAAAATTAATTATTTAATCCTTCTTATTTGAAAAATTAAAAAAAAATAAAAAGATTAAAGAAGTTCTTCAATTTTTATCGTTAAATTATTACTTTTCTAATTTTGAATTAATTCGGGGGTATAATAATACTAGAATTGGTAAGATCCATCCACAAATCGCAATAAAATACATCCATTCCCAAAAGGGAAGTAAAGTAATTAATCCAATAGAATAAACTATTGGGACTAAAATCAGCATTATAATACTTAAAGCATAGATAATTATTTTACTGTGTTTTAATTCAAAAATTTTGGCTATATCATTTGGAAATATGAGAATCAATAAACCTAATGCTAATCCACTAATTAGGAAGGAAACAAATAAAATTCCTGCAAAAATATGATGCCAATTAAAATTAAATATCACTGGACCCGTAATGTATGCTATATATTCTGCTACATCTTCAGAAAACACACCTATCCCAAAACAACCGATGAAAGCAACAATCCAAGAAACAACAAACGTAGCTAATAAAAATCTCTTTAAAATAAGTTTTAATTTAGGTATATCTTCTTCATTTGATTTTACAATTTTAAAAATGTAAAATGTAGGTGGAATTAAAAATATTGAAGAAACAATTAATCCTAAATTAAAGATCTGAGGGATTGGAGTAAAACGATATGAACCTAAATTACTAAAATAATCTTGGAAAATATTAAACCCTGCAGAATCAGAAACAGTTAATAAAATACTTGAAAAAGGCATATCTGATAGATCAAATTGAGCAATAATGTATCCAGAGATCACAGTTAAAGCAAATAATATAATTCCTATTGCAATTGAATATTTATTGGTTTTTGGATTGGTTAAAAACTTATAACCCCTAGAAAATATCTTTGATATTGATCCTTTCTGTCTTCCTTCAGATGTTTGCACTATCTGTCTTAGTAATAAAAGTAATGTTGGAATAATCCAAATAAAAATAGTAATTAACATAAACCACTCATGAAATGGTTCAGAAGGTGGTAATCCTATAATGAAACTGACTGCATGGATGGTTGGCCAAATAAGCATTTCTAGACCAATTAGAATAAAGATATACCAATATTTTTCAATTTTTAATTTTTGGGCAGTAGATTTGGGGAACAAAATATAATATGCACCAATAAAGAATCCAGAAAAAATGAACCCCGCAAATACTACTATTGAAAAGAAATAATGGAAATTTTTAAAAATTGTACCATCAAATGGGTTAAAACCATAATAATCACAAATATGTGCGCTTAAATCTTCTGAGAAAAAACCTATTCCTGCAAATCCAATTAAGGCAATAAACATTGAAAGTAAACCAAAATTACTTAAAAAGAGTTTAGGAATCTTTTTTATGAGCGATTCTTCTTTAACTTGTTGATAGGTACAGATGGTTTTCTTGAAATAGAGTGCCACAGGGATTAGAAGGAGGGATGTAATAATTGCCGCGAAATCAAGAAAATGTGGTATTGCGGTGTAATTAAAGGAACCTAAATCGCTGATATAATTTCTAATAATATCATAACCATCAAATGCAGGATCAAGAAAGTTCGCAACAATAACTCCAGAAGTTAATGAAGTAAGGAAAAGAATTAAGCCAATTATCAAAGAGTATTTTACAAAATTTTTGTTTATAAAAATTGCTTGAACTCGATTTTTTAAATCTATTATAGATTGAATGACTGACATTTATAATTCTAAAATATAGGTATTTATTTATATTTGAATTAGGAACTGAATTTAAAACTTACTGTTTTTAAAGTCCTCTTTTCTTAATCTATAATTAATAGATTATTTTTCGTAGAATCATTTGAATTTCTCCCTTGCTTCGTTTTGTCCCGACAATAAACTTTTTTGGTTTGCCCTTTTGGATGGAATATTTTACAAATATGTCTATTGGAAATTTATGATAGCTTGCTTTTTCTATAGAATCATCCTTAGGGATCGATTCTCTTTCTACTAATTTAATATAATAAACTGTTGCACCACTATTACATTTGGGGCAACCTGGAATAAAATTTGAACTTATATATATCACAGGATCATTAAACTTAGGGAGTTTGGTTTTTAGGTACGGTCGTAATTCTCCTGTTGCAATTATTTCCATATGATATATAAAATAAAACGGTTTAAAATCTCTTATTATTCGATGTCAAGAATATCCTTTGCAAGTCCTTTTTTATCCTCGAATTTTGCCTGACGGGAAATCATAATTCTTTGTGCTTGTGGTGAACCTGCCCCATGTAGAGATTCTGTCCTATAGCTTACAGCAGCTACACCCAGTGAGAGGTTTTCTATGAAACGTAAAAGCTTGAACCTTTCTTCAGGAGGATGTTCTTGTGAAGTTGTGAGATACTTTTTAAGTAAAGGACCTGTTTCTTCAGACTTAAGATCTTCTTCTGAGGGCATTGTGGCAATTAAACCCCCAGCAATATCCTCTGCTAATCGGGCAATTTCGTACGGAAACCTTGTGACATTTAGTTTACACACATTTGCTAATAACATATCCATTTCATAACTTCCGGCGGGACGTTGATGTCCTAATGCACTACAAGCTATTCCACTGCTAAATAATGTTTCATTTAGATGAGTCATTTCAACTAGTTTATCCCTTATATGAGAAGATCGTTCCACACCATGATTTTCAGCAATAAGTGCTGAAGCACCAATTAATGCATCTCCTATGCCAACTTTACAGCCACCATAGGATTGGCGATGAAATCCTGCGAATCTTTGTACTAATTCACTTGCGTAATGGAGTTCTCCTTTCATAAAAACATGTTCATTAGGAATAAATACATTATCAAAGATTACAAAAATTTCCTGACCTCCATATTTAAAGTTTCCAATATCTAATTTACCTTCTTCCAATTTGCGAGTATCACTAGCTTGTCGTCCATAAATCATTGTTATTCCTTGAGCATTCGTATCAACACCACAAGTTACTGCATATTCTTCTTCACCTTCTCGAAATGTTAATGTAGGCATAATAATTGCTCTGTGTGAATTTAAGAAACCAGTTTGATGTATCTTTGCCCCGTTTATTATAATACCATCATTCGTTTCGTCTATGATATGTAAAAATGCATCAGGATCATCTTGATCTTTTGGCCTTTTCCCCCTATTTCCTTTTGGATCTGTCATCGCTCCACCCACCATTAAATCTTGATTCTGAACCTCAATCCAGTACTTTTTAAATCTCTCATGGTATTGAGTTCCTAATTCTTTATCCATTTCATAGGTGACGCTATATAATGCATTTGCGGTATCGAATCCTACACATCTTTGAAAACAACATGCTGTCTTCTGTCCAAGTAGTCTCTGCATCTTTACTTTCTTAATTAGATCTTCGGTTGATTGATGTATATGAGTAAAACGATTTATTAATTCCCCAGTTAAATGAGATGTTGCGGTCATTAATTCTTTATATTCATCCATTTGGGCTAATTCATATATCTTCATCACAGTATTAATAGAAGGTCTTATTATAGGATGATTCCAAAACTCTTCTATCTTTTCCCCAAACATATATAGATTAACTGGCCGTTTTATACTCTCTAAGTATTCCTCGGGAGTTTTTAATGTCATATTTGTTAACCTTCTTTACTCTTATATATATTTAAAATTACTAAATAAATCTTAAAATTACTTTATTAATTTCATTAAAACGAAAATCCAAATTAAATCTAATTGTTATGAATTAAATCTATAGTATATAATTAAACTTCAAAACTTTTAATAATAAATTCTCTTTAAATCTAAATAATCTGAAAAAGAGTAATATCTATAGACGCAAAAACGAAAGCTAGGAGTCCTAAAAATGCTCCAATTTTTAATAATAAACTTATTTTTCCAAACTCTTCTTTTTCTAAATCACTTGTTAAGGTTAAGATCAAGGCATAAAAAACAACAACCGCTCCAAATATCATTGAGATGAAAAAAGCTAAGGGATTTATAATGGGAGTAAATATTGGTAAGATAAAAAAGATAATTGCGATACAATCAAAAACTGCAGAAATCAAACTCGCTTTTTTTACTCCCAATTTAATAGCTAACGTTTTAACTCCTTCTTTTTCATCTCCTTTAATATCTTCACATCCTTTAATGATCTCTCGAGCCATTAGTAGTGAGAAAGCTGTTATAAAGAAAAAATATATGTACCAAGGAATTATTAAACCATTTAAAATCGCTCCGTAAATTAATCCAATCGCGAAGGAAACACTCACTATTATATTACCTAAAAACCCACTTTTCTTCCCATAAGCTGCATATAACCAGCCAATAAAACCAAAAAATGCAGCAATAGCTACATTAATGAACCATAAATTTACAATAATACTATTGATAATTGAGAGTAATATACCCAATCCTAATGTGATACCATATAAAACCTTAGCCTCTTTAATAGTTATGGCTCCTCGAGGAATTGGTCGTTCGGGCCTATTAATTTTATCGATTTCTATATCAAATATATCGTTTATAATCATTCCCGAGCCCGCAATCAAAAAATAGGTAAGGGAACCCAGAATAATATTTAGGATTATGAAAAAAGTACTTACATTTGCTCGTGTGTTCAATATTCCAATTATAATTGTTAAGCATCCCATTAAATCATTAATCGGACGCATAATCTCAATACTTGCTTTTAATTTCATATCCTATATCAATTCTATACTTTTATATTATCTTATAATTTTTATCTAATTCATTTCCCGTAGCCTTTATTTCATCGATGATGGGTTTTAGACTCTTTCCCTCGTCTTTTAAGACATTATCTTCTATGAAAGTCCCCATTACCACAATGTCTGCTCCTGATTCAACGAATGTTCTTGCATCTTCTTTTGTTCTAACCCCCCCTCCTGCAATCACGGGAATAGAAACTACGCGAGAAGTTAAAGAAATATGAGATGGAGGTATTCTATTTCCACCCGAACCTGCCTCTAAATACACCATTTTAAAACCATACATTTCAGCCGTTAGGGCATATGCCGCAGTTAATTTTGGTTTTTTTCTAGGTAAAAGCTTTGCATTTCCAACCCATCCAGCCGTGGCTCCGGGTTCAATAATTAAGTATGCCATAGAAATATGTTCAAGACCCGATACTTTTATCGGATAAGAGGCTAATGCTTGCTGTCCCACGATAAAATAAGGATCTTTTGAATTTAATAAGGACATAAATAATATAGCATCTGCTTTTGCCGAAAAATTTGTCATTCCTCCAGGAAAGATGATAATGGGGATATTAACTTCCCTCTTAATTTTATTAATCGTCTTCGACACAAATTCTTGATTGATTATAGTACTCCCTCCCACTAAAATAGCATCACTTCCAACATCTTCACAATATTTTGCCATTTTGGCAGCTTTCCTTGGATTTTGCTGTAAAGGATCGGGATCTATTAGAGAAAAATGTAAAGCTCCGTCTGAATTTATTTTCTCAATTAAATAAGAATATACTCCGTTTTTTTTTGAATTATTAAACATGATCGATATAATCTTTATTATCTTGTTTATTTTTTATTTTTTTGCTTCTTTAGTGTCTACTATCATTTTCCTTATTTTTTCATATTCCTCATTGATTTTCAATTTCCAACTTTCAAATTGTTGCATATTCATCTCTTCTGGAAAATTTCGATATAACTTTATAATCTCATTCATGTGAATCCGTAAATAATTTAAATCTAATAACAAATCTGGACGTGATATTCCTTTAAACGCTTTAAATGCCATATCCCATAATGATAAACTCAAATCCCCTGTTTCAGCGATTTCTAATATTTCTGAAGCAGTTAAAAGATTCTTTTCAAGACCAAAATTTAAATCTGCATTAGAAAGAGATTGAAGTACTCTACGTAGTAAGTCTAAACCTGCAAATTCTGAACCAAAACCTTGCATAACCTTAACATTATATTCCCATAATGTATTTAATGAATAATCCTCATTTTCTATTGCTTTAACAGCAGTTAATGCGGCATAATATCCTCCTCTCATTGAGGGGTCGATTCCACCACCATGCAATGGGTTTACTTGCAATGCTGCGTCTCCTACAAACATAATCCCGTCGTCAGCACACGACCATAATGGGCGCCTTACAGGGGCCACACCGCCTCCAGAAGAAAGGATCTCGATCTTATCGGTTTTAATAAACTCCTTAAAAACATTTTCTCTATATAAATCTTTTACTTTTCCTCCATAATCCATATATACTCCCAAACCAATATTTAGAGCATATTTATTTTTTGGAAAATACCAGATATATCCTCCTGGTGCTTTCTCTTGGTCGAGAATGATAGAAATATATTCTAAATCTTTTACTTCTTGTGCTTGTGTTGGAAATTTGACTATTTCACGAAAACATAATATTGCATCCTTATCTTCGAAATTATTTTCTATTAATTCACTTTTTATTTTTTTCCGCAACGGAGAATATAATCCACTAGCATCAATTACGATTTTAGCATTTAAGTCTACTTTTTCGCCATTTTCCAATCTTATTTTTACACCTGCAACAGAACTTTTATCGTAGATTAAATCTAAAGCCGTGGTTCTATCTAAAAATTGATTAACTCCAGCATCTAAAGCTTCTTTCAATAATCTTTGTCCAAATAATAACCTATCAATAATGTACCCTGTTTGTTTAGGATCAATCATTGTTATGGACTTTTGACGATTAGGGGTATACAATTTTGCTCCTTTTATATGACAAGATAATTCTTCTCCCTTGGGATGTGAAATATTGAGAATATCAAAAATCTCTTTTCCAACCGCATCGCCACATATCTTCGCGGGTTTCAAGGTTCTAGATTTTCTTTCAATTAAACACACGTTTAACCCTTCTTTTGCGGCAAATCGCGCAGCAATAGTGCCTCCCGTGCCCGCTCCTACAACAATTACATCAAAGTCTTTTTTAAGAGGTTCCATAATAGCATCTTTCTTGATTAATTAAAATAAAAAATATTCAGTATCATTAAAATTTTTTTAAAAGGATGATGATTCAATCTAAATACATTCATTATTAAAAATTATAATTGAAAATTTAATTCAAATTGGGATTTAGTATTTATATAAAAAAGAAATTCAAAAAAAGGAAAAATTTTGGCGGGATGGTTATAAGTATTATCTAGCTTAAAATGAGTAAAACCACACAATCAGAAAAATTGTCAATGTAGTTGCGATTGGAATAGTAAGGTCATCCCAAGT
>SDNL01000090.1 GCA_004524365.1 Promethearchaeota archaeon | reverse complement strand
CTGTTATCAAAATTCCTTCTTGAATATATACTCACTCTGTTTGGTATTATTATAAGACTGAAGGCAATTATTATTATAAAAGCACCAAAACATATTATCGCCGCCATTATCTTTAGGGTTTTATTCTTCGTTAATCCTCCGAAAATTCCAAAAATACCTCCTAAAATACAAATTAATGCTCCGATAATGAAAAATATGGGACGTACTTCAGGCGTATCATATTCTGAAATTTGAAAAGTATTAGGTTCAAAGATGCTAATAATTCCTGAATCCGTGAAAACTACATTTGGGTCACTGTAAGATATTAATTCCAATTTCACATATACTATTGGGAGAAATAAAATCAGAAAGGAGATTAACCCTCCAATTAAATGTAAAATATCAATCGATTTTTGGTGTTTTTTATTTTTTATTAAAGTAGTTGGTCCAATTTCAGAATAAGCACCTTTATTTGACAGATTCTGTCCACAATTTGGACAAAAGTTGCATTCTCGAGGATTAATCTCTTCTTTACATTTATTACAATAAAAAAAAATTTCTGAAGAATCGGAATTCATTAATACTTATTACCTTTTTGGAATTTTAATTAATTTACCATATTAAAAATGATTAATAAATGTATTTTCAAAACGGAATTTTAAAATAATATTAAAAATTTCAAAATATTTATTTTTCGTTAAAAATCACTAAAAGGATTAGAATATTCCGTTTTTTCTTTAATGTAATCAATTTCTAATAATTTATCAAATTGATCTCTCAATTCTTTATTACCTAAAATCAGAATGTAAATCTTAAATTATATCAATCATAATAAGAATTAATAATTAATAGAACAAGAAAAGGACGTTAGATAAGATTGAAAGAGCTTTCACAAATATTAAAGAATAAGACTCCCAAATCAAAAATTCGAGAGTTATTCGATTTAGCCGCTGGGCGTTCTGATGTGATTAGTTTAGGTATTGGACAGCCGGATTTCGATACTCCCAGGCCCGCAATATTGGGGAATATTGAAGCCCTAAAAAAAAATATAACACATTATGCGCCTACACGTGGAATCCCTGAACTTTTAGAGCAAGTAGGAAAGAAAGTAAAGACTATAAATGGAATTCACACGGAACCATCAGAAAATATTATCATTACAAATGGTGGAAGTCAAGCCTTAACTCTTACTTTTGCCTCGATTTTTAATCCTGGCGACGAATTACTTTTATTTTCCCCCAATTTTATATCCTATTTTTATCTAGGTCCATTCTTTGGAGTAAATGTAAAGGAAATCAAGCGAAAAGAAGATTTTTCCCCCAATTTTGAAGATTTAGAGAACTCGATTACATCAAGAACAAAAGCAATTCTAATCAATTCACCAAATAACCCGACAGGTTATACCTTTACACCTCAGGAAATGCGCACGTTGAAAGACATCGTACTGAAAAATGATCTCTATTTAATATCTGATGAGGTCTATGAAAATTATATCTATGAGGATGATTTAAAACATATTAGTCCTGGTGCTATGGATGATATGTTTGAAAGAACCATTACTTTAAATGCTATGTCTAAACTTTTTTCTGCTACGGGATTTCGACTGGGATATGCAGTGGCAAGAAAAGAAATCGTTGATCTAATGGAAAAATATCATCAATATACTGTCGCAGGTACTAACCACGCCGCTCAATATGGATTTCTCGAAGCATTAAAAATGGATAATTCTTTTTTTGATGAGATCCTCGCACAATATAAGGAACGAAGGAATTTAACATATACTTGCCTTAAAGAAATGGGTTTTACTGTTGTTAGACCTTCAGGAGCGTTTTATATTATGCCTTCCTTGGAAACTTTTAACATCTCAAGTCAAGAATTTTCCATGCGCCTTATGGAAGAAATGGGTGTCGCAGTGGTACCGGGCAATATTTTTGGTTCTTTTTCTGATAATAAACTAAGAATCTCTTATGCTACTGAACTGGATAAATTAAAAGAAGCGATGAATAGAATAGCAGATTTTATTGAAACATTATGATTTCTTTAGTTGTATTTGAAGTTTGAAAATCTCTCTGATTATAAAATGAAAAAAATACAAATAGGAAAGAAATTTTTGTTAATATTTAGAAAATCCTATCTATATAGATCTACCGAAGGTTCTTTTATATTGCGGCTTTCCATTATGCGAGAAGCCATTTCTTCATAACGAGAAATTAAGCCTTTGGTTAATGTGCTCTTAATCTTATCCATTGCCTTTTCAAAATGTCGCAACTCAATTGTTTCCAATTTCTCCATTTGCTCGCGTATGGCTTGCATTCCTGCCTCTCGGCAGAGATTCTCAATATCTGCACCACTATATCCTTCCGTTTCCACCGCTATCTTATCCAAGGACACATCATCAGCTAAAGGCATATTTTGTGTATGCACTTTGAGGATCTTTTTCCTTGATTCTCTATCTGGAGCTTCAACAAAGATTAACCTATCGAATCGACCAGGTCGCAATAGGGCTGGATCCACGATATCGGGACGATTAGTGCTCCCAATAGTAATGATACCTTTTCTATTTTCAATTCCATCCATTTCGACTAAAATCTGATTAACAATCGAAGCAAACGTGTGAGTAGTTTCTGAAGATCCTCTCCCCGAACTAATTGCATCAATTTCATCAAAGTAAATTATCGAAGGAGCTGCTTGTCTTGCCTTTCGAAATATTTCTCTTATAGCCTTTTCACTTTCTCCAACCCATTTTGAAAAGATTTCGGGACCTTTAATTGAAATGAAATTACATTCGCTTTCATTAGCAATGGCTTTTGCAAGTAAGGTTTTTCCACATCCTGGAGGTCCAAATAAAAGTATACCGTTCACCTGGCGTATCCCTGCTCTTTGAAATAGTTTTGGATATTTCAAGGGCCATTCGACGGCTTCCTTTAATTCCTCCTTGGTTTCATTTAAACCTCCAATATCATCCCAAGATATATTAGGGATCTCAACCATAACCTCTCGCATGGCAGATGGCTCGGTGAGATTTATCGCCTGCATAAAGTCCTCATCTTTAATATTTAATTCTTGAATGATATCACTCGGAATAGGAGCATCAAGATCAATCTTCGGTAATATACGTCTTAAAGCGAACATGGCTGCTTCACGACAGACCGCCATAATGTCAGCGCCAACAAATCCATGCGTTATATTTGCATAATGCTGAAGATTGATATCTGGAGTTAGGGGCATTCCTCGAGTATGAATTTGAAAGATTTCTTTCCTCCCTTTTGTATTAGGGACTCCAAATTCAATTTCTCTGTCGAATCTTCCCGGTCTTCGTAATGCTTCATCTATAGAATCAATTCGGTTGGTAGCTCCAATAACGATTACTTCTCCCCGCCCTCTAAGTCCATCTAAGAGGGATAATAATTGGGATACTACTCGTCTTTCTACTTCTCCAGACGTTTCTACTCTTTTGGGGGCAATAGAATCTATTTCATCAACAAAAATGATTGATGGTGCATTAGATTCGGCTTCTCTGAAAATCTCTCGTAATCGACCTTCACTAGCTCCATAAAATTTAGACATAATTTCTGGACCGTTAATAGTTATAAAATGGGCATTAGATTCTTGAGAAACTGCCTTTGCCATTAAAGTTTTTCCTGTTCCCGAGGGACCATAAAACAACACTCCTTTTGGAGGGTCAATATTAAGTCGATGGAATAACTCGGGATGTTTCAATGGTAATTCTACCATTTCTCTGATTCGCTGAATTTGTTCAGTTAATCCTCCAACATCATCATAAGTTACTACTCCTCCAGAAATATTGAGGACTGCAACACGCTTGTTAACTTTAATTCGCGTATTTCTTGTAATTTTAACGACTTTATCTGATGGTGTAGAATTTTCAACTACTAATCGTAAAGTCCCAATGGCAGGTGTTTCCTTATCTTTTACGTTAAATGGAAACATTTTCATTAAGTCTTTCATAGGATTCTTATCATCATCTTTTTTAATAAAACTCCCATAGACTTCAATAATATCCCCTATTACAACTGGTTTATCTATTAGCTTTCCCTTTATTGCTTCCGCTTGCTTTTTTAAATCAATGTTTGGACGCGTAGGAGTTAAAACAAGATTTTCCGCAGAATAAACTTCTGTTTTTTCTATCTCGACATATTCTCCAATTGTTGCTCCAGCATTTAATCGTTGAATTCCATCTAATCGAATAGTATTTGTTCCTTTATCTTGTGAACTCGCAACTGCAATAGCAGGTGTTTTCTTTTTTCCTGTAATTAATACAATATCTCCTGTGTTTAATGTTAGCGCTTTCATAATTTCTTGATCGATATAACACAAACCTCTGCCACTTTTATCTTTCGACAATCGTTCTACTTTTAATTTTCCAGTTTCCATTTTTGGTTTAAAATTTTTAATATTTTAGAATTTCTAAAGAATAAGAACTCTTCTTTTTATAAAGATAAAAAGTTATAATTACTTATTTTCTTTACGATTATTTTTTATAATCCCTTTTACAATACTCTCCAATAGCTTTTTAGTAATTTTAAATTGATGTTTACTTTAAATTGAAAATAGATATCTTATCCAAATCAAATTCATATTAAATATCTATATTTAGATGTTTTTTTAAAAAGGTTTCAAATTTATGAGGAATTTGGGAGATTGGTATTGACTTATTCAAATATTTTTTTACAAAATTTTTACGTTCAGTTATAATTTTTGATTTAAATCTTCTTAGTTCTTGATCTTTTAACAAACGGCCGACGATTTCTCTGGTTAAAGAATCCAATTTCTCATTGTAGATCTTATGAGAAAAATCTTCTGAAGAGTAAGTTGTATTCCCATCTGTTTCAAATTTTTTGATTCTTTTCTTTATGATTTTTAAGATTTCATTCACTTTTTGAGTTAAATTTTCAACCTCAGAAATATTGATAATGAAATCAGGAGTGTCCCAATCATATTTATCAAATTTATCGAACTTTTCGTTGATATTGTAAATCACATTGTTAGGAATCGGAGACCCTCGATCTTTATTCCACTTTAAACAACTCTTTAAGGGAGTTGATACATAAATAATGAAAAAGGGGATATTTAATTTATCTGCAATCTCACGTAACTCATGTCTCATGCTAGAATAATAATTCAGATCGTCTGAGATAACTATTTTCCCTTGCTCTAAAGAATAAGTTATTTTTTCTAGGTTTTTTTTTCGAACTATTTTTTCTTTTTTAGGTTCAAATGTGTCTCCTGTTAATTTGGTTCGGATTATATCAGGATCGATTATTTCAACTCTTTGACCAGAATCTTCTTCTAAAATTTCATGTTTTAATTCATGAGCTAAAGTAGATTTTCCCGCACTAGGGAGTCCTGCTAAACAAACTAAAAAATTTAGTTTAAAAATCAATTAATCAGCTCTTTTGAAATTTATCGATTAATTCCTTTTTCTCTTTATGACTTAATGATTTAATTTCTAATTCTCTCCGCATGGCATTCCCTTGTTCCATATAAGATTCAAAATATTCTAACTTCACATCTTTTCCCTTACAAAATTTTGCTCCGCGTCCGCTTTTATGTTGTTCTAAGCGCTTATAAAGATTTTTGGTATAACCTGTATAATACTTTTTTTTTCCTTTTCCTTTTGTTTCCAATATGTAAACATAATAAACCGCACACATAATATCTTCTTAAAGTGAGGAGTATTGTAAAATTTCAATCCAATTTAAATAAAATACACTTTTTAGCTTTAAATTTTTTTGGATTTAAGCGTTCATTATGATATACGAATTTAAACCAAAAGTTTTAAATAGTAATTAAATAGAATACTAAATAAGTCTTTAATTAAATTCATCTAAGAAACAATAAAATTTGTGTCGATTGGTTTAGAAAGTAGATAACTGAAGTATGTATTGTCTATCTTAAAAAATCAGATGAATCAATTTCTTTTAATGAATTAAAAGGAAGATTTAAATACTCAAATAATACCTCAAAAATAAATAAAGGTAAACCAGCTATGGTTAAGGGAGTAGCAGTAATTAAATGGGATGTTGTTCAAGGTGGAAAACTTACTATGAAATACCCCGATGATTTGGTCGTCCCCGATAATATTGTTCAGCAATTGGAACTTGCTCATAATTTTACTAGCTCATATATCATCACTGAGGAACAAAATTGGAATTCGATAAGTTTCTATAATGAAACTGAGGAAATTATCGTGTTGCTCGTCTTAGGAAAGTATGATGATGGTGCAGATTATGTTTCTATCCTAGATGAATTTAATAAGGAAATAGAAACGGGTACTAAGGGAGAAGAATTAAAGACACAATTAAAGAAAATTTATACTCATAGTTTAGATGTATTCAGGACTCGTGATGAGGTGATTTCCAAGCTCAGCAACGAGGTTGCAAATTTAAAGACAGATTTATTTAAATTAGAACAAAAGCTAGACCATCTATTTGCCTCAAACGTTTTTCAGTTAAAAGATAAAATTTTATTATTATTTGCTCAAAGAGATTATATTGCGATTGAAGAACTTAATCGCCTTTTGGGAGAAGTTTCAATAAAGAAGGTGGAAAAGATTCTAAAAAATCTTCAAGAAAAAAGCCTCCTTCTATACGACCAAGACCAAAAGGCCTATAAATTAAAATTTTAAAACCCCACTCATTTACATAGATTGTAGGAATTCAATTCATTTTTAAAGTAATCGAACTCAGAAATAGATTTACCTATGAGTGATGACCAAAAACATCTTTCAATAGACGTGTATGGAAGAGTACAAGGAGTATTCTTTCGCGCAAGTACTCGAAAGCGTGCGAGAAAATGGGGCTTAACGGGATATGTTAGAAATATGCCTGATGGGACAGTTCATATTGAGGCTGAAGGATCAAAAGAACAATTAGAGAAGCTTTTAGCCTTTGCTCAGGAGGGTTCCCGCCTTGCCCGAGTTGATAAAGTAAAGAAAAAGTATAATGAGCCGACCGGTGAGTTTCCAGACTTTCGAGTTAAATATTAACGTATATTATTTTTTTCTTTAAACACAATATTCCCTTTTCTATATTAGCGTGATATCTGAATAATATAAATGTTGAATAATAATGATCGGTAGTTCTAAATTAACTATGCCCATATTTTCAGATGCAGATGATAATAATACACATATGGTGAAAAAACTGAATTCAATTAGTAACTTAGATATTAAATATAAAGCGCCTCTTCTTCTTCAGCTCTACGGCTGTCTTAATGAAAATGGGCTTGATTTAGAAAACAGGTATATTCTTACTAACTTCCTTGATCAATATAGCGATTTGATCGGAATTAAAGGAGATATTTATGTAGAAAATAATAAAAAATCCTTAAATCAATTATTTTTGATGGCTTATCGAAAAGCTCAAGATGCTGGTTTGATTCACGAGCTTTATGAGGAATATTTAAATTCTTTTCGAGCAATTTGCCATAAAATCGATCTAAAAGAAAAATAAATAAAAGTATAATTCCTAAATTTAATTTTTCTATTACGATTCACTAGCTAATTCATCTAAAACATCCTTAATTAAATCATGGAAGGCTTTATCTACGTTATTTCCCGTCTTTGCGGAAGTTTGGATGAATTCAAATCCATACTCTTCAGCATACTTTTCTCCTTGTTCTTTTGTGACTACAATACGATCTTTTAAATCTATTTTATTTCCTATTAAAAGTAGGGGTTTTTCTCCCCTTGCTTCATGGAAGCTCTTTACCCAATTGTCTAATTTTTTGAACGACGTTTCATTTGTAACATCATATAATAACATCCCTCCGTGAGCGCCCTCTAAATACAATTTTCTTAAGCTAGAAAATGATTCTTGCCCTCCTAAGTCCCATATCTGAGCGGAAGTTTCCCCATACCCTTCCACTTCTAAATCTTTTTTCAATAAATTGACTCCGAGTGTGCTTTTATAGCTAGAACTAAAAGAATCATTTACAAAACGGTATACTAAACTGGTTTTTCCAACCTGAGCTTCTCCTAGCAGAACTATTTTACACTTATACATTTCTATTGACCTCTTCTAAAATTTTTTATCTTCTATCTTCTATACATTTCATCTTATTTTGAAATCTTGACAAATACTTATGCTACAAAACATTCTTTTCTTTTTACATAATAATAATTTAATTAAATAAATAATACCTATTTAAGTCTTGGTAAAACTTAGTAGAATGATTAATCCTTTTGAAATACAATCATAAATTCACAATATTCTTCCCCCGTTTGGAGGCTGCAACTCACTTCCTGAGCAAAACAGTGACTATCCGCCATTTTCTCTACTATTCCCGCTAAAATCCCCGCCTCAAACGAGCAGAAGTTTGTTTCCGTCCTTAACTTTTTTTTGGCCAAATCCTTCACCGATGAATGGTTCTTAAGCTTAAGTTGAATAAGCTCATCTGATACACTCGTGATCTTCATCTCTCCAATATTATAGCTTTCAATTATTTTCTTTAATTGCTCAGCAGTTTCATTTCCATCATCCGCGGGTTTTACATTTATAACCTGCCCCAATTCGTGCCCCAAATAATAAAAAATTGCGTCAAGTTGCTGACCTAAAGCAAAGAGCGCCCCAGATTTCAAATCTCCAATGGGATCACCTGCTTTTAAATGTCGTTTCATCTCAGCAAGAATTT
>SDNL01000089.1 GCA_004524365.1 Promethearchaeota archaeon | reverse complement strand
TGTAGTACATTCAAGTATATAATATTTTGTTCTTAATTTAAATAATACTAATCCTAATAGGATTGATGAATAAATATTTAAATTGGACATAATATTTTAATCTAAATAATAACTTGTATTATCAACAAAACGTTTTATTAATAAAAAAGTTAGTTAAGTAAAAAAACAAACATTTTTGAAAACAATTTGGTGAATTAAACGTGTATCATATTGACGGTACTGATTATTTGAAACAAAAATATTATAAAAAAACCCGCTCTATTTGTCCAGAATGCCACGAACCGATAGATGCGGAGATAGTCGAGCGAGAAGGCGAGATTTGGATGCAAAAAGAATGTCCAGATCACGGCTATTACGAAGATAAGATAAGTTCCTCGGCCAAATATTATAAATGGACGCATTTTAAGAAGAAAGATAAAGACGGAAATGTTGAATGGCAATTTTTAAAAGATGGAGAAACAAATCCACCTGATTGCATCGGAGATGATCCACGAGGTTGTCCGTATAATTGTGGACTTTGCGAAAAACATATATCAACATGTTCATTAGCGCTAATTGATCTTACTAATAGATGTAATTTTAATTGTAATTTCTGTTATGCGAATGTAAAGCAGGCAGGATATTTAGTTGAGCCAACATTAGAAGAACTCGACAGAATTATGGAACATTTCAGAAGCAAGCCGATCCCCCCTCCAGCAATTATGTTTACGGGTGGAGAACCGACGGTACGAAAAGACTTTCCAGAAATTTGCAAGATGGCAAAAGATCATGGATTTAAGGAAGTTATTGTCGCAACTAATGGTTATGGATTTCAGAGAAAGAATGGAAAAGGTCTTGAATTCACAAAAGAATGTATGGAGAAAGGATTGGATACCTTATACTTCCAATTTGACGGAATCAACAATGAAACTTTCGAGAAAACCCGTGGCATTAAAAATTTAATGTCCTATAAACAACGAGTTATCGATAATTGCCGAGAAGCTGGTTTAAGCTCAATAGTTTTGGTTCAAACAGTTGTAAAAGGAATAACTGATATTGAAGTAGGAAATGTAATTCAATATGCCATTGATAATATCGATGTTGTACGTGGAATTACTTATCAACCTGTATCTTTATGTGGTCGCAGTTATAGTGAAGATGACCTTAAGGAAATGCGAATTACGAATGCTGATGTAATTAAAATGGTTGATGAACAGACTAGTGGAAAAATTGGTATAGAAAACGCGTGGTATCCACTAACTACGATTGTCGAATTTGGCCGGATAATCGCGTATTTGGCGGATGTAGAGCCTGTAGAGTTTACATGCCATCCTGATTGTGGTTTTGCAACTTATATGGTTGTTGACCCTGATACCAATGAAATGGTTCCCATAATGGATTATTTCGATCCAATTAAAATCGTAGACTTCTCTAATCGTTTCTGGGACAAAATTAAGCATAAGGAAAAAGAAGAAATTAAATTCTTTGAAAATATTCTAGGCGATTTCGGCAAAACTTTAGATAAAGGAGTAAATTGGGTTGATAAACAGCAATTACGGGCCAGATTTCTTGCTGGAATGCTTCAATATACCAAAAAGCCTGGCAAATTAATGGAAATGTTTACAAGAATCCTTCTAAACGGAGAATGGGAGAGTATTAGCGCATTTACTCACGGAACCTTATTAATTAGTTCAATGCACTTTCAAGATGCTTATAATATGAACCTTGAGCGAACTAAACGATGTATTGTTCATTTTGGTGTTGCAATGCCCGATGGTTCAGTCTATGAGGCTCCTTTCTGCACAATGAATACACTTCATCGTCCTGCTATCGAGAAAAAGGTCGCAAAGAAAGCAGGTACGAAAGTTATGGAAGAATTCGATACAACAAAAGGAGAACGAGTACTCCCAGAACAAGAAGTTGTTCATAACGGTGGTACAAAAAAGGAGGAGTAGATGAAAAATGTCACAAGAAGTTATCACAACGAAAGATGGATTAAAAGTTCGTAAATTAGTTTCTCTTAAGCCTTCTACTTCTGAGGAATACCGAGAGGCAATTATGCATAGAGTAGATCATTTCTCTCAAAAGCGTGATTCCGTATTCAATAATATGGTTGAAAATATTTTAGTGAAGGGTTTAGAACTTATTTTAGAAACAAAAATTAGAGTTGATGATTTACTCGGGGATCAGAAGGAAACGGTACAGGATTTTATCGAAAAACTACTCTTTATTGGCTTATAAATATTTTTATCTTTTTATTTTTTGAAATTTTAAACTTTTATTATTTTATTTTTCTTTTTGAATTTTTTTACTAATTTGTATTCGATTTAGAGCTCTTCTTATCTTTCGATATGAAAAAAGTCTATACTAATCTTTTTTTAAAATAGGAAATTTAAAAATACAGATGAGCTTCAATTTCATATTTTTACTGCTTCCAGTACAGATAATATTTCTTGTAAATGCGATTGGGCACCTTGGCTATGCTTTAAAATTAAATTATAAATATAGTAGTGAGCATAATCTGGGAAATAGTATAATAACCGTGGGATTATGGACTACTGCGGCAATATTATATCCCTTTTATTTTCCTATTAATTCACCCCAAGTGTATTTTTTTGGATTTTTATCGGTTTTTTTCATATGTATTTTTACTCCGTTTATGATTTTCTTAATATTATTGTATCAGTATTTTGTAGTTGTGAAAAATGATCATGAAATTCGGCAGAAACGCAATATTACGTTATTTTTGGAGCAATTTGAAATTTATAATTCTCAGAAAAAAGAATTATGTTCTCATTCCTTAAAAAATGATATTTATCGAAAAACACTTCATATCTTTCCCGCCGGAATTATTTTACTACTTTGGCTCTTTTCGGTATATATTTGGGATGGAATGTGGAATGCCAATGAGATATGGGGATTAACTGGTGAACAATTCGGTACATTTTTGATAATTACTGCGGGCTATTCAGGAATATTGGTATTTGCCGCATTAGATTATGTACGATTATCCTACATATTTGAAAGAAGAGATTTTTTTCATTTTCTCCCGAATAATGTCTTAAATCTTTTATCAAAATCAATCAAGCGAAATGAAATATTTGAATTTACAAAATCTGCGGCTATGGTCTTAGCATTTACCCCCATCTTCTTTTTTCCATTCGGGATTTTTATTGCTGCAGCATTAATTGCGACTTTAGGGGATGGAGTCGCCTCATTTTGTGGTTTAAAATTTGGGAGACGGAATTTCCCTAAGCATTCAGATAAAACTCTTATCGGATATATTATGGGCGCATTGGGGTCGTTTTTAATTGCGATTTTTTCGGTACTTTTTTTTCTTCCACATATTAATCCGTTGAAGATGTATTTTATAGCTACTGGAGGTTCAATAACTTTTTTAGTGATTGATTTAGCAAATTTAAATATAGATGATAATATATTAAATCCTTTGGCTTGTGGAATAATTATGGCGTGTATTTATTACTTTGTTTAATAACTGAAATAGTAGTTATTGAATAATCTTATTTGAAAGTTTATTTATATGAGTTTTCACCTTTTTTTCCATATCTTCTAATCCAATTTCCTTATAAAGTGCCAATGAATTTTCAAGATATTCCAATGCATTGTTTTTTTCGCCCATTTTCGAATATATAATCCCAATCTTCCAATTTAATAGAGCTTGTTCTTTATATTCATTTGAAGGACGAGAAATTTTTGACGCTTCCTTTAATCGGTGAAGCGCTTCTTTATAATTTTCTTTTTCATAATAAATTGAAGCTAAACTATTTAAAATAGCGAATTTGTATGAATAATCATTAGTTTTTTCACAATTATTAAGTGCCCTTTTAAGATAATCCAATGCTTTGGAATATTTTTCTTGTTTTCTATAAATTTCTCCAAGTTCATTAAGGCAAACTATTCTATTTGAAATATGTTCTGATTGCTCTGTAATTTTTAATATCTTTTCATATATTCTTATGGCTTTGGAGAAATTTTTTTTGTTCTCATAAATTGATGCTATGTTATTAAGATCCGTGAGTTTTCCAATAGAATTATTTAATTCTTGATCTATAGTTAAAGCACGCTTAAAAAATTTTAAGGCTTGGTCATATTTCTCCTGCTCCTTATAAAGAGCGCCGATATCTTTTAAAATTTCAGATTTTTTAGAACTATCCTCTTCATTTTTAGCAAGTCTTAACACATTATTAAATTCTGTCAAAGCTTCTTCATGCTTTCCAAGTAAATAATAAATTAAACCTATATTTGTATAGCTTCTTATTTTTTCCTTTTTATCGCCCTTTTTTTCATTTATTTTTAGTCCTTTTTTAAAAAATTCTAAAGCTCTATTAAAATTTCCTTGTTTTTTATAAATCCATGCTATATTGTTAATAATTGAAGGTATTTCTTGAAGATCTCCCAATTTTTCAGCTTTTTTTAGAGACTTTTCATAAAATTTTAATGCCTTTTTAAATTTGCCTTGAGATTCATAAACAATTCCAATAATATTAAGAGTCTTAACTTCTCCTGACAAGTTACCTAACTTTTCCTCGATATGTAATAGTTTGTTATAAAATTCTAATGATTTGGAAAATTCTCCTTGCTTGTAGTAGACCCACCCAATATTGTTAATAATTTTAGATTTTCTAAAAAAATCACATAAACTTTTTGAAATTCTTAATGCTTCCTTATAATAAGTCATTGCGTTAGAATTATTTCTTTGCTTTTCATAAATAACTCCTATTTTGTTTAATATTTCGACCCTGTTTGAAAGATCATCCAGATTTTCACTAACATTAAGTGCTTTTTTATAAAATGTCATTGCTTCTGATAATTTATTTTGCGAAAAATAAAGTGATGCTATTTTAGTAAAACATTTCATCTCACCCTTTGGATTCCTCAATTTTTTATTAATCATTAATGCTTCTTTAAATCGTTTTAATGCATTAGTAAAGTGTTCCATTGTATCATGAGTGATTCCTATATTATTAAGACAAATTACCTCTAATGATGGCTTATCTAGTTGTTTTAATATTTTTAGAGAATTTAAATACAAATCTAGAGCCTTAGAGTAATTTCCTTTGGAGAATTCAAGTTCTCCTATATAATTTAAGGTAAATGATTTCCAGTAGAGCTCATTTTTTTTTTCTGAAAGTGATAATAATTTTTGTAAACATCTCATAGCATCATTTAACATATTATACTTTCGATATATTTTATAGGGAATTGAATATTTGTTGAATATATTTTCAAAGTTGATATTTTCCTTAGACCATTTTATAGGATCCAATGAAAATTGTTCTTCCTTAACGGGAAATTTTTTTTCTATTAATTCTTCAACTATTCGCTTAGTATTTCCCTTGACCATATAAATATGATCAAAGTTATTTAAGTTAAAAATCTCTATTAATAATTGAGTTACCTTATCAGATTTATCGAGACTCTCTATATTTTCACTGTTGATTTTATATATTTTTTCATTCCCGCCATCATCTTCAATATGCTTAAGCCAGATAAGATTTTGAAATCCTTCTATAACTTTTAAGGATGGGATAATATCAATATCATTATTTCCTGAATAGCCCATTATTACTAAAGTCGGATTCCTTGAAAGATGATCAAATAATGGGCGTTTAAACGGTTCATATTTAAAGATATTTTCGCCCTTCTCACCTGAACCAATTGATTGAATTGTTTTAATTAAAGAATCTTTTGCATTTCTTTTTCTTATAATATTTTTGGCGGATCCATGTAGTTTATAGACGGCTTTTTTTCCCTTTTCAGATAAATATTTCGGATTGGAATATTTTTCAAAATCTCTTTGAGTAATTACTGGAACGATTTCTCTTTTAGGGAATCCTAATTGAACAAGGGCATGTTCAATGAGAAAGTCAAAATTAGTTGTTATAACAAAGTTTCCCTTTTGAAGCATTTCTGCTAAGAAAAAATGCTGTAGATTGGGTTTATTACATTCTCCAAAATAATCTAGTATTTTAAGTTCAGAATCTAACTGATCGCGAATGATTTCAACTAATGGTTCAAACATCATTTGTTTGATATTCAATAAATTTTGAATTTCTGACTCGATACATGTTAATCTGATTAGATTTTTAATCATGTCTTCCCCTGAAGGAAGACATGATGGAGGATCTATAGAGCATCCCGCTCCTACTAAAAAAGTTAATTTCTTTCCCTCTATTAATTGTCTAAAGAATGAAGGTTTGGATTCCATAATTTACTTTTAATTCTTTTTTTATGGATATATAATATTTATTACTGAAGAACAAATTTAAATTTTAATAATATTTTTTTGACAATCATTTTAAGATTTAATTTTCTTAATTCCTCTTAGGCTAAAAGCACAATTCTTTAAAGTTAAATATTTTTTTTTAAAAAAGAAAACGATTTCAATAGATTAGAAAAATGAATCCATTTTTCGCATTCCCTTGATTTCTTGCCATGAAATTCCTAAAGCATCTAGCACTTGTTTCAATGCTGATTTAAGTAAACTTTTATATTTTTTAGTATCAATATCTTGGAATTTGGCTAATTCTAAAGCTTTTGCCCCCGCAGAATCCCTGCTTTTAATAAACCTAATGATATCACCCTTCTGTACTGTTTTACCGGTTGTTCGTTCTATTTGCTTTGCCGCTCTAACATGTTGGGGCATTACTTTATTATATTTATCAATTGGTTTGGTCATCGTGATATTGATGGCATAATCTTCTAAATCAAAAGCATCTTCTTTTCCAATTTTTCGAAGACTATTCCGAACAATTTCAACAATTTCTTTTCGAGCCTTTTTGAATTCCTCTTCATTTGTAATATCTTTTAAAATTTCAACAACATTGGCAAAAATTTTTTTAATAAAGTCAGGAGTGTTTTTCTTTTTTGCAAGTAAACCTTTAATATCAACATATTTAGAATCTTTGAAGATCCCAATATAATTCTTTTTACGTTTTGATAATGCAAGGAATTGATATGTTTTTTCCTCTTCTAAGTCCAAGTCCAAATTTTCTCTACTCCACCGAGAGATTTCCTCTAATTGACTCGCAGTTGGATTATCAAGAAATACTGAATCACTGTCCCCATATAAAACTCTTACTCCAATACTCTCTGCTTTTTCAATAGTCGCTTTAATGGAATATCTACCAATTCCTGTGGTGCTCTCTGCGACAGGCAAACAATATAATGGAAAATTTCTACTCCCAAATACCCCATAGGCTGAATTAATAAATACTTTTAATGCTTGTTGGATGGTGTTGAAATAATCTCTTTGCTTCTTAGGAATAGATTTATCAAAAGCTTTTGGTTTAAAATATTTTACACGAATTTCTCGGAAAAAACCAACTACATATGCAAAAATGCCCATCTTATGAGTACATACGTGATAAGGTATACCTTTTGGCATATTATCAAGACAATCATCATGAGGACATTGAACCGTTTCATAGGAAAGGTTATATTCCTTAATGATCGTGGGATATAAGCTTGAAAAATCCATCACTACAACATCAAAATGAATTCCTGGAACGGGGGGAATAACATATGCTCCTTTAAAACCCTTTCCATCTATAGTGGCTTTTGAATATCCCCCCGATTTTATTTCCTCAATATCTTCTCTTCTGGGAATTAAATAATTTTTTTTCCGATGTTCATAAAAAAAGATATTTTGGTTCCAAGTTGAGATTTGGTATCGTATTAATTCAGATATTGGTAACTTAGTAATTCTACAAAGTAATATCATAAGATTCCATACAAGAGAGTTATTAAATTGTGTTAATTCCAGAGTAAGCAATGAATCCTTAAGATTATACCACGAAAGAATATCATATTCCATATCATGAATTTCTTCTTCGTGTTGATACTTTCCCTCCTCTAATAGTGCATTACTAATCGCGTCAAGCGAATTTCTTTCGTATGCCCCACTAAATGCATATCCTGCGATACTTCTATTAAAGAAAAAATTAAACAAATCTATATGAATGCCTTTGCGAAGATAACACTCCGCATTAGACATAATCCCATATCCCCGACGTGTAATTATTGGATTGAGATCTTTCTTTATCTTCAATTTGTTTGCACGATGAAATAAATAATTAAGATCAAAATTATCACCATTAAAGGTTAAAACTATCGGATATTCCCACATAAGTCGAAAAGTCTCTTTCAGCAAATTTTTTTCTGATCTAAAGTACACTATTTTCCCATCATCCGGAAAATTAGTGTAATTTTTTTTATAACCATATCCGCTCCGCTCTAACATATATACTAGTTTTAAACCGTCATTAGCTACAAAGGAGATGCTTATAACAGCTTGTTTAGCCAAACGTGGGTTTGGAATATTTACTTGATTAGGTCCCAAATTTACTTCGATATCTATAGCCATACGTTTAACATCGGGGATTGATGTTAGGAAAACTGACAAATT
The DNA here is from genome assembly GCA_004524365.1 of Promethearchaeota archaeon. Taxonomy (GTDB): domain Archaea; phylum Asgardarchaeota; class Lokiarchaeia; order Sigyniarchaeales; family SOKP01; genus TEKIR-8. Next base: position 260 of record SDNL01000089.1, on the reverse strand, counting down.
TTCTTTTGAAAAATTTTGAATTTCTGGCTCTTCTCCCTCAAATAATTCTTGAAGTTCATCGGTTATTTGTTGTGCTGATTCGGGATCCTCTTGATACTGGATCTTTTTTATCTCACCATCTTCTATTTTATAGAGTAAGCCGGGAATAAGCCCCCTATCGTATATGTAATTAAGATGATATCTTATTTTTGCTTCCCATGCTTTATCCAGTATATTTCTAATATTATTTCCACGACCACCGATATCAGTTGGAGTTGTAC
>SDNL01000088.1 GCA_004524365.1 Promethearchaeota archaeon | reverse complement strand
TTTGAATCTTTCCGTTCTTATTGTCCGCATGGGGTCATATATTTCATGATATGTTTTCTCTCCGTAAATCTCCGAACGGGTCTTTTCTTTTTTTCCATTTAAAATTGAAAGAAAGCTCTTCCCTTCAATATCATCTGGAACATCTCCTCCAACAAGGTCGATTAATGTCGGAAGTAAATCGAGATTACTTAGTAAAGTTCCAATCTTCTTTCCTCCATTAAATGCGTCTAAATTTGGATGATACATTACTAATAATATTTTAAGACCCGGATCATAGAGCGTAACTTTTGCCCGAGGACAAGCAACCCCATGATCTGTTGTATAAATGAAAAGAGTTTCTTCCATTAATCCAATTTCTTCTAAATGTGTTATAATTTTTCCAATTGTTTCATCTACAATTTCAATATTTCCATAAAACTTGGCAAAGTCTTCTCTAATTTCTTCTTCATTTGGTAAGTATGGGGGAGTCTTAACTCTGTCAAGATCTACAGCTTCTGACCATGCTTGATATGGCCTATGTACTTCGATGGTTCCGATATTAACGAAAAAGGGCTTCTCATCGTCTTTATGGTTATCAAAAAACTGCATATATTTTTTTTCCATTCGACCTCTTGAATATTTAAATTCTGGACCTCGTTTGCTTATAGTATCATATCCTAATGTTTTTGCATCTAAGCTTTCATGTTGGAGTCCTAATAAGTGGGTAGTATAGCCATTCTCTTTCAAATACATAGCTAAAGTCTTATTTTCAGCAGGCATTGACCATCCAAGGTTTACTAATCCCATTAGTCCATTTTGGTGCGGATAGAGTGATGTTTTCATGCCTCCTCGACTTGGACTGCATTGAGGTGCGGTACAAAAATAATTTGTGAATTGAACACCCTTCTCCGCAAGTCCATCTATATTTGGAGTCCTAAGATTATTGGGTGTTTGTTCCGAATCATAGCACCCAAGATATTGACCTTGGTCGTGGGTAATGAATACTATAATGTTTGGTTTGTTTGGCATTTTACTTTTCCTTTGAATTATTAATAGTTAGTTGCTTCTTTATGATATAAAATTTAATCCTTCTAAGTACATTTTTACTCCATCTCTAATAAAGTTTTTAATTATGAAAAGCAATTCTGAATTTAATCCCACTATTATAATTCTTAAAGTTTTATCCCCTCATCCCTAAGCAATCAATATTCTGTTAGAAGAATATTTGTTGGAAATTAATCTAAACCAATCAAAATATTACGGAAAACTAATTATTATTTCCAAGAATGCAATTCGGATAAGACCTAAATAAATTGGGATTTACTTATTCCTTTTTAAAATCTTTATGAGTTGGGAAATTCAATCTTTTAGAAACACGTTTTCCAACTTTTTAAGCGGCTCTGGGAGAATCGAGATAAAAATCCAAACCATCATCAAGAAGATTCTTTATTTGTGAAAAATGTCCTCAATCATTTGGCTGGAAGGATATTTATCCCGCTCCCACATCCAGATGGGTTTGAATTTAAAGTCAGGAAGAATATGGGACTCAATATAACTGTCAGCATTTTCTTTACCCCATTTTTTCTCCTCGTGTTCCCAATAAATCGTGAGCTCTTGACTTTTTGGATCAATTATCCATATTTCTCCGATGCCTGCCTTTCTGAAATAGGGAAGCTTTTTAGTAAGATCAAGTTCCCGAGTTGTGGGGGATAATATCTCAATGACTAAATCAGCAGGACCTTGGATTCGTGTTTCTTTTATCCGATCATAGTGCTCGGGTAAAATTACCATGAGATCTGGTTCAGGATTCCATTTCTCAGATAATCTCATCACTAATCTCGAGCCGAATACTTTACCCTTTTGAGTTTGTTCCGTGTAATAGCGTAATACAAAATTAAGATATCCAAAAAGTTCTTCATGTTCAGTTGAAGCTGGTGAATGAATAATGAGCACCCCATTAATTAATTCAAAATTAGAATCTTCATTGGAAATTTCCCAGAATTCCTCTTCCGAAACATTAAACTTCATAAGAAGATAATCGTCTCCTTTCAAATTTAGCTTGCTGGGAATATCTAAAATAAATTCCATCTTATGATAATTATAGAAAACCAGATTAATATTATTTTTCTTCTTGAGAAGATCAATCATATTAGGTATTTATATGTTAAAAACGCAAAACAATTAATAACTATTCTCAAAGAGTCAAATAATACCCATTCGGAAATTTTTTTTTGCTTAGATCATAATCCTAAATAGCTCTTAATTTTAAATTTTAATTTTAAAATAGAAAAGAATACTAATAAAATTGATGAAAGTATGAAATATTTCTTAGATAGTGCAAAGATTGAGGAAATTAAATATGCAAAAGAGAATTGGGGTATTGATGGGGTCACATCAAACCCAAAACATGTAAAACGCTCTGGAAAGAAATTCTTTACAGTTGTCAGGGAATTTGCAGAGACATTTAAAGAGGATGATTTTCCAATCTCCGTGGAAATCGACCCTCATATAATGAAAGCCGAGAAAATGATTAGTGAGGCAAAAAAGATTGCCAAACTTTCTCATAATTTTGCTATAAAAATTCCATGCAACGAACAGGGTTTAATCGCAACAAGAAAACTTGTTGAAGATGGGATTAGAGTGAATGTTACTTTAGTTTTTTCCACATCTCAAGCCCTCCAAGTCGGACGCATAGGTGCGGCTTATTGTTCACCCTTTATTGGATGGCAAGAAGCATCGGGTGTAGATTGTTCTCAATTTCTTTCAGATTTGGTCAAGATATATCAGAATTACGAGTTTGATACAGAAATTATTGTTGCAGCACTTCGGAATGGAAAACAAATCGCAAATACCGCAGCATTAGGAGCTGATATCACTACTGCGGGGTTTGATGTATATAAAGAAAGTTTTGAGCATCCATTCACCGATAAGGGGCTAAAAATCTTCCAAGATGCGTGGGACGAAACAGATATTGGAGAACTTTAATCTTAAATGATCTCTTATTTTCTTTCATATTACCAAAACAATAGAATTTTTCAGACTTTATTTTGTTTTTATGAAAAAAAAATAACTTCAGAATCATATCTATAAAATATGAGTACTGAAGATGATACAAAAGTTGGCAAAAAGGGAGAAATTCTTCCAAAAAAACCTTTAAGGGATATTTCGGGGATTAAACCAGGTGATAGAGTACTCATAGAAGCCGAACCAGGTAAATTAGTAATAAAGAAGATCTATTCTGTAGAAGAAGCATTAAAAATGTCTAAAATAGCTGAAGGCACTCCTGAAAGCGTTGAAAAAGAGATAAAAATAAGAAAAAATTCAAGAGAATTTTACCAATGAAGAAAATTAATAAAATTGTTCTTGATACTACTTATGTTTTGCCTCTTTTCGGAATTAAGATAAAAATTAATCCTAATTTTTATGAAAAATTAAAAATGGTATGGGCAGGAAATCTAAAAGACTTTGACTTGTATATATCTTCAGTTTCTTTAATATAAATTATGTATAAATTGTTAGCTGAATATATAGGAAAAAAAAGAATTTTTGAATTTTAAATAGGTATCAAATGATTGTTCTAACAGTTTTAAATTCTCCCATCCAGATATATAATTCAGAATTAAACGCAAAAGCGAGTTTAATTGAGGCAAAAATTAGACATTAAATAGTGCCTTATTAACTGAAGATAGTGAATTAAAAGATATATTAACATCAATTCCAGAAACAAAAGAAATCGTTGTATGGTCTTGGAGTGAATTTGATTCACAATTCTTGTAAATTAATAAATTGTCGCATAAATTATCCCACTCCGTATTTTATTCAATAAAATGTGAGAAGAATAATTAAAGAAGAATGATTATACTTTTTAAGAAATGATGGAATTATATTTACTCCTTTTAATAGCCTCATTAAATGGTTCCATAATGAGGAGGTATTGTTAATTTTTGACTGGTGTAAATTATAACTTCTTATTAGCCATTGTTGTAATTGCAATCGGTTTTATATTAAAATCAGGGAATGTTATTTCGGAAAAAAATGGGAAAGTAATTGCGAAATTAGTATTTAATATAACTCTTCCTTGCGTTATATTCAGAACTATCGTTTCGATCACTATTACTCCACAACTATTCCTTTTAGCCGTTATTCCAGTTATTTATGCATCAGTTTTGTTTTTAATAGCATATATTTTCTTACGGAAAAAAGAATTAAGTATAAAAGGGCTCTCTTTAATGAGTGTAATGGGATTTAATGTAGTCCATTTGGCTTTTCCTTTAATTGAAGGCATCTGGGGACAAGAAGGATTGAAATATATTGCAATGTTTGATGTTGGGAATGGTTTTGTAATTTTTCTAATGAGTTATTTAGTAGGCTCTATATTTTCTCCAAAAAACAATCATTTAGAAAAAAAACAATTATTGAAAGAGGGATTTAAAAAGATTGGAACTTCAGGACCATTAATAGCTTATTTTATAGCACTCCCGTTAAATCTTGTGGGGTTAATAATTCCACAGTTCTTTTCTGATATAATAAACAAATTTGCTGATGCTAATTCAGCACTTACATTACTATTATTGGGTATATTTCTTAATTTTAAGTTTGAAAGTCATCAATGGAAACAAATTGGAAGAGTTTTGCTGATTCGATATAGTTTTGGGTTGTTTATTGGTTTATTATTATTTTTCTTGCTTCCATTTGAATTACTTTATCGTGGGATATTGGTAATTGGTTTAATATTACCTATTGGCTTAGCAGTTATCCCATTTACGGTTGAATTCTTATTTGATGAAAAGGTTGCTGGAACTTTAGTAAATATATCTATAATCATAAGTTTCGCTATGATGTGGATATTAATATTAGTTTTAGATTTTGGATAATTGCTATCTATATACCAAAAGCTATTAACTAATAGCTAAAAAAGAGAAAAAAATAGTTAATTTAAGATAATGTAGTTTTGGTAAACAAATGTAGAGAATCAACACTTTTAACAAATTTAAAATAATTAGTTTCTTGTATTTTTTTCTTTATTTCTTCTGGCTCATAATGATGGTCATCCACCCAAAGGTTTCCCTTTTCTTTTAAAACTCTGTGAAATTCTTTTAAATTCTGTTTATACATATCTAGATCATGCAAGACATCTATCAGAATAACTTCATCAACTGTTTTTTCCTTTAATTTTGTGTTACAGTCAGTTTGTATTGTTTCAATATTTGATATATTATTCTTTTTTGCTTTTTCCCTTACTTTTACGGAACTAAGAGGATGGATATCTGCAGCATAAATTCTACCTGAAGAACCCACCAATTTAGCTAAGGGAATAGTAAAACTTCCAGACCCGCAACCATATTCTAAAATATTGTCTCCTTCCTTAATATTCATTTTAGAGACCTTCTCTAAAGGATTTCTAAAAAAATCTCTAATCTTAAAAAAGAATGCCATCATTTTAAAATCTATATTACTTTCTGATTTTGATCTACTCATTTTTTATCATCTCCATCTTTTGATTGAAAGGAACTGAAAAAACGTTCAGCGAATTGATTTAATTCCGAGGCTTTAATAAGACCTATTCCTTTTTCTATATCTCCAAAAACTAACAATTTATCGCCAGGATTTATGCTAAATTGCTCTCTAGCTTCGATGGGGATAGTAATCTGACCTCGTTCGCCAACTGTGGTACTTCCAAAAAAAATATGGTTTTTACTGTTATGATTATGTCTGTGATTAGGAATTTTAAATCACTTCCAATCTTTCATATTAATCATATTTTTCATACTGATCATAATTATCTGATCTTTTTAAACCTTGTGAAATTTAAAATAACATTTATCTTTAATTTATGAATTTTAAGGTTACAATATTATGAGATTTCTATGAATTCAAGTATATATATTACCTTAATTTCCTAATTAAGAATTTTTTTTCCTACTTTTAAATGATAAGAAAATAAGAACAATTAATTCATTTATTTTATCTATACATTTATATAATTATACTGGTTTTTGTTATATATATAAGACTTAAAAAGGATAAATTTGGTTTTTTTAAGAAAAACAAATTTAGTTCAAAAAAAGAAATGGACACATATAACTAAAGTAAAAAATTTGATTATTTTTTAAGTCTTTTAACTAAACTAAAAATCTAAATATCTTAAATAATAAGGGTTAAAGATAATTTGCTTGATGGAAGTTCTGATAAAAAGAAGGATCCAAGAGATTATCAATTTAATATTGAAAAGTTCTCTTCTAACAAATACGATCTTTCCGAATTAAAACTCGAAGATATAATTGATGTTCCACGATTCCAATCGATTTTGGATAATTTCCATGAATTAATTAATGTTGCTATGGCTATAATTGATATGGAAGGTAAAATTCTTGTTGCTACTGGTTGGCAAGATATATGTACAAAATTTCATAGAGCTTATCCAAAAACAGAAAAAAGATGTATCGAGAGTGATATTTATTTAACACAAGATGTTGAACAAGGAGAATTTTTGATGTATAAATGTAAAAACAATATGATAGATATAGCTACTCCTATTATAGTGGGCAATAAAAGGATTGGTACTCTCTTTTTCGGGCAATTTCTTTTTGAGGAGGAAAACATTGATTATGATTTTTTTATTAAACAGGCTGAAAAGTTCAGGTTTGATAAAGAGGAATATCTTTCTGCCCTTGAAAGGGTTCCTCGTTTGAATAAGGAAAAAATCGATACCGTTATGAGTTTCTATACGGAATTTGCGGTAATGATATCCGAATTGAGTTATAAAAACATTTTATTAAAAAATTTAGTAAAAGAGCAACGAGAAAATCAAGAAAGGTTGAGGAATTCAGAAGAGAAATTAAAGAAAAGTGTGAAACAAGCGGAATTTTATCGCGATCTCCTTGCACATGATATAGCGAATAAACTGAGTAATGTTTATTCATCAGTTCAATTAATGGATATGTTTAAGAACCTTGATAATAATATTGATAAAGTAGAAGATTTGATTCGAACTATAAAAGAAGAAGTACAAGAGGGTAAAAATATAATTTCAAACGTTCGAAAGTTGTCTAAAGTTGAAGATAAAGGGGTTGAGATAAAACCTATTAATCTTAAAAATGTGCTTCAATCAACAATAAAACATGCAGAGGTAAGAGCACAAAGAAGAAAATTAAAGATAGCTAAAGCCTTTCCAGATAAAGACATATTTGTTAAAGGTGGCGATTTTTTGATAGATGCCTTCGAAAATATATTAATAAATGGAGCTATTCATAATGAGAGCGAGACTATTAAAATATGGATAGAGATTAGTGTAATTAGGAAAAATCAAATAGAAAAAGTGAAAATTGAATTCAAGGATAATGGAGTTGGGATTCCGAATAATAAAAAGAAAACCTTATTTCAAAAAGCCTATCAAAAATCCTCAAAATCTGGTGGAATGGGGATCGGTTTATCATTAGTCAAGACCATTATAGATTCTTATGATGGTAAAATTTGGGTGGAAAATCGAGTTAAAGGAGATTATACCCAAGGAAGCAATTTTATCGTCTTATTGAATAAAAAATAATATTTAATCCCTAAAACCTTTAATTCGAATAGTTATAATATTTCAGTCAACTATTTTTAAAGTTTTATTAATTTATTCCAATTGATATGAAAGAAAGAATTAATTTATTGAAATTAGAGGGAAAATCATCATTTGAGATGGGATATGAACAAGGGAATACATATCAAACAGAAATAAAACAAATGTATGATGATCTTACTAATTCTGAGGACTTTTTAGCCTTGAAACCGCTATTAATACCAAAATTTTTATTTATTAAACTAGTGAACTCTATGTCATCGAAAAAAGTAAGTGATGCTATAAAAGAGCACTTACCATCTCAATGGAAATTTTTGAAAGGTATACGCAAAGGGGCAAATATAAAAACTAAAGAGCTTCTCTTCCTTCAAGCATTAGATGCGTTGGGAACACAGATTCAAGATTATAAGTTAGGAGATGTGAATTTAACCTATGGGAAATGTAGTGCTGTAGGAATTACTGGCGAACACTCATCAACCGGAAAACCTTTAATTATAAAAAATTGGGATGGTCCTGAGACTTTGGGAAAGTATATATTTTTTCGTCATATTATTCCCGAAGAAAATAATAAATATTCTACATTAAGTTCAGGTGTATCTGGGCTAGCGGGAATTAATAATGGAATGAATGAGAAAGGCCTTTCAATCGTTTATAATTATGCATATCCTAAAGATATCGGAGAATCAGGTATACCCGCAATGTTTTTAATACGAGAAGCTCTTGAACGTTGCAAAACTGTTTCGGAAACCGTTGAGCTTTTTACATCTTATCCGCGAATAGGAGGAGCTAATATAATGATAGGAGATCAAGATGGTAGATTAGCTGTTATAGAAATGGGACCTAAAAATCTTAAAATAAGGAATAGCACTAAGGAAACTCGGGATTATTTAATTTGTACCAATCACTATCTCACCACAGAAATGGAGTTAAATGAAATTCCTAGAAATGCTATATATGATAAGAATGCGCCATCATATTTACAAAATGAACCTATATACAAATCATCATTACTCAGATATCAAGCCGCGTCTTCTATATTAGAAACAGAAATATACGATAAAGTTGATTTAAATTTTCTTAATACAAAAATTCAACAAAATCATGGACCTAACAATAAACCTTCGAAAAATACATTTTGTAATCATGGTCCTCATATTTCTACTGGTTTTGGTGTCATGCTCGAT
>SDNL01000087.1 GCA_004524365.1 Promethearchaeota archaeon | reverse complement strand
GTATTTGACACTTCAAAGGTTAATAAATCCTTTCCGACTGTTTCACTCACCCCTCGCCCCAGAATAAATGCCCCTGATAATGCTAATATCGTAGCAACTATTAGGATTTCCCTCATCATAAGTGTTCGAGAACCATAAACTGTAGAAAATGTTTCATCATTTGCTCCTATTGCAAAGGAAATGAATATAGATATAAGAACAAAGATGATAATTATTATCATTGCGTCCATAAATTGATCCTCTCCTTTTATCGAGCAGGGTACTTTATTATTAGTCCTCGTAGATAATCCGCCCCAATATCCTCAATAAAGGAGATAATCTCATATAGATTGTTAATTAAAAGTGATGTGAGATATACCTTGGTTGGATTGTCTGTTTTTTTGTACACTCTCTCTAAAAGCTTAAATCTAATTGTACGCGCCTCTCTACGAATGGCTTCAATTTCAAAAGTGCCTTCATATGCCTCATCAAAGTTAGTTTCCATTAAATTTAATGTGTCAATAAGCATTTGCATCAGGTTTAAACAGATATCACACATACGACTAAAATCTTCTAAAATATCATCATATAGGGCAAAAGGAAATATTTGAAGGAATCGTGCTAAAAATTCAGTTTTACCAAATGCCTCATCAACTAAGGTAATGATTTTATATCTATCTTCTACTAAAAATGGAAGTGCACGCTTATTTTGAAACAAAACGCGGATATATTTATCCTTTAGTCGATCACAGTTTTTTTCTGCTTGAATTACGCCATCTAATTCTTTTTTATCTAATTTATGTGCTATAAAATCTTCCATAAGTTCATGAAGTAGTGTAGCTCCACGTAAAACCTCTTCATTATATTCCTTTGATAGTTCATTAATACTTTTTGACTCTTCTTTTTTCATTTAATCCACATAAAAGAAACTTTTCTATTTATTCTATATATTTGTTAAAGTATTTTAATTTTTTTTATTCAATAATTCTTTAGGATCAAAAAATTTGAAATAGAGGTTATTTTCAAATTAACTATTTATGGAAAACCTAAACTAACATAGGTAGGAACAAACCAAGGAGTTTTGTTTTGGCGAATATCGACATTATTAAATTGCTTCATCATCAATACCCCACTATTAATTATCCTGAAATTTAACAATTGAAACCCTTTTTTAATATCTTCATCTCTAGAATCTCCTTCATATAACAAAACTCCTATATTTCTCAGGATAGCCGCCTTCATAACTTTATCTATTAAATAAGCAATACCCATTTGTAAATATTCTTTACTTGGAAAGGTTTCTTTTTCAATTGCAAATTCGTGAATAAGTCCAATCCGGACGGTTTTTTTTAAAGGTGTAATATAAAGCCTCTCAAAAGTTAAACTAGCTACACCAATAATTCTTTTTTTGTTTCTAATAAGAACATAAGTAGGTTGTTCTTGACTATGGGGTACATTTTTTCTTGCCCAATTGACTTTTTCTTTATAATAATTTGAATATCCTTCATAATAATTTGGGATTATTTTATTGAAAAGTTCCGCAAATTTTTTATGATGGGAATTATGAACGATATGAGAAGAAAAGTTCTTAAAATAAGAATTTTTGTGGATTTTAAATCGAAAGAAAGCTCTTGATAGGTAGCTAAGAGAGAAAATTAATGGTGTTAGCCATAATAAAAGGGGAACATCTCTAATTAAGCGGAAATAATGACAAAAATTAACATATGCATTTAAATGAGTCACATCTTTAAATCCAAATCGAAGATATAGCTTTTTTCTGGCAATTCCGTAATAATCAGCTGTTAGAATGGATATATCACATTTTTTTTGTTCCATATAATTGATGGCATTTTCCATTAGTTTTGTTGCGATTCCCTGTTGAGTATAGTCTGGGTGGCAAGAGACATCATTTATATCCCCTACCACATAAGATTTATCATCAATAAGGAGAGTCTCTATTAAATTGACGAATACTGCCCCAACTATCATGTTATTGTCTACATCTTCAGCAATTTGGATCATTTCTGGTTCAAAATCAGGTGATTTAAAATATCGCCACCGCTCTATTTTTGCGGTCCGAATATAGCTAATAGAATTCTCTTGAAATGCTTTCATATATAAATAGGCAAGCTGAGCATCGTCTCCTTTTTTATAGTTGCGATATATAATATTATGCATTAATAAATTCTCATGTTTATGTTAGTTACTAATTAGTGAAATCGAACTTAAACTTATGGTCAAGTTTAAATATGAATACTATTTTTTAAGTAATTATTATAAAGTTTCTTTATTAATTAGGGGTTAAAAAAATGAATCTTACAGAAATTTTTAGTTTAGAGGAAAAAGATGCTAATAGCTTAAAAAAGGAAGGGATAAAACAAGTTGAAGATTTAATCCCACTCAGTAGAAGTCAGATTCATAAATTAGCTGAAAAAACCAAAATCGATAGAAAATTGATTGATACATGGCAAGAACATGCTGATCTTATGAGATTGGATGGAGTCACTCCGGCTTATGCATATCTCATAAATAGTATTGGAATAGATTCGGTTAAAGAATTTTCATTACGGAACCCAAAAAATACATTAGTACGAATGAAAGAATTTGCCGAGAAAGAACCAGAAAAAGTAAAACCTCTTCCCACATTAGAGCAAATTGAAAAATGGGTCGAACAAGCTAATATCTATAAACAAAAATATGGCGAATATGGGAAAACTTATTGGGTGAATAAATGGGTTCAATCACCTATACTTTATCGAGGAAGGGCTTTACGAGGTGATTCTTATAATAAAGTTATCAGCATTGATGTGAAAGCGTTTATTTTTAAAAATGATGAGATTTTAAACCAAATTATTGACCAATTTAATCTTAAAAAAGGAAGTGTAAATGAAACTGCATTAACATGTCAGCAATTTGTGAGTAATAACCTCCAATATATCTGGGATGATATAAATGCAGATATCGTAGAATATTGGATGTTTCCGTTTGAAACTATTCAATCTGGGATCGGTGATTGCGAGGATGGTGCTATTTTAATGGCAGGATTAATGATAAATGCAGGAATCCCTTCATGGAGGGTCAAAGTATGCGCAGGATTAGTGCGACAAGATCCCACTGTTGCTCCATCAAGTAATGGCGATTTAGGAGGACATGCCTATACTATCTACTTAGCAGACCGCCCCGATTCAGAACGGAAGTTAGAATGGGTCATTTTAGATTGGTGTTATCTTGCAGATCCTCAAATTCCAATCGAACAAAAGCCACTCGCTCGAGAAGGAGGACATAAAAATGCATATAAAGATATATGGTTTACATTTAATGATCAAAATAGTTGGGCTAATACGGCGTTTGAAGTAACAGAAGGAAGGATTAGTAAAAATCAGAAGGCAAAAAAAGAAGGTGTTCTAAATTCGATTAAAAAAATTCTGGAAAAAGTGGATTTACAAATCAAAAAATAATATCTTTAAGTAAGCAAAAACAAAATATTAAAATATTAAAAGTATTCTTTTCTTATATAAGAGTAAAAATTATTATTGATTAAAAAAAGGAAGATATTATGAGTTCAAATGTAGATTCAACATTAGAGTCTTTAAAGGCCATTAAAGGTGTCCACGGGGCAGCGCTCATCGAGCGGTTCGGTCTAATTAAGGGGCAGGCACTTCCTGGTTGGATATCCGCCGAGGGTGTAGCTGCGATGGTAACGCTTATTCTAAAGGCGAGTCAGCGAGCAACGAAAGAATTAGAGCAAGGAGAATTTAATCAAGCAATTATCGAATCTCAAAATGGAAAAATCCTCTTTACAGAAGTAAAAGGTAATGTCCTTGCGATAATTACGACCGTAGACGCAAAGTTAGGGATAATCAATTTAAAGTTAAATGCTGCCAAAAAACAATTGGTACAAGAAATCTAAACCCTTTTTCTTATCTTTTTTATTTCCCCTAATTTACTCTAAGATCAATTGTACTTATAAAATCTCAAGAACTTTGTTTTAAATTCTTCAATGTTAATATCATCGTCAGTCCATGCATCCATTGTCTTTCCAATAGATATATGCATTTTTTATTCTGTCGAAAAGAAATAATTAAAATCAACGTCTAACTTTTTATTCTTTTCAATAGATAGGTAGGAGAATTTTATATTGCTCGAAAAATTTAAACTTTTTCGAGTATATAATCATGAAAGTCTACCCAAATAGATTAATAGTTCAAAAACTTGAATCAGTTGAGGAAATCCTTAATAAACTCGCGGAAGCAAAAGTTTCGTATCATGCTTTAAAAAAAATGGAAAGTGAATTTGATTGAAACTATTACTAGATTCCACCTATCTTTTCCCTATTTTAAATATAGAAATTACAGAAGGATGGTCAAAGCCCGATCTACTCCGCTTAATACAATCGGATAATTATGAACTTTTCTATTGTTCTTTATCACTTTATGAAATCTATGCAAAATGTATGAAACTAATTTTGCAAAGCAAATTATTAATTAATAATGAAACAATTCAAGGAGGGATTGATATTATCATTCACTCTTCAAAATTACAAAAATTAAATTGGTATGAATATGCTAATGAGTCAGAAATGATCTTAGAGTTAAAAAATATGCATAATGATTCTATAGATTGTATGCTTTTTTATATTTCTGTTATAATGTGCGACATTTTCGCTACTTTTGATTTAACTTTCATTAAGAAAATCCAGAAAAATCAAAAATTACTGGACTGGATAAAATTGGTAAATCCTGAATTCACAATATGGACGGAAAGTTTGAAGGACGAGAATATTAGTATTTTTAAAAAAATTTAACGAAATTAAAGAACATAAGAAAAAAGAAAACCGTTACTCAAATTTAAGTTTTTTATCCTTTCCTAATAGATATTTGGAAAAGATATTCATATAAAGACATTCTTCAGCAGGAAGCTCCGTGCTAATTTGAGGAGAATCAGTGAATTGAATCTTAGCACCCCGAATTATAACTAAAGGAGTTTGTTCATCTGCTTCACCAAGTAAGAATTGAGCCGCACTAGTTAAATCGTCTGCTATTGCTCTTTTTGTAATCTTTAAAGGTCTTCCAAATAGATCGGGTTGAGAAATCTTATCTTCAACGGGTTCAAATCCCGCAGTTGCGATTGCAATTCCAATTGTTCCCTTCCGTAAAGGCTGCACCCGAGAATCGGCGATTATAATTCCTAAATTCTCGATATTATAATGTTCCCTAAATTTATGCCAATACTCCCATGCTTTCTTTTTTAGATCCTTAGGGAAAAGCACCACATTTCCTATTCCTGCATTCGATTGATCAATTCCCGCATTTGCTATTAAGATCTCATTTATTTGAGCTAAAATGACATCTTTCATTCCTCCTAATATCAAATCCGATTCTTGCAAAATTAATTCAACAATCCTTTCATCCATCTCATATTTTTGTGCTAAATCTTTAGCCTTGGGAGAAATGTCTTTTACTGTTGATAATTGTCTTATCCTTCCCTGAGAAGTCGCAATTATTTTTCCCGAAATTACTAAAATATCGTTCTCTTTCAGAGCTCTACCGGAATCTTCGATAGAGGTAATAATAATCTCTATTAGTTGATCATAAGGCTTTATAAGAGGTGTTTTAATTGGAAGTAAAGAAAGATTCATAGCTATGGAGAGTAATGAATCTTATTTTATATCAGTTTTTCTCTTTTTTAAGTGCAATATTTCGAATTTTATAAATGAAAAGATTAGTATTTTTTGATATCTTAACATAATAGATATAATTTAAAAGAATAATATGGTCTATACTTGAGGAATTTGTTACCGAAAACTTATTTTACAATATTATTTTTAAAATCTAACAAATATGAATAAAATTTATACTAAAGTCTATGATTCTCTTGAGGTTGGCGATGAGTATCCAACTGTTATAATGGGCGTAGTTAATTTATCTCCAGAATCATTTTATAAAGGTTCTGTTTATTTAAAAGAAAATGAGATAAAGAAGGCTATAAGAGAGATGGTCAGTAATGGTGCTAAAATTCTTGATATCGGTGCTCGTTCTACAGCCCCATGGTCTAAAAAGATAACCATTCAGGAGGAAAAAAGAAGAATTATACCTGCTCTACAAATAATCGCTGAGAATATTGAGAACAACATATTAATATCAATAGATACTCAATATAGTGAAGTTGCGGAAGAAGCTTACAAGACTATCCAGAAATATAACAAAAAAATTATTATTAATGATGTTAGTTGTTTAAAAACCGATCCATCTTTGGCCGATTTTATCATAAAACATAAAATGCCCTCAATCTTAATGGCTTCCAAGGAAATTCCGGGTGATTTATGCACTATGAAAGAAATTATAGACGAGTTTTCAAAAACTCTTAAATTCTTAGACAAAAAAGGATATAATACGGATAAAATTATATTAGACCCTGGAATTGGGCATTGGGTAAAACAAAAAACCCATGATTTTGATTTATCTATTATTAAACACTTAAAAAAATTAAGAAAGCTTGAGCATCCAATTTTAGTAGCAATATCAAGGAAATCATTTATTGGAACTGCGCTGAATATTCCAGAACCCCAAGATAGATTAGCGGGAACATTATCAGCAACAGCAATCGCAGTATATAATGGAGCTCATATAATTCGGACGCATGATGTTAACAAAAACCTTTTGGATATAGTCAAAATGGCTAAAGAAATCAGAAATGCAAAATAGAGTTCCAAAGCTTGCTTTTCTTTATTCTCGATTAATCAATTTCGTACATTGAAGTCTCCCCGCCCTGAATAAAGGGAGGGGACTTCTTTCGCAACTTCGTTAAAGTTTTTAAAGCTATCCAAATTTTTAAATGCTATATTATGTTCGAATTATTAAGATTAAAATGACTTTACCTTTGGAAAATATCCGAATAATTGATTTAAGCCGAATGCTTCCGGGACCCTATTGTAGTATGATATTAGCTGATTTGGGAGCGGAGGTAATCCGAGTAGAGGATCCTAAATTTCCTTATTCAAGCCCTCCACCGTTCTATCAAAAAGGACGCCATCGCTTTTCTGCGTTTAATGCTATTCTAATGCGAAATAAAAAATCCATTACTTTAAATCTCAAAAAAAAGAAAGCAAAAGAGATTTTTTATGAACTTGTGAAAGAAGCTGATGTTGTATTAGAAACCTTTCGACCAGGAATTATGGAAAAACTGGAGATCGATTACGAAACATTATCAAACATAAATAAAAGCATAATCTGTTGTTCTCTATCAGGTTATGGGCAGACAGGTCCATATAAACATATTGCGGGGCATGACATGAATTATGTTGGTCTTTGTGGTATTTTAGACCTAAATAGAGAAAGAGAAAAGCTAAATAAGGAGGAAAAGGAAAGAAAGCCTGTTGTCCCGGGTATTCAAGCTGCAGATATCGGAGGGGGGATGATGGCAGTAATAGGAATTCTCGGAGCAATTATCGAGAGAGAAAATAATCCCAAACATGAAGGACAATATATTGATGTAGCAATGCTAGATTCAGTCTTTTCATTTAATCCCATGGCAGCCGCATATCATTTTTCTAAAGATAAATGCGGAACGATCATACCTGAAAACCCACTCCATGGGTCGGCACCCTATTATCAAATTTATAAGACAAGAGATGATCGATACCTCACCGTTGGGGCAATCGAAATGAAATTTTGGCATGAATTATGCGCAGGATTAGAACGGAATGATCTTAAATATAAACAAGGAGCGAAAGAAGAGGAAAGAGAATATGTTTTTAAAGAACTTCAGAAGGAATTTTTAAAAAAAACTCAAGAAGAATGGATAGAAATATTTAAGGATAAAGATGCTTGTGTTGCCCCAATAAAAGATTTTGGCGAAGCTTGCAAAGATCCCCAAATTAGGGCAAGAGAAATGGTTCAAACGCAGAACCATCCAAAAATAGGAGAAATTAAAAATATCGCATCTCCCATAAAATATTCTAGAACTCCATTGAAAATTGGCAGTCTTGCGCCTAAAGTTGGAGAGCATACAAAAGAGATTTTGAAAAAAATGGGAAATAGTAGGGAAGACATTAAGGAATTTAAAAGAAATGGCATAATTTAAAAAATTAAGTGCCGTTAATTTTAATTACTCATTTTATTATATATGTAATAATAGAGTTAGGAATGTTCAGAAAAAGGAAGGATAAACATAATGTCCAAAGAATTAGAACGATCCAATGAATCAAAAAAAAAATATTCAAAATCGGAAGAAAAAAAGAGCTTAGATAGGGTAGAGAATGCTGAAACAAATGAAATTCATACTTCAGATGAAAAAGAAAAAATTGAAGCTGTGAAACAAGATTTATCGCAGATTAAAGAAGAGCTTGAGACAGAAGAGGAAACTGAAATTAAAGAAGCAGTAGAGAAAGAAGATATTGAAGAATCAAGAGCTGAAAAAGCAGTTGTTATTGAAGCTGAAGCTTACAAAACAATCATCTTATACGCAAGTCGATATGCTAATAAATCCATTCCCAAAGAAGATTGGAAGGAAATATATGGGGTATTAATTGGGCATACCGACGAGGAGATCGTATATGTTGAGAGGGCAGAAGCTTTAACATATGGTCATGCAACGGACGTACAATTGAATGATAGACATTTAGCTTTCATAGCCGAGATAGAAGATGAATTATACGAAACAGGAAAAAATCAGTTTATTGTTGGTTGGTTTCATTCTCATCCAGGTTTAGGTTTATTTTATTCATATGTAGACCTTATTAATCACATAGGATTTCAAGGAAAAAACCCCGACGCAATAGGGTTGGTTTTTGATAATACACT
>SDNL01000086.1 GCA_004524365.1 Promethearchaeota archaeon | reverse complement strand
GTTGAAATGAGTGCAGTTTCTTTAAAAGATAACCAAGGAAATCTTCTTGGATTTGCTGCCATTCTTCGAGACATTTCAAAACGAAAACAAATAGAAAAAAAACTAAAGGATGTACTATTTGAACAAGAAATTATTAATAAAACCATATTAAGAGTTTCAAGATTAAAAGAGATTGATTCTATTTGCGATATACTTGCGAATGCTGTTCATTCTTTAAATAAAGAATGTTATATTGGGGTATCATTTATCAATTGGGACTTAAAATCTATAAAAATGCGCTCAGTCAGAGGGCTTGGAGAAGCAAGAGACGGAATTTTACAAAAAGCTTTTCAGTATTCGAAAGATCTTTCGATAAAATTGATTGATATAAAGGGAAATGGAACAGATATATATACATCTGGAAAATTGGAATTAATCCCTGGTGGCCTTTATACCCTTTGTGCCACTATTCTTCCAAAAAAAGTATGTAAAGAAATAGAAATTAACTTAAATATAGAAAAGACTTTCTATATAGGTTTTTCTAAAAATAAGAATCCAATTGGAGGAATAATCATATCTGTTCCAAAAGGGGAAGAAATAAGTCATCCTCAAGCGATTGAAACCCTCGCAAATCATGTCTCCGCTTTACTCCTCCAAAGAGAAGCGGAAGAAAAGCTTAAAAAATCTGAAAAGAAATACCGGAAATTATATGAAACAATGAGAGATGCGTATGTTAAAATAGATATAAATGGAAAGATTTTAGAAACTAATAAAGAATTCCGGGATATGGTAGGATATACTTCAGAAGGGATTCGAGAAACTACTTATTGGGATCTCACTTCAGATAATACCAAACATGCAGAAATCAAAATATTTAAGGAACAACTCATAAATAAAGGATATTCAGAAGTATATGAGAAAGAATTTATTAAAAATAATGGAAGAAAGATTCCTGTTGAAGTACGGATTTCATTATTAGAAGATGAAAGCGGAAAACCAACTGGAATGTGGGCACTTTGTAGAGATATCACAGAACGGAAAAAGGCTAAAAAAGATTTACTTCGCTCGCAAAAACAATATCAAGAGGCATATGAAAAAGCTAATTTTTATAAAGATCTATTAGCTCATGATATTGCAAATATTCTTAATAAAATTGGAATGAGTGTGGATTATGCGGATTTACAAAAAAATGAAGATAATTTCCATGATATAATTGAAGATTTAATAGAATCAATCAAATCACATGTAAAAGAAGCTAAAGAATTGATTAATAGAATACGAAAAATTTCAAAGATACGGAAAGAAGATTTAAATCTAATTACAATAGACATATTAACTTTATTAAATAAAATATTAAAAGAAAATTCTTTTTTTCAACGAGAAGAGGTCTCTGTATCGATTCAACAATTAACTGATAATAAAGATGTGATCGCAGGACCATTTTTAAGAGATGTATTTGAAAACATACTTTTAAACGCACTTCAGCACAATGAGTCTGAGAACCCGTTTGTAGAAATTAAAATAATCGATTATGATAAGAATTTTTTGAAATTTGAATTTATTGATAATGCTCGTGGGATTCCCGATATTCTTAAGGAGAAAATATTTAATCCCAATTATAAAAGTAAATATGAATCAAGCGGAATGGGGATAGGATTATCTCTTGTAAACACTATTGTGAATGCGTATAATGGAAAAATCTGGGTTAAAGATAGAGTAGAAGGAGATTATCAAAAGGGAAGTATTTTTTCAATGCTATTACCGAAAGCATAATATTTTTCCACTTTCACAAAAGATTGAACTATTTTAAGCGATATTCATAAATCTTTTCTATAATGAAGGATATTATAATTATACTCTTTAATTAATTACATATAAAAGATTTTCTTGAAAAAAGATAAGGAATTTCTTCAAAAAAGGAAACGGAGGGTTATAGGCGCACATCTTACTTCATCTGAGACCTTTTTAACACACATTTTTCCAGAAATCAAAACAAAACTTAATGATTATTTATGGGTAGATCTGTATGCTGGTGAAGGAAATTTAATACTACCTATATTAAAATCTATTCCTACTCACAAAAGGGAAACATTTTTTAAAAAACATATTTTCCTTTCGGATATTAGGAAGGAAATGGTTAAAAAATCCATTAAAAAGGCTAAATCTTGTGGAATCTCTCAAAATCTAGCAGAGAAGCATATAATTGAAAGAGATAATTTAAATCAATTCCCTCACTTCCTTAAAAAACAAGAACTCCCGATTTATCATATTACCAATCCCCCGTACCTTTATCTTGGATATATTAAAAAACATCCAGAAACTAAACAATATTTTAAATATTTTGAGGGAAAAAATAATGGTTATCAAGATCTATATCAAATTGCAATGATAAATGATTTACGCAACCGAATAGGAAATTTAATATATATAATCCCCACAAATTTCCTATTTGGTTCCTCTGTGTCGAATAAGTTTCGATTAGATTTTCTTAAATATTATACAGTTGAAAAGATGTATATTTTCGAACAACAAATGTTTGAATTTACAGGAACAAATATCCTAATAGGTTTTTTTAAAAGAAAAAATGCTCCCAAGTTGAATAAAATTGTCTTTGAGGGAATAAAATTTAAGAATGAGGATACAATACTTAATAGAAAGTATAATTTAAATCCCGACTATAAATATCGCGCAGGATCGGAATTCAATGAATTTCTTGACCAATTTAAAGCGAGAAAACCATTAAAAGTATCTTATTATCTACAAAAAAGCGAAGTTGAAAAAAATAAAGGCTCTTATTCAGTTAATGTTATTGACACTAGTGAATATGAATCAAATCAATACAATAAGAAAATCATAAAGGTAAATAAAAGTCTCAAAGAAAAGATTTTTTCCAATAGATTATATATTAGAACTGTTGATACAGGATCATTTGAAGGAAGAGTTGGACTTAATTCTATTTGGGAAGATTTTAATGTAGATGGAATATATGTTTCTGGAAATACTTATAGAACGTCTCCCATCCAAGTTTTCTTAGAACCTCGCCTTTCTAAGGAGAATCAAGAATTATTAAAACAATATTTTGATTTAATGTTGGAATATTTCAGAGAAAAATTGGATTCTGAATTTCTCACCACCTATAAATATTCTAAAGCTGAATATACCAGAAAGTACTTGGGTCTCACTCAAACAAGAAGTTTAATAAAAACATTTCCTATTTTATCAATTCGAAGTAAAGATTTAGTTAGATTTCAAGGTTTAATAGAAGAGAAAAATCCCCAAAAAATTATTACCCTTTTAGGGGAAATATAAAAAAAAACAAATAAGATTTATATATTTAAGATAAATTGATAATCATTAGATTTTGAATTTTATATTAATTATCTACTTGTTTAATGATTAAATAAAATGATTCATTTCGGATGAATTTATCAACGGTACAATCCCAGTTATCAACTAATAATGTTTCAAAATAATTGGCCCAATATTTACTGTAATCTTTGTTTAAATCATGGTTAAATCGAATTTGATAGGCACCCTCTTTATTTATATCTAAATCTATTTTATAAAAATAATTAGCCACATACCACATTCCTTTTAAACCTTCAATAAACTCTTCAAAACTCATTTGTTCTATTCTTTTTCCTTCATACCATTCAATAACTTCTATGGCTATATTTTTTTTAAATGCATGTTCAACTTTCCCTGTAATATAAGATAGAAAAGTAGTTTTCCCCACTAATAACATATTTAGTTCTTCTCTCGCTCTACACCATGCTTTTATAACATCTTCACGCTTAGGTTCCTTAAATCTTTTAAATACAACTAAAGCTTCATCAACAACAGCTGATTTTGACCCATATTCATCCTCATATTTTTCAATCGTATTGTATGCCTCATCTGAAACTGTGACGTGAACTGATTTTTTTGGACCTTTTTTCGAATTTGACATTATATATAGTATAATTTTATATAGATTTAAGTTTTGATGTTATTTTCATCTCATGATATGTCACAAAATTTAATTATCAATGACACTAACTACATATTATTCCTATTAACTCAGATAGATCACGAGATAGAACTATTCTAATTTTTTCAATTAGAAAAAGAATATTAGATTTAATCTTTTAAATTTCTTAAAAAATGAATCTATAATCTTTAGGGCGGGGAGACTTCAATAAGTTTCCTTTTGTGAACATGTTCGAGGCAAGTTTTATTATCTATAAGAAAATAATTTTTAATTGAACATTGAAATAAAATATACTATAAAATTAAAAAAAGAAACTCTATCATAAAAAGGTAATTAAATTATGGAAAAAGAGAGAATCTCCTATCATAAATCTGTACAAAAAGTTTATGATCGCATTAAGAAAGATGGTATAGTTAATATTTGGGATCGATATGACGCTCAAGGATTTGGAAGCGATCCTGATAAGAGATGTCCATTTTGTTTAAAAGGGGCTCGCTGTGATCTATGCTCTAACGGGCCTTGCAGAGCAGACGCCTCCATAGACAAAAGAGGTGTATGCGGAATAACTGCTGATGGAATGGCAATGAGAAAGATGCTTTTACGGAATATTATGGGCGCATCTACATATCATTATCATACAGATACGACCATTCGAACTCTAAGAGCTACAGCAAAAGGGAAAACTCCCTATAAAATAAGTGAACCAGAAAAATTAAGGTCATTTTCAGAGAGATTAGGTTTAGATGTCGATGGTTCCGATAAAGAAGTTGCTTTGAGACTCTGTGAATTCGTTGAGAAAGATTTTAATCGCCCTTTTCATGATTCAAGTAAAATTGTGGAGATCTTAGCTCCGGAGGAAAGACAAGAAGTATGGAAAAAATTAAATATCTTTCCAGGTGGAATATATGGAGAAATGATGCTTTCGACGAGTTCTTGTCTTACAAATATTGATGGCTATTATGCGAGTTTAGCATTAAAAGCGATGAGATTAGGAATAGCTATGGCATATCAGAGCCAGATTGTAAATGAATTTTGCCAGGATATTTTGTTTAATGTACCTAAACCCCATAAAATGAGAGTAAATTTAGGAGTTTTAGATCCCGATTATGTAAATGTGCTTCCAAACGGTCACGAGCCCTTTTTAGGATTTGCCTTAGTGCAAGAAGCGAGAAAGCAAGAATGGCAAGAGAAAGCTAAAGAGGTAGGTGCTAAAGGGTTGAGAATTATAGCAAATATTGAAACCGGCCAGGAAATGATCCAGAGATGGGAAATGGATGAAATATTTTATGGTTTTACAGGAAATTGGATAATGCAAGAAGCAATCTTAGCTAGCGGTTGTGTAGATGCTTTTGTTGCGGATATGAACTGTTCTATGCCAATAGACCCTATTTATGCGAAAAAATATAAATTTAAATTGATCCCTGTCAGTGAAGTAGTTGCATTTGAGGGAATTAAAGAAAGATTGGATTATATTCCAGAAGAAGCAGAGACACAAGCTTCAAAATTATTACAAATGGCTGTAGATAACTTTAAAGAGCGTCATGATTCTATTGAACCTGTTTTGGGGTTAGATATTAATGAAGCAATCGTTGGCTTCTCAACAGAAAGTATACTCGACGCTCTTGGAGGAACTTTAGATCCTTTATTAGATGCTCTTAAGGAAGGAACAATAAAAGGTATTGCAGGATTAGTTTCTTGCACTAGTCTTAGAGATAAGGGACAAGATGTACATACAGTTGATATAACTAAGGAACTTATTAAAAGAGATATATTAGTTCTTTCTATGGGTTGTGGAAATGCGGCTTTGCAAGTCGCTGGATTGTGTTCTCAAGAAGCACAAGACTTAGCTGGACCTGGACTTAAGGCTCTTTGTAAACAATTAGGAATACCCCCCGTATTGAGTTATGGAACATGTACAGATACTGGGAGGATTGCAGACCTTATAGCTGCGGTCTCTGATGCTTTAGGTGGAGTACCCATTCCTGATTTACCAATAGTTGCCGTAGCACCTGAATATATGGAACAAAAGGCGACGATTGATGCGATTTTTGCCCTTGCTTTTGGATTATACACTTATGTAAATCCCATTCCAACGGTAACTGGGGGCCCAGATTTGGTTAATTTACTGACTCAAGATTGTAAAGATATTACTGGAGGGATTTTGCATGTAGAAACTGACACTATAGCCGCTGTGGATGCAATGATGGAACATATAGAAAAAAACCGAAATAAATTAGGAATCTAAAAAAATTCAAAAAATCTATGGAGGGATAAGATATGCAACCAGCACAAATTAAAGAATTAGAAAGTTTAGTTGAATATCAAAAAAATTCCGTTGTTAGCCAGACTATTATCGATAAAGAGGTTGGAACTATCACTTTATTCGCATTTGACAAAGGTGAAGGTTTAAGCGAGCATACAACTCCTTATGATGCTTTTGTTTATGTTTTTGATGGCGAAGTAGAGATAACTATAGATGGAAAACCTTATAGAGTAAAAAGTGGGGAAACCATTATTATGCCAGCCAATGAACCACATGCTTTAAGAGCTATTAAAAAGTACAAGATGATGCTCGTGATGATTAAATCTAAATAATTTTTAATTTTTTTTTAAAATACTTTTTTCTCTGAAACTCAATATCGAAAATAATATATTTAAGTCTTCAAGATTTAATAAAATTGATACAAATTAAAATAATTAAAATAAACTGGTAATATGAATAAAAAATTATAAAAAAGCAGAACTTTTTAATTTCTATTTATCCTTTTTCTTGAATGTAAAATATATCAGACTTCCCTCTTGTGCAGAATCTATTATTTCAATATTGGAATTTTTTGCCCATTGTTTAAAATCATCCTCTGATTCTGGATCGTCCGTAATTGCTTTAAAACACTGCCCAATTTCGACAGTTTTCCCAAATCTCTTTAATTCATTTAAAGGTTCTGGGCAGTGTAATCCTGTTGTATCTAATTCTTCTGAAATATCGATTCCTTTATTATTTTTACTCATGTTATATCAACTCTATAATCATTTTTGTTTTTAAATTCTTTTTTCTAAATAAAGGTAATCACTAAAATTTAAAAATCCAATAGTAATTAAGCAAAAAATATTTCATTATTCTAAAATTAATTCACTTTCACAATTAGGACAATATAATGGAATTTGTTTATTACAAGCTTCAATATTTTCATTTGATGCTAGCTTTTTCCAACATATTAACTTATCCCCAACTTTTATCATATCTCGCCCATGGTGTTGAGGAATTAGATTTTTTTTCTTACAATTTTCGCAAATCAAAAATGATCCCTCGCGTTCTTTAAGTTCAACGGTAAGATCTTGGAACTTTGATTTATATCTATAAATTAACATCCCATTCAGTAAAACAAACAAGGAAACGCCCATATCCCCAATCCCTACTGCCAACCAAAGGGTCATAAATCCAAGGACAGTAAGTATTGCGAACGATAACTTAACGAGAATTGAAATCCAAATATTTTGCTTTATTTTTTTATTAGTTTTTTTAGCAATATCTATAAATGTAAGAATATTAGTCAAATCATCATTTATAATAACAACATCAGCAGTTTCAAGGGTTAAATCAGTAGCAGATGCACCAACTGCGATACTTAAATCAGCTAATGCCAAAGCGGGAGCGTCATTAATCCCATCCCCAATCATTAGAATCCCTTCATTCTTACATTTTAACTTCTTAATCTTTTCTAATTTTTGGGTCGGAAGAAGATCCCCCTCTATTTGATCAATATTAAGGCATTCTCCAATTGTGTCACATGTTAATTGCTTATCTCCCGAAATCAAAATAGTTTTATATCCTCGGTTCTTTAATCCATTAATTAGAATTGGAGATGTTAATCTTATTGCATCTCTTATTGTAATGAAACCTAAAAAATGTGTACTATTTGCGATTAGGACCGGAAGTACTCCTTGTTTTTCTATGCTTGATAATTCTTTGGAGGGAATATCAATATGATTTTCATTCAAATAACGTTCATTTCCAATAAAGTAAGTTTCCCCCTTAATTTCTCCTTTTATACCCTTACCTTTTTCAATCATAAATTTGTTTACATCATAGAAGCTTATATTTAATTTTCTAGCATAATCCATAATGGATTTTCCAATAGGATGTTCAGATAACATTTCGAGACTTCCTGCGATTTTTAGTAATTCATTTTTCTCTATACCGTATGAATGGACATTATATACTTGCAAGTTCCCTTCCGTTAATGTTCCTGTTTTATCTAAGGCAATCATATCAATATTATTTATTTGCTCTACAAATTTATTTCCCTTAACTAAAATGCCTTCTCTCGCCATCTTCGTTAATGCCATAATATTTGCGAGAGGAGTAGAAAGAGTTAAAGCACAAGGACAAGAAATAACCAGTAATATTAATCCTCGATAAAACCAATCAATAAAATTTTGACTAAATAATAAGGTGGGGAGTACCATGATAAGTAAAGCCACAATTAGAATACTGGGAGTGTAATATCGGGCAAATTTTTCAATAAATCGCTCCTTTTGACTTTTATTTTGCTGTGCGTTAACAATAGTTTCCGCAATCTGTGCTACTACCGTCTCGGAACTCTTTTTTGTCACTTTGACATCAATGAAACTGTCAGAATTTACACTCCCTGCAAACACTTGCTCCCCTTCTCTTTTGTAGATCGGAAGAGATTCACCTGTAATTGCACTTTCATCTAAGTAAGTTTGTCCTTTTACAATTGTTCCATCTAAAGGCACCTTCATCCCAAGTTTTATACCAATTACATCTCCAATATTAACTCCATCGGAGGCCACGAGAGAATAATCATCCTCAAT
>SDNL01000085.1 GCA_004524365.1 Promethearchaeota archaeon | reverse complement strand
TTCCTATCATACCACTAAAATTACCAAGCTTCCAAAATTCTATATTTGGGGTTTGGTAATATAATTCTGATTTAAATTCAACTAAATAAAAATCTACTATCATTAAGATAAATCTAGATATAAATAAACTCAACATTAAGATAAATACACCAAAAATAAAGTCAAGTTTAAATTCTGCTCGTTGTTTAGTTCTCTGATAACTCTTATATGCTAAGAATATAGATAATAGCAATTTACCAAGAAGAAGAATTATTGTTAGGATTAAGAATAAGTTAAATTCAAATGAATATGGGGTTAATTCCATGGTTAAAAAATGAATTGAAGGTTAAAAAAATTTTTTATTATTTAAAGATTGCTGGGAGAATATTGAAGAAGGTAAAAAAATAAAAAATAAGAATTGAGATTACAATTTTTCTTTAATTTCTTCAAAGAAATCAAGAGAATCGGGGTTTCTTAAAGCACCACGATTTGCCGCTTTCATTCCCCTTAAAATCTTAGTCACTGCAATCTCAACTTTCTTTCCGCTAAATGTGTAGGGAATCTTCTCTTTTGGCACCTCTATGATCTGGGATGGAACATGACGGGGAGATGCTTTATTTCTTAGTGTTGTCTTTATTTTATCTTCAAGTTTTTCAGTTAATTCGTTTCCTTCTGATAATTCGGTAAATAAAATCACACTAACATTTCCTTTTTCATCAGGCAATCCGATTGCTAATGAATCGACAACTTCTGGAAGTTGTTCAACAACATTATAAATCTCTGAAGTCCCTATTCTCACTCCCGAAGGTTTTAAAGTTGCATCTGAACGACCCCAGAAAGTAATTCCCCCAGTATCACTATGCTCTACAATCCAATCCCCATGTCTCCAAACATTTATGCCTAAATCATCATAAAACTCAAAATATGCAGATTTGTATTTTGTCATATTATCATCATCACCCCAGAAATATATTGGCATAGATGGAGCTGGAGCTTCACAAACTAATTCACCTTGCTGATCTTTCACTGCATTTCCCTCAATATCATAAGCTTGGACTTTCATACCTAGAGCCTTTCCTTGTAATTCCCCTGAATATACTGGTTTTATAGGGATTGCTCCAGCAAAACATCCATTAATATCTGTGCCTCCAGAAATCGAATTGAAATAAAGATCCTCTTTGATTTGATTATAACACCATTGAAAACCTTCAGGACTTAATGTACTTGCAGTTTGAGATATTTCTCGTAGGGAAGAAAGATCATATTCTTCTTTAGGCTTCAATCCCTTGCCCATTAATGTATGGATATAAGTAGCAGATACTCCAAAGATAGTTATCCCAAATTCTTCAATTAATTCAAACATCCGTAATGGATGGGGGTGAAGGGGATTTCCATCATAAAGAAATATTGTCGCTCCTACAGCTAGGGAACTTATTAACCAATTCCACATCATCCATGAGGGAGCAGTAATATAATTTATAACATCACTTCTTTTTAAATCAGTTGAAAGTATTAATTCCTTTAGATGATTAATTAGCACTCCTCCACCACTTTGCACCATACATTTAGGTTTTCCCGTTGTACCACTCGAAAACATAATATATATAGGATGATCAAACGGAACTTGCTCGAACTCGGGTTCAGATAAATCTTCATCTGAAATGAAATCATCCCAATGAACCGCATTTGGAATTCCATTTATATCAGCTTTATTATCTGAAGTATAGGAAACAACAATTACCTTCTCAATAGAAGGAACTGCTTCTATCACTTTTTTTGCATTTGTAAGAGTATCGTAAGCAGTATCTTTATAGAAATAACCGTCAACAGTAAAAAGTACTTTAGGCTTAATTTGTCCAAATCGATCTATTACAGCTCTTGCTTGCAACTCTGCGCCACAAGATGCCCATAAAGCTCCAATACTGGTTGTAGCAAGCATCGCAATTGGGGTTTCAATTAAATTTGGAATATACGATACTACTCGATCCCCTTTTTCAACACCCATTTCTCGAAGAGATTTTGTTAATTGAGCAACTTTCTTATTCAGTTCCTTATAGGTCATTTTTTCCGTGACTTTACTTTCTCCTTGGAAGATAAAGGCATGTTGTTCGTCTTTATATCTCAATAAATTTTCTGCAAAATTAAGTTTAGCCCCAGGAAACCAATTTGTTCCTGGAAATACTGAAAGATCTTCCATAACTTGGTCATAATCTTCTGATGCGATTATATCTGCAAATTTCCACATGGCATCCCAAAAATCAGCAATCTCTTCTACTGACCATTTATAAAGGTCCTCTGCATCTTGAATCTCCACATCATAGTTATTATTCACAAATTTAATGAATTTGGTAACTTCTGCCTTCTCAATCCATTCATCTGATGGTTCCCAAAGCTTTTTTCGATCTTCGCTAATAAATTTCACACCAATTTTAGATTTTAATTTTTTTAATTTATAATTTTTTAATTAATTCAAAAATAATTAATCAATTTATTTATACCTTTAGAGTAGATGTCAATGAATTATCTTTATTTGTGTATGATTCCTTTTTCTTCCACCAGTTTAAGTAAAAATCTTACAAAATAGAATTCTGATAATAAAAGAAAATAATAAAAAAAAGATTTAAACGAAGTTAATTATTTTTTAGCTTGTAAAACTTGGGTGATTGCTCTCGTAAGGCGGATGACATCCATAACTTTTCCTTGTTCTACTTTAATTTGTTCTCTACTAATGGCGTGTGTGAAATCCCCCTTACCCTCACAAATTCTTATTAAAGCGTCATTATCTCCAGACATTACTATCTCTGCATCCGATTTTGTACCTTTTGATAAAGTTGCAATCTGATCTTTAACTTCTACATAAAAAGGATCTTCATTATCCAGATTAAATTGGAACGACATCTCCCAATTTATATCTTCACCTTTTACATTTGTCACAAAAACAGATTTAGCTTTTTTAATTGTATTCATTTCCTCTAAAATTTTATTCAATTTCTCTTGAGCATCTCCCATTTTATTCGCCTCCCTCATACTCTGGTTTGCTTATCCAATTTTCATACTCATTTTCGGGAACAAAGAAGAAGTCTGTCATCTTTCCCTTCCGTTCCCCTTCTTTTTTAAAAACGGCTTTCACCTTCTGTCCCTTTCTAATTTTAGAAGGAACTAAATTTTCGGAAAACACACCTTGAAGCATTCCAGTGTCTGCATTATCAAGCTTTATAAATGCCACAGCATAAGGCACTTTTTGTATAAAATCACTTGTTGTGTACCACACAATCGTGCTCACCATAATCTCTCCTGTATGTGGTAATTCTATCCATTCAGTATCCTCAAAGCATTCTGAACACGCAATTCTTGGTGGCATCCATACTTTTCCACATTTTTTACACCTTGTTCCTTGCAGTTTTTTATCATTCTTTAAATCAATAAAAAACTTACTCTGCCCTCCTAAGGTATATTTATAATCTATATGGATCTGATCTCTAATTTCATGGGCTTGAAAATCTTTTTCACTCATTTATTTGATATCCCCTCCTCGTTTTCCATTACAATGACGGCAGCATATGCTGCTCCCGGTCCGCCAATTGAATGAGAGATAGCTCTTCCTTTCTCAATAGGCACCTGATGCTCTCCCGCATTTTCCCTCAATTGTAATGCTGCCTCCCCTGTGGACATTATTCCCGTTGCTCCTACTGCGTGTCCACATCCGATAAGTCCACCAGATGGATTACATGGAAGCTCCCCCTCGAACCAAGGACCTTCTCCCGAATTTTTATAACCTTGTTCAATCCAAGGTCCACCTTCTCCGAATTTAACAAACCCTAACTCTTCATAGCTAATCACTTCTTGTCCAGAAAATGCATCGTGAAGCTCAGCTACATCGATTTGTTCCTTAATATTATCGTAATCAAGCCCAGCCATCTTATAAGCAGATTTGGCTGCATTAATATTGGAATAAAGCCTCCCTAAATCTTCTCTATTGCCGATAAAACAATCAGTATTTGCCGCACCAACTCCTGTAATCCAAATCGGCTGCTCGATCCCAAGCTCTTTTACCTTCTCTTCACTTGCTAATATTAATGCCGCTGATGCTTCCGAATATAAGCAACAATCAAGCATTTTAAATGGATAGCAGATAATTCTGGAGTATAAAACATCATCAACCGATATTTCCATTGGAGATTGAGCTTTAGGATTCTTCATTGCATTCCCATGATTCTTTACGCTCACCATTGCCATTTGTTTCTCCGTTGGATTTCCAAACTCTTCGCTATGTGCATTCACCATTGATACGTAGGAAGAGGCCGCCATCATTCCCATGGGATATTCATAAGTCATGTCTGCACTATATGCAATAGCATTAAGGACTTCTGGAGTTGTAGTTCCTGTTTTTTCATCATAACAATCATTGCATTTTTCCACTCCTAAACATAGGCATAAGTCAGATAGGCCAGAGGCAACCTCGGAGTATGCCATTCGAACTGTATATCCTCCTGTCGCTCCTCCACTCGCTATTCTCGTACCAGGTTTATTGTTCATTCCTATATAACTATTAATGAAAATATCCGGCATGAATTGTCTTTCAAATAGTTCGTTGTATATTCCATATACTGTAGTTTCCAAATCTTTATGGGAGATTGAAGCACCATTTTCATTTGCATCATTAAGAGCTAGTTTAGTTGCATCATAGGCTAATTCAAAGTATGTTCTATTCATGTATCTTGCCTTAAATGGGGTTATTCCTACCCCGATAATAGCCACTCTTTTTTTCAAATTTTTTCACATTTTGGTTATTAATTAATATTTTAATTATTTACTGGATTATTTATACTTTATTTTTTGTTTTTAATTTTTGGATATAGTTTAGAAAAGAAGAAAACAATGTTATCTAATTTAAATTAAAGATTAAAATAAAGTGGTGGAATTTTTTCTAAAATGCTATAAATATCGATAATACTCCATTTAATGAAAAAGTATTATTATATTAATAATAATAAAAGAAAAAAAAGAGAGATAAATAATATTGGGTTATAATTTTTATTCAAATATCAAATTACAAGGAAACTTCTTTGTTTTTACAATTAAATATCTTTAATGCCTCCTCTCCTTGGGCTACCTCGCGTCCCGCTACTTCAGCAAGTTTCTTAGCCCATCTAACTTGTTCCCAACTACCTTTTGCCAGTTCTCCATTAGGCATGCGAATATTATCTTCAAGCCCTACCCTTACATGTCCTCCTAATGCTGCTGCACACATTCCCGCTTGAAATTGTTGATTTGCAACTCCACAGACGCTCCAAGTTGACCCTGGTGGCTTTAATTCAAGTAAAGTTCCCAATGCTCTAGGGCTAAATGGTTGTCCGCCTAATACACCGAATACGAATTGGAAATGGAGAGGTTGATCAAACATACCTTCTTGCTTATTCAAGAATAACATATTATGCATACCTCCCATATCATAGATTTCCATCTCGGGTTTTGTCCCTGCTTTCTGGAAATATCTTGCAAACTTTTGAATCATTCGAAAATCGTTGGCAAAAATATTTCCCGCTCCCATAACGACTTCTCCAGTTTTCCAATTACCTACGCTAAAGTTCATAGAGTTTGTGTTCAAAGAACCAAGAGGGGGTTGAAAAGTTCGAATTGGTTTAATCCGTTCCCGATCTGTAGCCACTGCACTAATTGCAGTGCTGAGATTGATGATTACATCAGGTGCTTTTGACTTAATATTTTCTAAGGCATCTCGAATTAAGTCCAGATCAGGAGTCGGAATACCTTTTTCGGGATCTCGAATATGAAGGTGAACAATTGCGGCGCCCTCATCATAGCATTTTTTAGCTTCATCACCAAATTCTTCAGCAGTATAGGGAACTGCCTCATTCTGGCTTTTCATGGTTGCAGCACCAGCTAGAGCCGCGGTTATCACTAATTTATTATCCGGATTGTTCTCAAATGTTTCCATTTTTCATTTCACAAAATTTTCTTCTTGGATTTATTTTAATTTATTTTAATGTTATTTATTAAAATAACTTCATATTTAAACTTTAAAAAAATCTCAAAAATCCCAATAAACAATTGAAATTAATGATTAAATATCTAAAAAGAAACGTTTTATTTCTTTCTCGATTAGTTTTATTTCCTCCTCGTAAAACGGTTCATGTTCCATAACTTCAATTATAGTTCGTTCAAATTCAGGATTAATCTTATAAAATTGATTAAAAACCTCTAATTCGGATGATGGGGTTATTTTATCATCTTCTCCGATGATTATTTTAAAGCTGTTGACTTTTAAATTCTTAATAGCAAATTTTAATTTAAATTCATCCCGAGAGAGTTCATGTTTAGTCATCTGGATGAAATTCTCAAAATCATCGATCCCTCGAACATTTCCTGGCAAATAGGTGTCAATATATCTTAAGATAGTTAAAAAGGAATTTTCATAAACATGTTTTTTTAAATCAATTATGGGAGAAAGCAAGAGGAGTTTATTTATGAGATGGGTTTTAGAGCATACTATTAAGGATATATATGCTCCAAAATCTTCTGCTAAAATATTTATGTTTTCTTCATCAAAAATATTCTTCTCCGCCATTTTTTTAGCGAATTCAACTAATTTTAGTCCGTCTGAAACTTGGGTGGATATGGAAATCTTTCCTTCGCTGTACTGATACCCTCTAAAATTTATTGCGATAAATGCAAACCCCAGATCTAAAAGATATTGGTATTTTCTTATAATTTCTTGAAGTGTAAATAATTGTGGAAAACCATGAAAAAACAAAATTACGGGATAAGGTTTTAAATATTTTTTTGGGGGAAAATAAAGAATTCCTTTAAAGATATCCTCATCTATTTGAAGTTCTATGCTGGAAACTTCATAAGGGCCATCATATTGCGGTTCAGATTCACTTTTATTAGTAGGGATAGTTAATCTCTCCAATTTATATTTTTAAAGTGAAAATTAAGTAGGAAGATATAATAATATTTTTAATCAGGATAATTTTTTTTTGGAACCAATACCAATTTAATGGCATGCTGTGGACATCTGTGAAAACATACACTACACCCTCCACAAGAGTTTTTAGTATTAATGGTAATTGCCTTTCCATCTATATTAAATGTTCTTATTTTTAAAGGACAATAAATTATACAAGTTCCACATGACTTACATTTTTCTATAATAGTGATTGCCCTATAATTATTCTTAGATAATTCCTTGATTTTATTCTGAAGATCTCTCGATGCGCCTGTCATAAAATCATAATGCTCTCTTAATTAATTTAAATAATTCTTAATAAAAGAAAAAAATTTGTAGAAAAATAAAAATATTATTTTTCTGAAGATTAAGTAATTCTTGAACACACATTTTTTAATTTTTTTTCTGCTTCCTTTGTGAAATGAGTAATAATGTCGTCTACGTGTTTAATTTCGTCGATCATACCTGCTGTCTGCCCCACAGGAATGGCACCATTTTCTACATCCCCTTCTGTATAAACAATTTCATAATGATGAAGATCTTCGAGATATTCTTCCATTGTAAATTGATGTTCTTGATTTATTTTTTCCTGTTTCGAAATAACTTCTCCATGTTTTATTGCATATTTATTTTTTAATAATCTTATGGGACCAAACCCCCCTGTCGTCAACACAGTATCTCGGGCGGTTGCAGGAGGTATTAAATCTTTATAATTCTGATGGAATTCACTCTCTTTTGATGCAATAAAGCGGGTTCCCATAGCTACCGCATCTGCACCCATAGCTAATCCAGCGGCAATGCCTTCGGGGCTAGCATATCCTCCACATGTGACTAATAATTTTTCGGGATATTTCATTGCCACTTGTTGGGTAAGCACCAAAGTCGAAATATTTTCATAGCTTTGGTGTCCTCCACCCTCTATACCCGTAGAAACAATTCCATCGCATCCTGATTCTACAATCTTATCTACCAACCATAATGCGGGGCCAACGTGAAAATGATACATATCAGGAGCTTTTTTCTGCCACATCGCAGCCGCCTTTCTAGGTCCTCCAGCACTCGTTAATCCATAGATTAATTGTTCTTTAAGGCGTGGATCCTCATCTCTCCATTCTGGAATCTTTCTTAGAAGTATTTTATGATCTGTTTGGACTCTAGCAGTTCTTACATTAAATCCAAATGGTTTGTCAGTATGTTCTACTACATAATTTAATTGAGCTTTGAAATCCTCAATTGAATTTTTTCCCATAAGAGTAGCATGGCTTATCACTCCCAAACCTCCGGCCTCTGAGGTAGCTATAGCTAATTCTGTGGTATAAAAGGGACCCATGGGAGCACTCATAATTGGATATTGGATTCCAAATTCTTCAGTAATCCTGGTCTTTATAGTCATTTTATTCTTATCCTTTAATTATTTTTTCTACTATATTTTAAACGAAAATTTTTATATGTTTTATACTTATTATTTTGCATTTATATACCTTTTCATTCCTAGAATATACCTTATCCTATATTACAACTAAATATTATTTTGCCATCAAGGAAATTTAAAATTTTCATAAAATCTGTTAAAATCTATGATAATCTAAAATATTAGAATTTATCTATAATATAAAAATTAAAAATTAAAAATTGAAAAAGAAAAAATAAAAAGAATTATTACCATTTTGACTTTAAATCTTTTCGAGTAAGCTTCTTTACCAAATCAATAGCAAAATAAACAAAATTAACGCAAGTATCCTCCCATATATGTTCTTCCTTATATTTTTGATAGTCCTTTGTGAGATCGAGACCACACAAATCATGGCAACTCACTGAACCAAATTCCTCTTCGAATTTATATGCAAACTGAATAGCTTT
>SDNL01000084.1 GCA_004524365.1 Promethearchaeota archaeon | reverse complement strand
TTCGTCGTTAGTATGCTAGCAGGATTAGAACAACTATTACGATATGCCTCCGATGAGCAAAAACAAAAATGGCTACCTAAACTCGCGAACGGAAAAGAATTGGGCGCGGTTTGTATAACCGAACCTTTTGCAGGATCTGATGCAGCGAATGTATTGACAACCGCAGAAAAGGATGGAGACGAATGGATCATTAATGGTAAGAAGCGCTATATTACAGGGGCCGGGGTATCTGATAGATATTTTATTTATGCTAAAACTAGTGAAGATCCCTCCAATAGAAAAGAATATTCTCATTTAACTTCGTTTCTTGTGGAGAAAGGAACTCCTGGTTTTTCGCTAGAGCGAATTAATCCCCTAATCGGATTTGACAACGTACCAAATGGCTACTTAAGTTTTAAAGATGTAAGAATTCCAGATAAGAATCGAATTGGACCTGTTGGAAAGGGTTGGCAGGTAATGATGTCCGGATTAAATTTTGAACGATTAATTGCAGGAGCTGTATTTGTAGGTGTGCTTAAAGATATTATCCGCCTTTTATTTCATTATACCAAACATCGAATTCAGTTTAATCGACCTACAAATAGATTTCAAGGAAATGCGGATCAAATTGCAGAAATTATTTCAATGTATAGGATGGGACGCTTATTTACTTATTATTGCGCTAAAGAAATAGATGATGGGAAGGAACCCATGATTAATTCTGCCATTACAAAAAAGGTCATTTCTGAATATGTAAGAGAAGCCGGTACAAAAGCTATTCAGATTATGGGGGGTGATGGATTAACGAAGTTTTATCAAGCAGAACGATTGATGAGAGAGGGAAAAGTCGGAGAAATTGTAGCAGGTACGACTGATGTACAAAATTTAATTATATATCGATTTTCTTCTATGTTGCCGGATTACAATAAGCCGATGCGGATGCGTTGGAACGAGGAAGTAGATGCACCAATAATCTCAGATAGGGAATCCCAGTTTAAGGGACTTGATGTAAATGAAGAAAATATTTTGAAAGTAATTGCACATGACTATAAGGTTAATCCAGGTCTTTATATGACTATTGACGAGATTAGAGAAGATATCGGGACGAGCAGGTCTAAAACAAGAAGGATTGTTGAGGATTTAGAGGAAAAAGGCTTAGTGGTAATTCATAGAAGTAGAAGTGGTAAAATTAAGTTAATAAAAGCTACCTATAAAGGTCTTCAAGAAGCCTTCCCAAAAGAATATTATGAATGGTATCCAGATTGGTATGCCGATGCCGATAAATTTTAATCTAATTATCGGTTTTTATCTTTTTATTTTTATAGTTATTTCTGAAAATCTTTTATTATTTCTACATTTTTTTCTTCATCAATAGTAATGGCAAGAATAAGTCCTGGATCTTCTGGGTCTTCCATTAGAAAATAAAATTTTTGTGTCTTCGTATTTAAACCTAGTTCCATAGTACCACAATCCTCTGGTAATAGTTCTAATATGGACGAAGGGGCAGATTGTAATAAAATTTTATAAATATAATCTTCAATTTCTCTTTGAATTTTTCTACTATCTTTAATACTAGAAAAGTCCAATTCTTGAAACGAGCCGGCTACATCTTGATTTAAATTATTCCATTTTTTAAACAAATCAGCTAAATCTTTCTCTGATGACATAAATATCACTTCCTATTATATATAAGAAATAAACTTCAATTTTCTATAAACTTAATGGATTTAATTTATAAAAAACTCTAAAATAGATTAAAAAAATAATAGGAGGATTTAGATTATTTTATCTTGATTTTGGGATATATTTAATCGAATTTTTATTATTACATCCCTTCTTTTCTATTCTTCAATGCTTTTTTTTCCAGTTGAGCAGAATATTCTTCCCATTTATCGGGGTCTCCGGGTTTTTTCTTTTCAACTACAAAATTACAAGTTTCCGCTCCCGATGGTATGGTGGAGGTGAAATATATTTGAAAATCCGAATCCTCAAAAACATTATCTCTAAAATAATCAACAATCCCTTGTACAAAATAGCGTTGTACCCGGCAATCAAATGCTGAATATTCGTCTTCAAGTGGACACCAAAGAATATCAAAAGAACATTTATCTTCATCTTCAATTATCGGATCCTCAATAGAAGTCCAAACTTGAGTATTAATAATCGTAGCAAGATAGCTCATTAATTCAATATCGGATATTCCTTCTGGAATTTCATCTGGATCAATCATCTGACTCCCAACGTTATAACCTGTTTTAACTAATGCATTTTTAACTACGTCTTGACCTTTTTCTCCAAATTCTGACTCAATATCTTTTAATATATTTATAATCCCTGCTGACATGAATAATCCAAACTGTAATAACGCCGTGGGGTCAAAATCATCCCTGCCTTCTACCTCTTCCCTAAATCTATCTAATGATTTCTTAAATGGTTCTCTCAAGGCTTTTTTAGCTTTTTGCCATGATTCTTCTTTCCGCTCTGCCCCTTTCAAAATTCCTTTTTTAATCATAATTATTTAAATGAAAAACATTTTTGCCTATAAACGTTTCTCATTGATGTCTAAAATGATTTATTTTTAAATTTTCAAAATATAAACTAATTCTTTTTTATTTCTCTCGTACTCATTTTATTACCGATGAATGAAAATGATGAACAAATAACAAACTATGGGGATTTTTTTCAACAAAAATCCAAATATGAACGCGGGAACCTTCCAGGACATCGATTAGACTGGGGTAATAAACCTAAAACATATAAAACATATAAAAACCCCCTTAGGCAAATATCACTTCCCCAACCAGAATTTCCCGATGATATTGATTTTTGGAAGGTAATTACTGAAAGAAAATCTACTCGTTCTTTTAATCAAGATCCCTTAACAATTAAGCAGCTTGGATTATTATTATTTGGGATGTCGGGTATTACTCGTAAAACATCCCGAATGGAATTCAGAACGACTCCTTCTGCGGGAGGACTCTATCCTATAGAAATATATCCGGCTATTAATAATGTTGAAGATCTTGAAAAGGGATTATATCATTATAATATAAAAGATCATGAATTAGAACTTTTAAAACAAGGAGATCAAAGAGAAAAAGTGGCAAATGCTTGTCTCAATCAAGCTATGGCCTATTATTCAGCAATTAACTTCATTTGGACTGCGATGATTCCACGTTCAAAGTGGAAATATTTGCAACGGTGTTATCGGTATATCTATTTAGATTGTGGTCATATAGGTCAGAATTTTTATCTTGTCGCAGAAGCATTGGGTTTGGGGGCATGTACAATTGGCGCAATTTATGATCAAGAATTAAATAGCGTTTTGGGTATAAACGGAAAAGAAGAGACTGCGATATATGTTGGAGTTGTAGGACGTAAAACGTCCTAATTTTAGGGGTTTTTTATTAATATTCTTTCATATGTATCTATTTCATCCAAGAAAACTTGCTTATAAGCTTTTTCCCAATTGGACTTCATAACCTTTTTTCTAAAGTTTTCAGTAGTTATTATAGAATGGAAGAAGGTTAATAATATATTTCTAATAGCAACCTTATTAATAGTTTTATATAATTTATTATCATCTAAGAGTGCAAAAAGGTTTTCCCAATTTGAAAGTTCTCTCCTTAAAATTTCTCTGGCCAATTTTAAAGCTTCTGATTCACTTCCGTTTAATGCTAAGATTATACTCTTGAGATGTTTATCTTGGATGTTATCCATATTATTCAAACATTTTAATGCATTTAGCTTAAGAGAAGAATAATTCTCTTTAACTGCTCTCCCAATCACATCAATATATTTCTCTTTTAATTGTTGAGATTTTGCAATATTTGTAAATGCTTTAATAATTTCATTTCGTTCCCAACGATCAGATTGTAGATACTGATCTTTTAAAAAATTCAGAAAGTTTGGTTTTATCTCTATTTTTGAGGAGATTTCCCCTATTAAGAAAATCAAATTTAATTTAACTTTATTAAGTAGAGTGTCAGATAAATGAGCAATAAAATAATCAATAAAAGATTCATATTCCTTTTTTGGATGTTGAGCAATTTCGATTATGAAATCATTTATCCCTTCCGGATCTGTAGAATTCTTTATCGCTTCAAAATCTTTTTGATATGACATGTGCTTTCAAAAAATTTCTATTAGAATATATTTATTAATGACATGAAATGAATATGAACGTATAAACTTAAAATTATGAAATTAAAAAAAATAATAAGTTGAAGGGAGAGTTATTCTATTTTAGAACCTGGAGAGATATCCTTTTCAGGGGTTAATATAGAAACAACATCTCCATCAACAGCAGCTAACAGCATTCCTTCGCTGAGTTCTCCCCGTAATTTTTTAGGTTCTAAATTCGCTAAAAATAATATTTTTTTATTCAATAATTCATCGGATTTATAATAGGGAGCCAAACCAGCAACTAGGAACCGTGTTCCCTCTCCATCGTTTACTGTTAGTTTGTACAATTTATCTGCATTTTCAACCTCTTCAACCTTTTGAACCTTTCCAATCCTCAAATCTAATTTTTTAAAATCTCCAAAAGAAATTGTTTTCATTTTTTCTTCCTCTTTCTTCTTTTTTGTTTGTTTTTCTTTTTGTTTTTGTTTTCGAGACTTTTCTAATTTTTCCTTGATTTCTTTAATATCTAGCTTTTCAAAGATAGGTTCTGCTTTTTTGATTTTAGTACCCGCTTCAATAACATTTTCATTAATACTATCCCATCCTAATGCATTTAAACTCTGATGATAATTTAATAATTTCAAAATTTTTTGAGATGTGTTTGGAATGAAAGGACCCAGTAAAATTGCCAAACTATATACAAATTGGGCACATAAATTAAAAACATGACCTGCTTCATTTTTATCATCTTTAATGATATGCCATGGTGCTTTATCATTTAAATATATATTACCCTCTCTCGCAAAATCAACAATGTCTCTCAATGCCTTTTTCATCTCAAAATTATCTAAAGATTCGCCCACCTTATCGGATATAGTGTTAAGTTTCGAAATTAGGTCTTTATCTCTATCATCCAGTTTTAATTTTTGCGGGATTTCACCATCATAATGTCGATTAATAAAAGTTAAGGTTCTATGGACAAAATTACCAATAACATCATTCAATAAATTCATATTATTTTCAAATTCTGACCATAAAAATGATGTATCACTTTTCTCGGGGCGATTGTAAACTAAATTGAATCTCCAATAGTCTAAAGGAGCCAGTTCTAAGGCTTCATTAATCCATATTCCCACTTGGCGGGATTTCGAAAACTTTTCTTTCTCATACATTAAGAATTCCGTTGAAGAGACATTATAGGGTAATACAAGCTTATCCTTCTTACTTTTATCATCATTGTAAGCCATTAAGATCCCGGGAAAAACTATTAAATGGAATATAATATTATCTTTTCCAATAAAATAGACTGTTTTCGTATCTTTATCCTTCCAAAAATAATCAAATTTCTCAGGTTGTTCTATTATTTTTTCTGCCCATTCTTTCACCGCAGAAACATAACCTAATACTGCCTCGAACCAAACATAAATAGTTTTGTTATCGGCCCCCTCAAATGGTGCTGGAATCCCCCATTCTAAGTCTCTCGTTATGGCTCGTTCTGGAAGACCTTCATTAATACTATTCAAGCATACTTGTCTTGCATTGGTAGGTATAATATCATTTTGCTCTATTAACTGGGCTAATCGGTCTTGAAGTTTTGGAAAATTCATATACCAATGAGTGGTACTTTGAATCTCTGGTTCTTCATCACAAATTGCACAACGAGGTTCTTTCAATTCTAAAGGAGTTATTAGCTTTTGGCATTTGTCGCATTGATCTCCTCTGGCATATTCGAAACCACAATAGGGACAGATCCCTTCGACAAATCTATCTGGAAGATATAATTCATCATTTGAACAATAAAGCGTTTTTATCTCTTTTTCGAAAATATATCCATTTTTTTGTACGTCTAAAAAGAAGTCTCGAACAAAGTTAATATGAACGGGATTATGTGTCTGTGTATAATTATCATAAGAAATATCCCAGCGCTCAAATAAATTTTTAATAATCTTATGGTTTTCCATAGCTAAGGATTGAGGATTTCTTCCTTCTCGCTTAGCTGTGACTGCAACAGGTGTCCCATGCATATCTGATCCGCTTACATATACAACATCATCACCTTTTAACCGTAAATATCGCGCGAATACATCTGCAGATAACACACTTCCAATAAGATTTCCTAAATGAGGAATGGCATTTACATAAGGCCATGCTGATGTAATAACCCATTTCTCTTTCTTTTTATTCGACAACTAGAACTACCTCCTTGGAAAATGTTATATAAAAATAATATATGATTATAGAACTCTAAGTATAATAAACCGTTATAAAATAATAGTTTTTCCTATTTTCCAAATAGATAGGGAGATTTTTTAGAAATAATTATTGGAGCTAACTTAATTTTTGAAGGGATCTTCTGAAAGCAAATATCCACAATATCGACAAGCCCTTATTTCATTAAACATCTTTTTAAGACATGGTTCATGATAATAAGATTTACAATTCTTACATTGATACACTCTGTATTCTCCAAGAAAGATATTATGACAATAAGAACAAGAAGCATCTATCTCATTTACTTTTTCGGGAGCGACAGGGATCATCTCTGTAGTTTTTGGTTCTATTTTCTGCTTTGCCTTTTTTTTATTGTTATGAACAATATTAACATAAGCTTGAGGAATTCTTAATAAAAAATAGCAAAAAGGGCATCGGAATATATTACTTTTCCCTTCTGTTTTCTGTGCCCACATGGTTGCACATGATAAATGCATAGGTTTACCACACGATGGACAAAACCCCCCTTCCGAAAGAAATCCTTCGTTTGTTACAGGACTCAATTTAGAATGACAAATTTGACACTTTTCGTTTTTTTTAGGATCATCATACATTAAGCGTATTTCTGTTATAGATGGTCGGCGTAATGGTAATGCAATCGAACTTAAAAGGGGAGCTTTATTCTTTTTTTGAGAAGAAGATAAATAATCGGGTGCTGAATCTGTATCCTTTTTGGAAGCAAAATGTTTTCCTGCATTTATTGCTGCCGTCGGATTTTTAAAAAAACCAAATTCACCTTTGGTTAATTTTGAAATTCTCTTTAATATATTATGTGTAAAATCTTGGGTCAAACCGAGCTGGCATGAATCGATAAAGACTCCCAGCCCTTTTGCAGCATTAATAATTTTCTCTATCTTATCAGTATAGGTAAATTTATTATCTGTAATAATAAAAGCACGGGAGACCTTACCGCCTATTTTTTGCATTTCTTCTATTAATAATTGTAAGGCAAAAGATAATCCGCTTTCAAGATCCCCTAGCCCAGATATTTTGATTTGTGATTTTCTCATGGAAAGGATTAGTCTTTCTGAATCGTAGGTAAAAGGGGTTACCTCCTTAATAGAATCCCCAAACGTAAGAAGGCAGATACGATCCTTAGGATCAATTGAGAATTTCTGTTCAATAAAATATTTTGCTGTGTTTAAAGCCACTGTTAAGCGATTTGGCTTAAAATCTGCTCTCAGCATAGAACGGGAGGAATCCACTAGAATAACGGTATCTTCTACTTCCATATTAATTTTTAATTATTATTAGTTATTGATTTATAATTAATAATCAGTTCTTAAATAAATTTTGATAACAGAAATACAATCCTATAATAATATATTGATTAGAGTTAAAAAAAGTAATTAAAAAAAATTAGGGAGATGTAAGAAAATTATAGCCAAACAATGTGTAAACTTTTATTATATTTATAAAATCTTCAATTTCGATATATTCATTTACGGAATGTGTTATAGAACCATCTCCTGGACCATATACAATGGTTTTAGGGCAGAATCCCGAGTTACGGAAATATCGAGCATCAGTGGTTGCAGGAAAAAGGGAATAAAACGAAGTATTTCCATAGATCTTTTCGCTATATGATTTTAAGGTTTTCAATCGGGAGGAAGATTCCCAACCCTCCCAATATGATGCTTCTGCTTCGGAGAGTACCTCTAAAGACACATATAACTCA
Source organism: Promethearchaeota archaeon (assembly GCA_004524365.1). Lineage (GTDB taxonomy): Archaea > Asgardarchaeota > Lokiarchaeia > Sigyniarchaeales > SOKP01 > TEKIR-8. Next base: position 950 of record SDNL01000084.1, on the reverse strand, counting down.
TCTGTTTCTCTTTTATGTTCTTCTTTAACTTCATAATTGCAATATATATTAATAAGTTGCGTTAAAGCATCTATAATCATTTCAGAGTTTATTCCTGGGAGTGTTCGAAAATCCATAATTGCCTCACATTTACCCGGGATAACATTATCCTTCACTCCTCCCTCGATTATATTTAGGTTCTTAGTAAAAGTATTTAGAGCCTTTATAAAGTTCTGTAATCGGGGTTGTTCATTAAAAATCTTTTCGAAAATATCCTTAGTAGGAAAAATTTCACTCAATCTATTCATTAATTCATTTCTACTTATAGGGGGAGAAATATCGTCAAAATATTCATTTATTTTATCTAAATTCTGAATTATATCACTCATCATGTATATAGCGTTTTTTCCCTCAAAAGGTATTGAGGAGTGGCATTCGATTCCATGTGTTACGATTTTAATGGTAACATGTCCTTTCTCACCAACAATTAACGCTTTTGGAAGTGGTGGCAAGCCCGAAACTTCCCCTACTATTGCAAAACTAGAATCTATAGACTTTTCTTCTAAGATATTTTTAATACTCCACTGTGCCCCCAATTCACCCAGAGTTTCCTCATCACAGACTGCAAGCACTATTAAGTTCCTTTTCGTATCAAGATCTAATCCTTTAAGAATTTTTAATGCGATAATCATGGCTACAAGAGCTCCTTTCATATCCGAAGTTCCCCTGCCATACATATATTTATTCCTTTTTATATGGGCTGAGAGAGGAGGATATTTCCAATCATCTATTTCACCAGGAGGAACAACATCCATATGACCATTATATATCAATGTTTCTCCATGATAATCGGAATTAAGCGAAGCAATAAAATTTGCTCTATTATTTTCAAGGGAATATAGTTCATTATGAATTTTGAAAGAATCCATATAATTTTTTAATTTTACCGCAACATCTTTTTCATTTCCTGG
>SDNL01000006.1 GCA_004524365.1 Promethearchaeota archaeon | reverse complement strand
CTCCGATGAGCTATCGCATCAACCCTCTTTGAAGGAGGAATCCTTTCTCCACAAATGGAAGGGATTTGCTACGATACACAGCCCTAAGATATGCCCACCAGCCAACGCTTAGCGGACTCGTAGGAATCCCCGTCCTTTAGGGCGGGGAGACTTCAACTCTGATGATATTTTAGCATAAACTTTAATGGAATCATATTTAAATTTTAAAATTTTTCCAAAAGAATTTAAAAGCTGTTCTACCTTATTAATGCTTTTCTCAATATTTTTGGCAAGGAAACAACCTTTACATAGCTCTGCAGAATTAAAAATTGTTGTAGTTAAACCTTTTCCATTTTTCCTCGAATTTATTATAATATCATAAGAATTTTCCGTTCCTCTTAAATAAGCAACCAATAAATCAGTATCAATCACAACCATTCCCTTACTCTCACTTATATTCTAGCTGGTTTTTCCCTATCTTCATATATTTTCTTTAAAATTGAATCCCATTCATCATCATTTTTTAAACTCCCTGCAACGCTTTCTAAATGTTCCATTCTTTTCTCTCTTTCTTTAAGAAGACGTGAAATTAGTTCAGGAAAAGTTTCTCCTTTACGTTTTTCCTTTTTTAATGCAGAATATACATCCTCGGGTAAAGAAATTGTTTTATTTGCCATTATTATTCTATAATTTCTAATTATTATCTATACTTTTAAATTTATATTTTAAAATTATATTAATTAGATTACTCTTAAAATTAAGATTCAATAATATAAACCTCTTTTTATGCAAGTTAAAAAAATTCATAAAATTTCAAATACTAAGGTTGGATCTTTATATCAATCAATTAATATCTCTAGTTTTAAAAAATGTTATTAGCCAACTCATAATATATGATCGCTCTACTCACTACGATCCAAGCATTTAAAGCAGTTTCTGAAATAGAGACATACTCATTGGAAAGCGATAATACCGCTTCTGAAAAATTTGCTTTTTGGAATCCTCCAATTATAGCAACATATTCCTTTGAGGGACTTTTTATGTAAAGATCATTATGGGATGTGTGTTTTCCGTTCTCTGTAAAAATTAAGATTTCTGGGTGTTCAACATCGTGAATTTTCTGTTCTAGGGTCTTTTTCAATGGTTTGATTAAATAGGTCTCATTTACTCTGATCCCATTGTCGATAAGCAATTTTGCCATTAGTCCCTTAAATCTATTATAGTTTTTAGCAATTCTGATTTCTGGATTGAATTCAAATAATCGATCCTTTACTGTATGCATATACACACGAAGCCCCCCCGATTTATTGAGTGGAGAACCTAAAGCATTCAACAAACAGAGATGTGCAATATCTGGTCGCCCACGTTTAGAACGATTCTTAAAATTATGCATCGCTGAATGGTGAAGCGCATTATCCAATAATTGAGAGGAATAATTCCGCATAGAAAGATTTCTCTTCACCGCTGGATGACTCCGAATACGTTTTGGGATTAGTTCTACACCACATTCTACAAGAAAAATATTGAGCATCTAATCTTCTCCTGAGTTACTAAAAGTTTGTAAATTAAAATATTATTATATTATTTCAAATTTACTATTTCAAATTTACTCTAGACCATAAATATGTCTTGGTCCTAAATATTGTGGATATAAATCTATCAAAGCTTTTCGAGCTAAAAAGCATAAATGGCATTCATCAACATACTTATTTTCATGTTCTAGATTAAAATCTTTAATTAATTGAAGAGGACCACCTCTTATTAAAGGACCACAAATAGGATGATCTTTTGGGGAATAATTTTTTATCAACTCTGAAAGATTATGTTCTAAGAAGTTGCCAATACTTAAACCTTGGCATATTTGAGTATTTCCAAAACAATCCAAGTGAATTCTTCCTAATCCTTCTAAATCTTCATAAGGGCATTCTTTTAAAGTATCCCACTTTTTTTTTGGTAGATCCTTAATTAGATTATCAATTGCTCTCCCTCGAAACATTATATTTCCTCCAATGATGGGTTTTCCCTTTTCTTGATTATTATTTAATAAAAACTGTTTCTTTGGATTTTCTATTTTTATTGAATTTATTGGTATATTGAGATTTTTTGCGGCAATTTTGGCAATCTTGGAAAAATATTCTACTTTCTCTTCATAATGAAAATAATCATCACTAATACTGAAATCATTAATTCCTAAATCGGCTAAAGCTTTAAGCCAAATTTCCGCATCTTCGATGCTTTTTGCCCAGTAAAAGTTTGTGACTACTCCAACTTTAAATCCTTTATCCTTTGCTAACTTGATACCCTCCAGCATTAAAGGATAGTAAAGGAAAGGTTCTCCCCCTTCAAAATATATCCATTTAATAGATTTAATTTTAGGAGCTTCATCTAAAACCTTTTTAATTTGACTAAATGTAAAAGTACCTTCAGATTTGGGGCTACAATTTAAAAAGCAATGTTCACATTCAAAATTACAATTATAAGTTAATAAAAAATGAATTCCTTCTAACATAGATATTATTTAAATTTTTAAGAATAATTATTATTTAATTTGACCCAATTAGTAAATAGAAGAACAAATATTAATATTATTTCTTCTAATGAGTAGCACAAGAAATACAAGGATCAAAGGCTCTAATAATCATTTGTGCTTTTTTTTTAACTAACTCCATATCTCCTGTCTTTTTATAAAAGTCTTTAGAAAATCCTGCTAACATTCGATTGATGATTGGGATATTAATTTCTGTGGCAATAAACAACTTAATTTCATCAACATTTTGGTCTCCATCTAAATGATAATGATGCATTAAAGTTCCTCGTGGTGCTTCCACTATTCCTATTCCATTATCATTCTGAATGGCAAAATCAGAATTTAAACTCTCATTCTCAGTTAAAATAGGTTCTTTTAAAAGGGTTAAACATTTCTCTGCTTCCGTATAAATTTCAATCAATTTTAAAATATTGGAGAATAATATATTATCCTTCCAGCTTTCATCAAAGGTTTTAATTTTTGACTGGATTTCATCAGATGAATATTTTTGTATATTATGATATCTTGCTAATGGCCCTACTAACACTAATTCTTTTTTTGGGAACTCAATTCCACGCAATTCTGGATCTTTATCAAAATATTTCATATAATGGTCTGGAAAAAAGTTTTTTTGTTCATTATTTTTAGCATTCATTCGAATTATTCCCGTATATCTATCGTATTGTTCGTTGTTTTGAAGGCTTAAATATGTTGGATTGGGGAGCTTAAATATCTCGGGAGGTGATAGTTTAGCAAAAAGTTCAATATATCGATTAAGAATATAATCTATATTCTCTAATGTTTTCTTGATAAGTTTTTTTGCCATATTTAAGTCCTTTTGAGAATATTTGTAGACATTTCCTCCTGGAAAAGGTGTTATGGCATGAATAGATCTCCCACCAAATAATCTATCAATTTCATTTCCCATTTTTATCAATTCATAAAAACGATTTGTTAATTCGTAATCAAATTGTATTAAATCATATGGAGAGAGAATATTTGGTTCATATTTAAAGAGATATAATAGATCGGGGAGAGATTGTAAAAATAAATGCATTGAATGGGATTTAATTAATTCACCTGTCATTAAAATTCGCCGTAAAAGAGTAGTTTGCTTTTTAGGCTTTAAATTATATAAAGATTCTATTGCTTTACAACTAGCAATTGTTTGACTAGCATGACATAAACCACAGATACGTGATGCAATTTTGGGAATATCAAAAAGCTCTTTTTTTTTTAAAATATTTTCAAATCCTCTAAATATAGATAGATTAAATTCTATATTCGAGATCTGATCATTTTTGAGTATGATATCAACACTGCCATGACCTTCAACTCTTTTACATACGCTTATAATCTTTTTCATTATGCTTCCCTAAATTTAGGTTTTGAGAATCTATAAAATATTTCTTTATAATTTTTAAAACTTTCTGAAATGTTAAATAATCCTAAGAAATTTACCATATTTGAAGTAAAATCCTTAGATATCGGACCCATACAGCCTTCACATGGAACCCCTTGTTTAATGCATACATGTTCACATCCATCTCTTGTAATAGGTCCTAAACAGAGAATTCCTTTATTGAGAAAGCATTCTTGACTATCATCTCTATTGAGGGCCTCATTAGGTATAGAAAATGAATGGTTAATGGTTTTATCGGACTTTATTTCCATAGTTTCTCTTAGAGGGCAAGTTGCACACATATTTTTTTCAGGAAGTTGGATCTCTTTATTTTCAATTAAACGAATTAAACAATTTCCCAATAATTTTTCTGGAGGTGGACAACCGGGAATAATTCCATTTATATCTATGTAATTAGAAATAGGTTCACCATTTAATTTATTTGAAAGGTTCAATATTCCACCAAAAGCCGCACACGAACCTATGGCATAAACCTTTTTTGCATTCTTTCTTATTAATTTTAATTCTTCTATTTGTTCCTCTTTTGATATACAACCTTCAATTAAAGCTATATCATGTGGTTTTAACTCCTTTTGTTCTAGGAAAAATGGACAATATATGAGTTCCGTTCTTTCCATAAATTGAGGAAAAATATCTAAAGAAATTATGGAGGATATACATCCGGAACAAGCAGTAAATGATGTTAAGGAAAATTTAAGTCTCAATATTTATCGCCCCCTCTAATTCTTCATAAAGATCATTAACACAATTGGCAAATTCATTGCCCTCGACAGCATTTATATGTTTTAGAACAATATGCTTCCTATGTTTGTCTTCTAATATATTTTTAAGAATATTTACTTTTCTTTCTATTCTCTGAATCCCATCAATATATCTGCAGGCTCCTTCTCGACATCCGACTATCATTATACCATCAAATCCATATTCGAATGCTTTTAGGATATAATGTGCATCTATTCTACCCGTACATGGAACTTTAATTATAAAAACATTAGGTTTATATTCGATTTGTTTCAGTCCCGCATCATCAGCTGCGGCATAACCACATGAATTACAACAAAATGCAAGTATTTTTGGACTTCTTTTAAATTTTGAGAATATCTTTATTGAACTTAATATTTTTTCAGAAGTATATACATTCATTTCAAGAGCATCCGTTGGACAAACACTTACACAAGTACCACATCCTTTACATTTGAACTTATCGATATTTATCTTATTATTCTCTATGATAATCGCATTATAAGGACAAGATTCGGTACATAATCCACATAAACCACATAAATCTTCATTTATTTCAATCCCACTAAATTCTGCCATTAAATAATCCTGGGATAAAAGCGATATTACTTTTAATGCAACACTGTTCGCATTATCAATAGTTGCTTGATAACTAAGCGGTCCAAAAATGGTTCCAACTCCATATATACCTGAAGCGAGTGTTTCCTCACTCATGAATCCATGATCATTTAAGGTAAAATCCATATCTCTTCTTAATTCCTTTAAATCTTCATTAGGAACTAAATTTATGTTTAAAACAATCAAATCCGTTGGAAATTCAATGGAATCCGCAATAACTATATTTTTTCCCTCTTTTCTTTCAATTTTTATTTCATTAGCGTATAGAAATCTAGGGTCGAGAGATTTTAATAAGCTTTGTTGATTCTTATTATATTTCTTCATATCACAAAAGATATTAACCTCACAATCAGGATTTTTTATTTTAATTGAATTTAAGTATTTTAATGCTACGCGATCATTAAATTCATTTTCATATTCCGAAGGTCCGACATTTTGGATAATTGATATATTTTTAGGAGGAGTTCTATCGGAAATTTTTAACAATTTTCCATCTGTGATTCCATCTGATGACAGTATTCGTTCAAATTCTGCTGAAGTTATGATATCATTTTCAGGGTTATAATGGTAATCTTCCAAATCGGTGGGAAGCTCAGCTCCGATCGCGATTACTTTTGCCCCTACTTTAATTCTTATTCTTTCTGGTTTTTGATTTAATTGAATTGCCTCATTCACACAAACTCTTTCACATATTCTACATTTTAAACAATTATCAATATCTTCTTGCTCTATTACTGGTGCATAGGGATATGAATTAATAAAAGGAATAAAGATTACTTTTCTATTTGTTAATCCAAATTCGTATTGATTAGGCTTTTCTACACTACAAACTTCAACGCATTTTTTGCATCCTGTACATTTCTTTACATCGACGTACCTTGGTTTTTTAATTAATTCAATAGTAAAATTACCGACTTCTCCTGAAATAGTATCAATTTCTGTATTTGTTAATATTTCAATATTTTTCTCCTTAGATAATTCTGTAATTAATTCTGAAACGAAACAAATGGAACAATCTCCCATATTATATATTTTAGACCATCTAGCAACCATTCCTCCAATTGTTGGCGACTTTTCAATTAAATAGACTTTAATTCCTGCACGCGCTAAGTTTAATGCAAGCGTAATTCCCCCAATACCTCCTCCAATAATGGCACAACTTTTCACTACATCGACTCTTTTTACTTTTATCGTTTTCTGAAGGCTAACTTTTTTTACTGCGGCTTCAATTAACAACTGGGCTTTTTCAAGTGTTATAACAGGATCTATAGTGCTATCTTTTGAAGGATGTACCCACGCACATTGTTCCCTTATATTAGCGATTTCTATATTTGATTGCTCAATCACATCTTTAAAAATATGTTCAAAGAGATGTTGATGGGATTTCGGCGAACATGCCGCAATTACAATTTTATTAATAAAATTCTCTTTTACCCATTGTGCAATTTTGGTATAATTTTTTTGCTGACACAAATTTGCAAATACATTCACAGCAACCACATTTTCTATTCTCTCAATAAAATTTTCTAAGGCATTAATGTTTATAACATTCGAGATTTCTGTATTACAATTGCAAATAACTACTCCAACACGATTTATTTGACTTTCTTTTCTATTTAAATATTCATCTATTTCCTCACCAGATAGGATTCTTTTATTAAGGTTTATTATTTTTAAGACTCGTTTTCCATCTTCTGTTAGAAAATATGATTTGTTATCTTTATCTATTAAAGAACCGAGCTTTTTTATATGGAAGTTTAATTGTCCTGTGCTATCAATACCAGTCTCATCCATTAAATCAGTATAAGACAAAAATCCCTCCCGATCCAAGACATTTAAAATCTTTCTACGAATTTCATGGGACAGAATTGAATATATATCCAATATATACACCCAAATGGTTTTTGTATTTTTATTTTAATTTGTTAACAAAAATTATCAATTTCTCATTTTGATAATTTTATTTATCAACATGATAACTAGGATGTTCAAGAATTTAAATCTTCCTATTGAAACCCTTTATTGTTTTGTGGCAGATCAAAAATGTAAACTTATAATTTATAAATTAGGATAGTCTAATAAAATATCATAAAGCCGCTGAAGTCCCAAAATTGTTCTATATGTATAAATATCTTGAATTAGATTTTCAATTCCCTATAATTTCGATGAATAATAAGAAAATTAGTAAAAAAGGATGGTTTGACAATAAAACTTTTCAAAAAATCAGAAATTATTCTTTTCATATTTTTTAAATTGTCTAGGGAGATTCTTTACTTAGGAAATAACATAAAAAAAAATAAAATAAGGATGTGAAAATCAAAATGGAAGTCTTAGAGTTGAAACCCCTCAAAAAAAGAGTAAAAGCATATGTATTTAAAAAGAGTAGGCATGAATTTCCAGGCGATATTAAAGCTTTAAGTCAATTTCTAAAGGATAAAAACATTAAGTTCATAACATTTGATTTTGATTTTAATATGAAAGAATTCAGTAAAACAGAATTTGCTCATTTATTGAATGATATGGGCATTTCATATCACCAAGTAGATATACCAGAGTATGCTATGGGATACATATATGAAGATATTCTTGAAAAGGAGGAACTATTCAAAGAACTTGTCGAAGAATATCAATCTATGGAAGATAAGGATTCTTATAAAGGGTTAAGTCTTAAAAACTGGATTGATATGCTTAGAGATGAAATACAAGAAAAAGAAATTAATCTAAGCCTGAAAATCCGACCTCAATGGATTGCGAAGAAAATGTTAGATATTTGTCGAACTTATAATGAAGAAGAAATGGCATTTATGCATTTTGTTCAAGAAGATATCTGTGAAGATATTTGTTCAGAATTGACAAAAATTCTACGTAATCTTAATGTTAGAGTCATTCAATATACTAAAAAGCATAATGTTAAACATATAGTTTTTTAATTGAAATTAAAATAAAATAAAAAAACAAACCAAAAGGTGTTTATAAAAATGGTTGATGAAAAAGTCTTAGAGTTAAAACCTCTAAAGAAAAGGAATTTAGACCTCGTAATGATTGAGAGTGAATTTCCAATCACATGGTTTTTCGAAAAGGAAAAGAGCCAAAAGGGCAATATGTCTTGGGATTTGAATATCGTATCAAAGGAATATTTAGAACTAGTTGATAAATACATAGAAAAATACGACCCGGATTTTGCGGTAGAAGAAAAAGGAAATCGAGATGATGAAGCAGCAGATTCAGATCCTCTTCGGGAATTATTCAATAAGAAAGGTATACCATATAAAATGGTAGATATTTCTGAAAATGCTGAAGGCTATCTAAGGGCTACTTTAGAACAGCACCTTAATTTGATAAAGCAATTAAATAGTAAGATAGAACAAATGATTAAATCGAATGAAGGGAATGCACCTAAAGAAAATGAATTATTCCAAGAGTTGGTCTTATGGAGAGATTATTTAGAAAAGGAATATGATGATCAAGAAAATGAAGTTAGGTATGAAGTCCGAGAAGCTTGGATGATGATGAAGATTGTGAACCTAACGAAAGAATTCAAAAAAAATGATCTCAAAGGAATCTTCATATGTGATTTATCTCATTTTCGAGGAATTAAAGAATTAGCAGAGAATTTAAATGTGAATGCAAAGCAAATTAAGCTGGATAGAAAAGTAAAAGTAGAAAATAGTCCGATTCTGATTGACACTGAAGGGAATGTGACAAATCCAGAAAAAAATCCAAGTTTGCCGAAAAAATCTTTAATAGAATTATCAGGAATAAAAATTAAGACGAAAGATAAATCGGATAAGATCTGTTATTTCTTTGATACAGATGATACAGCATCTCCATTCGATATTAATATGGCATATGATGCTGGTTTTGATGTGGTAGTTCCTGTTGGCAATATGAAAGCTGATAAAGTTCCTCAACTAGTTCAAGATGCAATATTCTCTAGAAAACCAAAAGCTCCAACGACATTTTTCATAGGTGGGGCTGATGTAAAGGAAGGAGAAAAAATTGCGAAAAAAGTAGTAAAATCATTAGTGCCACCCTTCGAATGTCCTGTGATAATTGATCCCAGAGGGTCCCATACTACAGCTTCTTCTGTTGTTGCGAAAACGCTTAATGTTGCCTCTAAAAAACACGGGATTGATAGTATAGAAGGTAGAAAAGTAGCAATAATGGGAGCGGGTCCTGTTGCTAGAATTGCCGCAATCTTGGCCGCTAAATTACACGCAAAAACGTTCATTGTGGAAACATGGGATAAAAGCAATATAGAAGCTGTCAAGGAACTTGAGAAAGACTTAAATGAAGAAGCAGGTGAAAACGCAACAAAAATTGTAGGAGTATTTGCTCCAACTATAGAAGAAAGATTAGAAGTTGTTAAAGATGCAGATATTATTTGGTCCTTAGCAGCTGCTGGAGTGGAAATATTTTCAGCGGATGCTATGAATAAATTGGAAGGAATGAAAATTGTTGTCGATATCAATCTTGTTCCTCCCTACGGTATTGAAGGGATAAGACCAAAGCATGACAATGAAGAAATTTATCCAAGTATCTATGCAATAGGTGCCAGAGCTCTTGGTGGTCTGAAGTCTAACGTTGAAGCATCTATATTGAAGAAAGCTGCTGATACACGAGGGAAGAAAATTTTCAATTATAATGATGCATTTGAAACAGCCCAAAAACTAATTTCTAAATAATTTTTTCCTTTTTTTATTTTTTCTTTGTTTATTCATGCAAATATTGTATTTATTATGGAGGTTATAAATTTAAGATGAACAATCCTTCAAAAAATTATAATGATAAAATAAGAAGTGTACGAGTAAAGGATGCATTCAAAGAAGATTCTGGTAAAGGAATAATAAGAATTGATCCTAATATCGTACAAGAATTAGACTTTAAAACTGGGGATGTGATTGAAATTAACCATCCTGCAACTCATAAAACAACTGCTGCTATACTTCAAACGGGAAGCGAAAGTGATAAGGGAACAAATATAATTCGTATGGATCCTTCATTAAGAAGAAATATCCATTCATCTATAGATGATCTAGTAGACATTAGAAAAATTAAGGCAGCTGATGCAAAAGAAGTAATTTTCGCAGGTATTGAAGAAGCAATTATGCTAAGGAATTCCCAACAATTAGTAAGAAAATTAGAAAATAGAGTTATAACAAAAGAGGATATTTTAAGCTTTTATTCATATGGTCACCGAGTCGATCTTATTGTAGTCGATTTTTCCCCCAAAACAGAAGCAATTAAAATTCAATTAGATACTAATATAAAGCTTAGCGAAAGAACTCATAAAGAATTTATAGAAATCGAAAAAGAAAGAGTTACCTACGAAGATATTGGGGGACTTGATGATACCATTCAGAAGATCCGTGAGATTATTGAACTTCCAATACGCCATCCTGAATTATTTAAACGGATAGGTATTAATCCTCCTAAAGGAGTTTTATTACATGGTCCACCAGGTACTGGAAAAACATTACTAGCAAGAGCAGTAGCTTATGAGACAGAAGCACATTTCATAACAATAAGCGGACCAGAAATTACCAGTAAATTTTTTGGTCAGAGTGAGGAGAACTTACGTAAAATTTTCGAAGAAGCTAAACAAAAAGCACCCTCTATTATTTTTATTGATGAAATGGATTCTATTGCCCCAAAAAGAGGCGAGGTTTCTGGAGAAGTAGAACGAAGGGTAGTAGCTCAATTATTAGCTTTAATGGACGGATTAAAGGGGAGGGGGGAGGTTATTATAATAGGGGCAACAAACAGAGTGAATGATATTGATGAAGCATTACGAAGACCTGGGAGATTTGATAGAGAAATCGAAATCGATGTTCCAGATGTAGAAGGCAGATACCAGATATTACTGATTCACACTAGGGGGATCCCTCTAGCAGATGATGTTAATCTAGAATTACTTGCTGAAAAAACTCATGGATTTGTAGGTGCAGATATAGAAGCACTAACCAAAGAAGCAGCAATCTTTTCTATTAGAGAAGTTCTCCCAGAAATTGATCTCGATAAATCAATTCCAATTAGTGTATTAAACAATCTTAAAATATCAATGAGTCATTTTCTTAGAGCTCTTAACATTATTGAACCCTCAGCCCTACGAGAATTACTAATTACAAAACCAAAGGAAACATGGAATGATGTTGGGGGCTTGGAAGATGCTAAACTACAATTAAGAGAAATTATTGAATGGCCGTTAAAATATCCAAAAATCTATAATCACATGGATTCAGATCCTCCATGTGGTGTACTTCTTTATGGTCCACCTGGGACTGGAAAGACCTTGTTAGCAAAAGCACTTGCTCATGAGAGTGAAGTAAATTTTATTTCAATCAAAGGGGCAGAATTTCTTTCAAAATGGGTTGGCGAAAGTGAAAGAGCTGTTAGAGAAACTTTTAAAAAAGCAAGAGCTGCAGCACCTTGTATTATTTTTTTTGATGAAATTGACGCAATTGCTTGCACAAGAGGTGGTCCTCAAAATTCACGAGTTAATGAACAAGTTGTGTCACAATTATTAACTGAACTTGATGGATTAGAACCTTTAAACAATATTATCCTAGTTGCGGCAACTAACCGCCCGGATATATTAGATCCTGCCTTATTAAGAGCAGGAAGATTTGGACGCCATATTGAATTAGGCTTACCAACGAGTGAAGAGAGAGAGGAGATTCTTAAAATTCACCTTAAAGGGAAACCCTTAGCAGAAGATATAGATCTAGGAAAAATCACAGAAAAACTCGAATATTTTAGCGGTGCTGATATAAAATCACTATGCGAAGAAGCAGTACTTTTAACCATTCGAAAAGCAGTTGCCGATAATTCTATAAATACAGAAGATTGGGATTCTGTGAAACAGATTAGGATTTCAAGGGAGGAATTAGACCAAGCATTTGAGAAAGTTTCTCGAAATGTTAAGAGGGCGCAGCGAGCTTATAAAACACAATTTAATGATAATTTAGAAAATTTATATCGGTGAAATTATTTTTGAAAACATTTGAAAACATGGATTTTTTTTTGAAAAAATTATTTGTCAAAAAGATTGAAATTTTTCTTTTCAATTTTTTTAAATTATCTACAGATAGTATTTAATTAGGAAGTAAAAAATTAAAATAAGGATGTGAAAATAAAAAATGGAAATATTAATAAAAACTCCCAATAAGGTAATGAATGAAAAACAACCAAAAACCCAGAAAGTAGATTATTGGTCTGAATTTGGGAAAGGATATTTGGAAGTTGAAAACATGAAAAAAAGAGCACTTTCAAAAGCATATAAAAAAGCTTATGATGAATTAGAAGATAAAGAATCCTTTAATGCCCAATATCTTAAGACTTTAATCGACTAAAACCTACTTTTTTTCTTTTTTTAAAATTTATAAGATTAAATAAAATATGAAATATAATTCTCTTTTTTGACTTAATTATGAAAAAAGTCTAATTAATACATATAAACCTAATCCCAGAGAATAGATTGGAATAATTATTTTCCAAATTTTATTCGGTATTACTCTTGTTAAATAAGGACTTAGAATTGCTGCGAAAAAACCACCCATTAAAATGGAGGGAAATAAAACAAGATCAACCTCAATACCTACATAATTTATAAAAAAAAAACATAGGACGCCTATAAATGATACAATACCTTCAGCAATTGAAGATATCGCTGTCGCACTTTTTTCGTAAATGCCCGATAATATTTCCCCCAAAGTCACCACAGGACCATATCCTCCCCCTCCAATACCTTTATTAAATCCCGCTATAGCTGCAAATATCACAAGTCTTTGTGGGTTATATTTTTCTATTCTAATTCGTTTTAGGAGGGTTAATAAAAGAGTATAAATGCCCATTGAAATTACGAGAATTCCAGTATAAATCTTTATAATCATAGTTGGAAATTGTATTGCAAAATAAGCAAAGAAAATTGAGAGGAATATTGAGAAACTTCCAAAAAAGGCAATTATGAATGTTACTTTCGTTGTCTCATTAAGAGGGCGAAAAGAAAATTTTACATTTCCAAATTCATGATCAAAAATTGCATCGGTTAATCCTGTAATAGTTTCAGATATCAATAATACGGGAACCACCTGAAGAGGTGTAAAACCTAATAATAAAAGTAACGGTGAGAGAGCAGTACCAAATCCCATACCCGCAGAAGAATCCATTGTTTCGAATAAAAAAGCCAAGATGATTATTTCCCAATATATTTTAACTGAATTCCCCCCTATTATAAATGAAATTACAATAAATAATATAAAAATGGATAAGGCAATTATAAATTTATATATGAAGCTCCTTTCAACCTTTAATCTTTCAACTAAGTTCTTTTCGTCAAGAAGCTTAGCTTCTCTTCCTATTTCGTCTTTCCATTCAGAGATGCATTCGATATTTTTTCCTACTTCATCTTCTAATTTAGACATATACTATTTTTCCTCTCCCCTATTTTCTTTTTCCTGTTTTCAAATTTTTCAATTCGATATTAATATTTCTTTTTCAAGAAATTTATTTTAATTCCTTTAATATGGATTTCATCGAATATTATTCATTGGAAATCAAATAATTACGATTTCTAAAATTAAATAATTTCATTTATTAGAAAGAAAATATAATATTTAAATATGTAATATTTATTGAAAAAATCACTAGCTTTTATACAATGATTTTCTATCATACCGAATATTATTCGAAAAGAGAACTTCATTAATAAAAAAAAAGATTAAAAATATTTTAAAAATGGCTGAGTTATTTGAGAAAAATAAGGAAAAGACTCCAATAGAAGATTCATATTTTGGATTATATGAAGTATATATACTATATTTTGATGAGGAAAAGGGTCACATTCCTCTCTTAACCTATCCTAGTGATTCAGTTAAGAAAAGCGATGGGGAAATGCGCCCAGTATATATTCATTCAATTTGGTTTTTAGATATTGAAGAAATTTCTCCCCAAAACCATATTGATCTTGAATATAATGATAAAATGTATTTTGCTACTAAGTTTCATGTCGCATCTCAAAGAGAAAGGAGAAGAGCTGGGATAAAAAAGGGATCTCCAGAAAAAATTGTACTTATGCTTGCTCTCCCTACAAATTTAATTATATTTGGTGATGATTTAATCCAAAAATTAACACAAGCAATTAAAAAAAATTATCAAGAGGAAATGTTGGAACTAATAGAAGCTGAAATTGGTCGAAATGATCCCATAAAATCACAGGAAGTAAAATTACAAATAAAAAAGGCAAATCAACTTAAGGAGAATATTAAAGAAGATATAAAGACATTATGTGAAGAGTATTTTTCGACTGTAATTGATACAGGAGAAACTAAATCATTGAAAAAACAACTTGAAGAGATAGGTATTGATCTTACACATAAAATAATGGCATGGTTGGGGGTTACAGTCGATCCTAATCATCTAAAAAAGGTAGCACAAAAACTTGCCTCATATGATAATGTGATAGTGGCGGCTATCTCAAGTGGAGATCATGACCTTATTGTTCAATTAATTGCAGACAACATACGTTCTCTAAGAGATTTTGTTGATAAAATAGTAAAACCAATGGAGGGGATAAATCCAGATATGGATGTATCTGTTTCTTATATTACAGGAAGTAAATACTTGAAATAAAAAAAAGAAAAAGGATTTTTTATAGTTTTTAATTTTAAGCAAAAAGTATATCTTCTTCACCTTGCAATACATGATCTAACTCATAATCTCCTACATCTATTGTTCTAAATAAAATATAACTCAATAGAAGACAAAGAGCGCAAAATGCAGAGACTAGAAAATATATCAATCCAAAATTCGACGTAAATATTACTGCGATAGTAATTATAATGCCACCCAGAATGCTTCCTACATTTTGTCCTAGGTTGGATAAACTTACAAGAAACGCATAAAATGTGCTCTTTAAGGTTGGATATTCATGTTTTGAGAGATCAGCTCTTATTGTCTGATTGGACACCACTAATGCTCCTTGAAGACCTCCAAATATAAACATAAAAATAAATCCCATAATTAATGCTGGCAAAAAGCCAATAAAAAATATGAAAGGAACGATACTAATTAAACAAAATGGAATATAGACGAGATAGAAAATAGTAACTGCCTTTTTTCGGCTTATATCTGCAATTTTTCCAGCAATCATAGAAAAAATAAAAGTTCCAATTCCATTTAATAGATAGAATGCTGAATTCCAATTTAAATATCCTTCTGGAGAAGTTCCTCCAGCTAAAGAAACTAAGGTTTCATCTACGTTAACCACCCCCATTGGAATGAGGACTACATATTTGAAAAACTCCAGAATTAATAAAGCTTGGACTCCAGCCAAAAATGTATAAAGTATAATTTTCCAATTCTTTAGTTTGGTAAACATTGAAATCAATGGTCGCCCCTTTATATCTGATTCTTGCCCCTTTGATGCAGGTTCTTTTATGAAATAAGGAAGAAAACATGCAAATATCATAAGAATTCCCGTCAGAATGAATAATACGGGCATTGCATCAAGAGATAAAAAGATTAGTCCTAAAAGCATCCCTCCTGCTCCCATTCCTACCAACATCATAGCCCATGTATAGCCTTGTATTCTTGCAAGCTTGTTTTTAGGCACCACATCTAAGATAAGTCCATCCAAAGCTGTGTCTGCGAATGCCATACCAATCATAATGAAAAAGATATAAATTAGTAGGAAAAGATAGATTGATTGGTCTTTTGGAAGGTATACCGCTAAAAGAAACCACCATATTGCCCCAAAAATTCCAAAACTAATAATCCATGGAAATCTTCTCCCATAAAATTTCGTCCCACCACGATCATTAAATATTCCTACAATCATTTTAATGGCCCAAGGAATCTGGCTGATGCCCCACAAAATCATCCAAATATTAAGATTATATCCCCCTAATATTTTTGTAAGATAAGGCTGGAAAACAAGATATGGAATTCCTTGCACGAAACCTTGTATGAGATAAAATAGAATAAAAATTACTGAATAGTATTTTTTATATTCATATTGTTCCATATAGGTATATGGATTTTTACTCTATTTTAATTTTGTGAAATTAAGAAAAAGAAAAGAAAATTAAAAAATGCTTATTTTGTACCCGTACTCATCACAACATCTTCAATAAGCATGAATGGGGCAAAAACTGGACAGTTTGCTGGACTTAACCATGTGGAAACTTGTTTATTATGCTTTCCAAGAGCTTTTAAATGGTCCATCATATGAAAGTGATCTGTGTTTATTCTTAATTCCCTTATTGGTTCGAGTAAATCGCCCCTTTGTTTAATAAGAAACATTCCATCTTTTGGAAGTGAAGAGAAAATACCAGGTGGCGCATAACTTTGGTATCGGGTATACCACGTTGAGGTTATTAATAATGTGGGTTTTTCAGAAATCTCCATCAATTCCTTTAGAGAACAGTCACCTGGCTTAAATACGATATTGGTGGGCTCTGGGATAGTAATTCCCGCATTTCCCGTAGAATCTTCAGATCTTCTTGAAAGTGAAGTGTTTGTGAAAAATTTATTAATCCTTCCCTTATCGATTAATAATGTTTTCTTAGTGGGGACACCTTCATCATCATATGGTGCTGTTCCCAGTCCATAATCTTTTGTTCCGTCATCCCAAATTGTTAAGTTATCATTCCCCACTTTATCGCCTTTTTTCTTACCAACCAACCAAGACAAGCCCATCTTTTTAACATATGTATTCATTGCTAATGCTGCAGTAGGAGCTTGAATCTCAGTGCTTACCTTTGGATAAATAATGATATTATAGGTTCCTGGATTGCCCTTTTTCCCTCCAATAGCTTGACGGCAAATCTCTCCAGCTTCTTGACCTGCTGCAATAGGATCGAAGCCCTTGCTTAGATGGGTAGAAACCGTTAATCCCTCTCCAGTTGCATACATATCCTCCGCGAATGCTCTTATTCTAAAATTCAATTCTGACTTTTGATATTTTCCAGCTATCTCTTCACTGGTCTCAAGGAATATTGAATGTATCCCATAAAAGAATGATCCTGCGACTCTATTTGCTCCTTCCTTTAAGCAAGCTTCGGTGGCATTTTCAACTAATCTAACGGCATCATCTCCTAAAACAGCTACTTTTTCATCAAATATATTTTTTTTAATATGGTTTTTATAATTAAATGGTCCTTCTGGTAATCTCTTAAAATAGCGATTTTTTTGGGATGATTCAAGCAATTTTTCACAATACTTAAGTGTACTGTCAATTGAGGGCAATCTTAAATCATTTAAGGTAATTTCTGTAGTTCTCCGACTCTTCGCCATAAAAATAGTTATCCCAATTTCGTTCCAGTTTTTCTTAGTATCTATTTGACTTTCCGAGAAGCGAATTTGATTTCTATTCATACTGGTTCCCTTAATGACCCAATCATCGCAATAAGAATTAATCTGTTTTTTAATGTGAAGTGAAATCTGTTCTAATTTATCTAAATTTTCTAATTTCTTCATTTAATCACCTCTCGCTAATTTTATATTTCGTAATCGAACATTTGGACCTCCAGTCCATACGGGAATACCTTGTCCTGGTTCTGACTTTCCACAGAATGCTCCTTCCCATTCAAAGGAACTTTTATCACCTTGGGCATCAATGCTATTAAAAAGTCCAATCGAAGAAATTTCGAGGGTTGGCTTGGATACTAATCCCTTAACTTCACCATCTTCAATTAAATATGCTTCTTGACCTACATATTTTGACTCGAGGCGTTTATCATCAATGTTCCATTCTGTAAATGATTTCATATATACCCCTAGTTTTATATCCTCAATCATTTCCTCAAAAGAATATTCACCAGGAGCGAAATATGTATTGGCCATTCTGATAAGGGGCTCACGATCATAGGATATAGCACGAGCCGCACCATTACTTTTTGTATTGAAAAAAGCAGCAGTTTCTCTATTTTGGAGCATTTCATTGAATATACCATTTTTAATCAATTCTCTTCGACGAGTTTTTACTCCCTCATCATCAAATAGATAAAAGCCATATGATCCCGGAATTGTGGGATCATCATATACATTAACACAATCATTCCCTATCTTAAATCCCAGTTCATGTTCTCGTAGATATGATTCACCTGCCTGAGCACCTTCTCGCCCTAATATACGATCGGCTTCATGAGGATGACCGCAATTCTCATGAGATATGATTCCTGATACTTGCGGACCTAGAATAATATCAATCTCACCCTCGGGTGGTTTTTTGGCCTTAGTAATGATATTAGATAGTATTTCTACATTCTTTCTCACCTTCTTTTCTAAGTCCCATGAGATTAATTCATCCCATCCTGAGGACGTTGCATAAGTATTCATCATTTGTTCATTTTTCCCTCCTGCCACTATTCCAATAATTACTGGAATTAATGCAACACGAGGAACATGACCAGAAATTTTTGTTCCTTCAGAATTTATGAAATAAGAATTCCGTTCCTCGGTAATAAGTACAAAAACATGAAAGAATTGAATAGGATATTCCTTATCAAAGATTGAAACAAATTGTTTAAGAAAATTTATCCGCTCTTCTAAAGAAACATTCATGGGATTGACTTCATATTTACTTGACCATTTAGTCTCATATGTTTTTTCTTTACTTAATGACATAGGAATTTTTCTTTGTCGTGCATTTCTTTTGGCACCTCGATACGCATTATCAACTGTTTTACGTATGTTTTCTTTAGATAAGTTATTTGTCGTCGCCATTGCCATACCACCATCTTGCAAAATTCGAATGTTTAACCCTAATTTGCGGGAAAACGCATCTGCTGTTAATTCGATGGGTAAATTGCCGATATGCAACTTACCATTTAAAAAAGAAACCGTGTCGCGCTTATTTTCCTCAAGGCGAACTTCCGTATATTCAAGGGATTTTTGTTGCGCATAATTCAAGGCATATTCGGCTAAATCTTTAAATTTTTCCATAGTTAATATTCAGATATATACTTTAAATAATTTTTTTTTTGAGTTTCCGACAATCTTAATGAATCTGGCTTTTTTATTCATAAAAGAGTATTTGATGTTCTGAATCATTCAAAAGGTGAAAGAAAAAAAAGAGAAATAGAAAAATTAATTTCTATTTGAAATGTATTATATCTTAAGCGTTTTAATTTTTTCTTGGTGAGCATCCACCTTATCAGGAGTTAATTGGTAAAATTTGTAGAACAAAATAGTACCAATTAACATTGCAATCCCGGGAATTAATGCGAAGTGTAATTGAACCCCAAAAGTTGCCAATGCATCTTGAGTATCAGCGCCTACAACGAATCCAGTAAGAATATGAACAAGTGTAAAACTTATTGCTTGAAAGAGAATTCCCATGCGACCAAAAAATTGAAGAAATCCGTTATATATTCCCTCTTCCCTCGTTTCTGTATTTACTACAGATTCGTCGATTACATCTGCCATTATAGGACTTATCAATGTCCAATATCCCCCAAGTCCAATCCCCCACAGAGTTGTTAATATAAAAAGAATTATTAAATCACCGATAAAAGTTAAAGGAATTGTAAACGCAACCAATAATATACTGCTGATCAACATTATTCTCTTGTTATTATTGGTTTTTTGTGCTAAATACGCCCATATAGGGGATGAAACTAATGCACCAACTAAAAATCCCGCAGATAATAGAGTAACGAAATCATCTGGTTTACCTAGTACATATTTCACTACATATGGAATAGATCCTTGCATCGAAATAATCAGACACCTATATAATGCATATCCAATCATAAAGATAAGAAAACTACTCTGGCTCAGTGCTCTTATCATTACTTTAAAAAATGATTCCCTTTCCTCTTTCTTCTTTTTGGTTTTTTCAATATACAGATCGATGGTAACTTGATCCTCGCGACATCCTGGTATCGCAATACTTATTACGATCAAACCAATTATCGCCATTATGATTGCTTGAAAAATATAAGTACTCGCAATGGTATCCTCAATTAAAAGTGGAGGGATTAATGAACCAAAAGCAACTCCTATAACTCCAATGGGAGTCTGAATTCCTGTGGCTAAGCGCCTTTCTTTAGCAGATCGAAACTTATCTGGAAATAGAGAGACGTAATTAATAAAAAAGATTGAATTAAAAGTATCAAATAAACAAGTGGAAATAACGAGATATATAAAAATAATCAGAGCTCCAGAAACGGGGTCAATTGCAGGAGGTGTGAATATAAATACATAGCTTAAGACATAAGGGATACCTCCAATTAAGATCCAAGGAAATCTTCTCCCGAGTTTTTTGGTAAATTTAAACGGACGATTAGTCAAAAAGCCCATTAATGGATCATTAAAGGCATTCCATAGCCCGAAAAAGATGAAACCAGCTCCAACGTATAAAGAGGGCAATCCAATCGCTGTTTCATAAAAGAAAAAAGCCCAAGTGGTAAAAGCCATTTCAATAAATTCACTGAGAAACTTTGCAAATCCATAAGACGCTAAATTGGCTTTTGAATGTTCTAAATTTTCTAATTCTTCCATTGTTAATTCAAATATTTAGTTTATTTCAAATTTATGTTTAAATTATTAATATGAAATTTTAGCTTATATTTAATAATTTACAATTTAAGAAGCTTTAAATAGGGTTTTTTTTAGAATGTAGATAACCATATTGGAATATTTCAATTGAACCACATAAGTAATTATTCTTTATCAAACGATTGAAAATAGAAGCTATCTTTTTGATTAAAACCTAAACTTATAAAAATAGAAGAAAGTATTTATAGAGATGAATTATTAAGAAAAAAAGTTTTTAGAGCATAACTCGGCTATAGCGTTCTGAAGTTAGAACAGACAGCATAAATGATACTGGATCTAAGAGATTATTTTCCATCATTTTAAAAATAATAGGGGACGCACCAGAGACTAATAATACGCCTGTTTCATCTGCCTTTACTGGGACATTATTCTGTCGTGAATCAACATTCCAAAAGACTAACGTAGGCATTTTATAGGAGGATTGGGTATACTTTTTCTTTATTAATTCAAAATTCATTAGTCTATTATCATAGACGGCTCTATCAAATTCCATATCAGAAATAATATATATTTTATTAATCATATCCGATGGAGGAACCTTATTCTGGATAGCAACCCCCAGAATCAAATCAAAAACGGCTTGAATATTAGTGTTCATATCCCAATTGGTTTTTTCTAAATTAATATATTTTTCTCTGAGATTTCCTCCGATTATAGTTTGGAGATCGGGATTTCTCGAAAAAGTTATGAACTTATTTTCAAATACACCTTTATTTCGTTCTCCAAAATAAATGGCAAGTGATATTGCGATAAGAATAGGCTCTACGGGTCTAATATATCGCCCCCATCCTAAACCCGTCATACTTCCAGAGGTATCAGCAACTATAATCGCATTTTCTTCATCTTGGGTATAATCGGGTAGATTTTCCCACATTAAGTTTAGAGCTCTTATCTCTTTCTCATGTTCACGAGCCTGTCGTAATATCTCATATGGATAAAGCGTATCAACATTAATCTTTGCTTCTCCTTTCTCTACTCTATTTAAATATTCATTATAACCCTCCGGATCGTGTCTCTTAAATGCATCTCTGTAGATCATTCCTGCTTTTGAAGGAATGCTTTCATAATTAATGTCTTCCCACTTTTGGGAACACATTTTTCGTTCTACAATCCCTATTTGTTTCCGTAATTTTGAAAGTGTTTTCCTATATCGCCGGGGACTCATTTTAAAATGTTTCATTGTTAATTTCGCAAGCTCTTTTGTCTTTTTGTTAGATGCATTTTCTGATTTTAACCATTTAGCTAAAAGAGTGGGGAACTCAGATTTTAAGTCTTGTTGTAATTGAGTATGCATATATTTAAAGACATCATCCTCAATATCAGACCCTACCGTGGCATAAAGATCATCCCATCTCCCAAAGAAAGGGACATTATCTATATTTTTTTTAGCTAGTCTGGGATAATTTCGACTTAAAAATTCAAATAAAATTCGGAATGTTCGCCGTTCTCCTAAACCTCCGCGGATATCTCTAATATAGAACAAACATTTGAGAGTTAACTCCTTATCTGTATGAAACGCTTTACTAAATAATGATATTATAGATTCAGACGCCCTAGAGCGTAGGGCCCCTCCTAGAGCAAATAAATCTAAGACGGGGTCTAACGTGGATTTATATGTTTTAGCAAGATTCTCGGTTAAATTGAGATTTTGATATTTTTCAAGCCCATCTAATAACGCATTCTTCTTCTTTGGTTTTTTTTCTTGATCCATCTTTAAATTCACCCCCTAACCTAAGCTCCAATATGGAGAGAAAGTATTAAAAAACGAGGTGCATATTGATGTGCCATTACCAAGCTAGGCGACTCTCACTAAAAGTGGTGTGAGAAGAAGGATTTGAACCTTCGAACCTTGGTTATGAGCCCGTAAAGTTTGCTGTTAGCACCTCAACACTCTTAAATAATCTTTCCTATTTAAATCTACGCTTACTAAATTCCTTGTCAAAATTTCTTTTTTTTATCAATAAAATATCTTGTAGTATGATTACAATCTAAACATGTAACGGAGATGTGGGATCCCTTTCCTTTCCTTGATTGCATCCTTATTCGACAATTCTTTCCAGGATAAAGAAAATGATGACAATTATGACATACTCGTCTCTTCCATTTTTTAGGAATTTTTACTTTTGTTCTTTGAGAGTATTTTCTTGCCAAGTCTACATATCTATGTGCCAGTTGAGGGTCTTCTGGAAAGATCTCTTCAGCAGCTTGAAATAAAAAGGAAATACGCTGCTTGGCAACCTTTGCCGCAACTTTTTTAAAATTTGGCATATTTTTTTCATTCTAATGTTCTAAATATCATGTGGATCTAAAGAAACCTTTGAAAGAATAAATGTTCTTCCCCGTAGATCTAGTAAATGTGAATTTGTTTTATCAGCGATCATTTGGGCAATTTTTTCTTTTTTTTCTCCATGAAGTGCGGTTTTTAACATTTTAATTTTAATAATCTTATGTTTTTTTAGCAATCTTGAAATATGTTCCAGTAATCCTTCATTGATTCCTTTTTTGCCCATAATTAAGGTTGGATTTCCAAGAAGTACTTGTTTATATTTCTCTTTAAGGTCCATATTTAATGAAGGGTTATATTTTTAAAGAAAGTTACTGATCAAGTTATAATGCCCAAAGAATCCTTTATTATTTAATGATGGAATTATAAACCTAATCCTATTCTAATGTATTTAGTTCTTATCTTATCATAAAATTATTATTATATTTAGGATTATATAAGAATAGTAGAATTAAATTTGAAAATAATATAAGTTCAAAATGTCGATATTTTTAGTTCGCCCCAACAAGTTAATTAACACATTGAGCGAGAAATTAAAAGAATACGATAATATTCGCCCTCCAGAGGGATCAGAGTATTGGAAAACTGCGTATTTTAAAGAAAAAGCTCCAGTAGATTCAGAAAATTTCTGGTATATTCGATGTGCATCGATACTCAGAAAAGTCCGCAAACACGGGCCAATTGGAGTTAATCGCCTTCGAAAAAAATATGGCGGAAAATATGTTGCAAAACGTGGTAAGAAAAAGGCTGCAAAAGCCTCTGGAAAGATAATTCGTGTTGCTCTTCAGCAATTAGAGGATGCAAACTTATTGAAATTAAAAGAACGGGAGGGGCGAGTCTGTACCCCTGATGGGGTAAGTTTACTCGAAAGAACCGCATACGAGATCAATCGGAACAAATAAAAATAATAATAAAAATTATTACTCAATTTTGGTGATAGATTTAGTATGAGCGATGAAGAAAAATTGGAAGAAATTCGAAAAAGAAAGCTTGAGCAAATGAAACAACAAGCTGCCCAAAAACAAATGGCAGATCAGCAACAAGAAGCTTATGAGCAACAAAAATATAATATGCTTCGAAAATTTCTTACCCAAAAAGCTAGACAACGATTAGAGAACATACGAATGGTGAAGCCTGAATTCGCGGAACAAATTGAAATACAATTGATTCAATTATATAGAGCGGGAAGAATTTCTCAGATGTCAGATAAAAAGTTGAAGCAATTATTACAAAAGCTCTCATCAAAAACTAAAAAGGATTTCAAAATTAAAAAATTTTAAAGAAAAATACTTATTAAGTGATTAAAAGTGGCTAGAAATAAAAGTTATTCTTCAAAACTAAGAAGAGGAAAGAATCTGAAGCAAAATAAATCGGTTCCTAACTGGATTATTATGAGAACAGATAAAAAAGTCAGGAATTCTCCATATAGTAATAGAGAATGGAGAAATAGAAAATTAAAGAGAGATTAAGTTAATTAATTAAGAGAAGAGAAAAAATGGCGAAAAAGAAAAAAGAAATAAGTCTTGATGACCTTGAAGAGGAATTAGCTGAAGAAGGAGAGAGTCTTGAGGAAGTTGAAGAAGAGATTGAAGAAGAAGAAATTGAAGAAATCGAGGAATTTAGTTTAGAAGATATTACACCAGAAGAAGAGGTAGGCGAGATTTTTGAGGAAGAGGTTCCGAAGGAACCGATTCCAGAAGAAGTGGAGATGCCTGAAGAAGAAATCATTGATGAGAGGATTTATACAGTTCCATTAAAACGAGCTCGCACCGGACCTAGAACCAAATGGGCTAAGAAAGCGGTAAAATATTTACGGTCATTTATGGAGCAACATTTCAAACCAGAATATCTAATTATTTCACAAGAAGTTAATGAGAAAATCTGGGAGCGAGGAATTAAAAAACCTCCAAGAAAATTACGTGTACTTGCAAGAAAGAATATCGATGGCTTAGTTTATGTTGATTTAGCATAATTTTTCGTACTCAAATCATAATCTTTTTGTTATCTTTAATTTATGAATTTTTCTTTTTTTAAAATAAAACAATATTGATACGACTCTATAATGGCTATAATTAAGACTGAAATATTTGGGAGGAGTTTAATAGGTGCTTTTTTAGAAGCGAATAATTCTTTTGTATTATATCCTTCTACTTTAAATAAATCAGATCTTAAACGAATGAAAAACATCTTCAATGTGCCTCATTTTTCTTTTACGATTAATAATTCAAAACTTTTAGGAATCTATAGTGCTAGCAATACAAATGGGCTTATTTTACCCAATATTATACGAGATGATGAACTTGAATCTCTTAAAAAGAATTTAAAAGATCTAGGAAATTCGGTACAAATAGAGGCCTTAAAATCCCGCGATAATGCATTTGGGAATTTAATCCTCTGTAATGATAAAGGAGCAATAATAAGTTCGTTATTACGATCTTTTAAAGATAGAATTGAAGATATCTTAGGAGTAGAAGCAGTTATTTATGATTTTGCAGGGGTATATTTACCTGGTTCTATTGGTTTGGCAAATAATAACGGATGTCTTGTCCATCCATTGGCAACTGATGAAGATATTGAATATATTTCTTCGGTTCTTAAAGTAGAGACAGATGTTAGTACGATTAATAGAGGAACTCCATACCTTAGCGCAGGAGCAGCTGTAAATGATAATTTCGGAGTTTTTGGTTCTCAAACTACGGGTCCTGAAATGATGAGATTAACAAATGTACTACGATTGTAAAAGTATAATATCCTAAGATATTATCTTCACAATATCGTGATAGTGATGATATGTAGTGAAACGATGGTTTAACGAAGATCTCTGATTTCTGGAAAAAAAAACATTAACTAATAGCTTTTTCTTATCCCTTTTTCATCAATTTTTTTTGAATTAAAAAGCAAAAATTAATAATTTTCAATTAATTAATGAATTTACAAAATTAGTTATATTATTCGAATATAGACAATGTCGGAAATTAAAATATATAGAATCGTTGGTTCTTACAGAAAAGGACATCGGGAATATTTATTTCGAAAGGAAAAAAGAGCGTTAAAAGAAGAGGACGCAATTGAAAAAGCCCTTTCGCAGATTTGTTCAATTGGGGTACTTAGGAGACAAATTAACATTCATGAGGTAAAGGAAATAGCTCCAGAGGAATGTAATGATTTCCTAATAAAAACGTTAAGTAAACCGACCCCAACGGAAGAATAATATAGATCGAAATAAAAAGATTAAAAGAGAAGATTCTTAATGGAAAATATGCAAGGAGGACAAGGCGGACAAGGAGGACAAGCTCAATTACAGCAATTGGCAAGAGAATTTAACTATCTAAGGGAAAGTAAGCAGATGTACGAACAAAATTTGGATTTAATGGACGCATCTCTCAAAAATCTGTCTGTAACCAAAGAAACTATTCAAAATTTAGACCAATTGAAAGAAGGTGAAGAAATTTTACTACCAGTAGGTGGTCTTATTTATGTCAAGGCTAATATAAAGGATCCTAATAAGATTTTACTAAGTGTGGCAGATGATACGGTCGTTGAGAAAACAATCGAGGGGTCTATAGAATTTATCGATAAGCTCATTCAACAACATAGGGAACAAGTTAATTTCTTAAATACCCAAGTGCAACAGATTGAAGCTAGATTACAATATATCTCTCAGATATTTCAACAAGGGATGGGTCAACAACCACAAATGTAAGATTTCTTATTTTTTTGTATTAAGTTTCAATTTTTATTTTATATTAACAAAAGAAGAATTACACAACTATTTTCTTGATAAACGATGTTGGATAAACTTAAAAATGCGTTTTCTACTTTCGTGAATAAAACACTTACCGAAGAAAAATTAGAAGAAGCCATAAAAGACTTAAACTTGCTTTTACTGAGTAATGATGTTGCAATGGATACTGCCGATGATATTTGCCAAAATATAATTGAAAGATATAAAGGAGAGCAAATAGGACGATTATCCTCTACGGAAGGATTTTTGGAAGATATTTTAGAAGATGTTATCACACAGATACTTACACCCGAAAATGAGATAAATTTAATTGAAGAAATTGAGGAAGACCGAAAAAAGGGAAATTTACCATATGTAATTCTCTTTTTAGGTGTTAACGGAACAGGAAAAACTACAACTATGGCAAAGATGGCACATTATTTGAAAGAACATGGATTTTCAGTAGTCGCCGCTGCTTCTGATACATTTCGAGCAGGCGCAATTGAACAATTATCGTACCATATGGATAATGTTGGAGTAAATGTAATTAAAAATCAATATAAATCGGATCCTGCAAGCGTTGCTTATGATGCAATCGATCATGCTAAAGCAAAAGAGGTTGATGTCGTTTTAGTGGATAGTAGTGGGAGACAAGTAAACGATAAGAATTTAATGAGAGAAATAGAAAAGATTAGTAGGATTGCTAAACCAGATATCAATTTATTCATAGGAGATTCCCTTGCGGGAAATGATGTACTCCATCAAGCTAAAGAGTTTAATAAAGTGGTTGGAATTGATGCATCAATTCTTACTAAGCTCGATGCAGATGCGAAAGGTGGAGCAGCATTATCAGTTCTCCATGAAACTAAAAAACCCATTATTTTTGTTGGTATTGGACAAGATTATAAAGACTTAAAACCGTTCGACGCGGACTTTTTTATAAACAATATTATTAATACAGATACATAAATAGATTAAAAGTTGCTAAAGATTTTTTAATATTACTCTTTATATAATATAAAACTAAAGTTAAAAGAATTGAATTAGAAAAAATGAGTTATCCTAAGTACGAGAAATACCGGACTAGAAGTAAAGATGAGAGGACATTATATGAAAAAACTGTTGATCTTCTTCAAAGTATGAAACGTGTTCTAAAGGTAGCTAATAAGCCCGATTGGGATATTTATAAAAGAACAATGCTTATAGTAATGGTCGGAATTTTACTACTTGGGGGAATCAGCTACGTTATTCAGTTAATACTGACCGTCGTGCCTCTCGGCGCATAGGAAAATATTAATCTTACTTTATTCTTTATAAGTTTTAATGTATTTCTAAAATTTTTAAGTTATTTTAATATTATTGTAATCTTTAAGAAAAGTGATTATTTTATGAAAGTACAGATCAACTTTTGCGAGGATCAGCATTTTAAAGCCCAAGCCCGGAACTTTACAAATATAGAGATGGATGAACCCAAAACCTTTCATGGATCTAATTTGGGCCCTAGCCCTGTGGAGTACTTACTCATAGGAATTGGAGGGTGTTTAGGTTCAACTTTATCTTTTTGCTTTCGAAAAAATGACATAGAAATCGAGGACTTGAGGCTGACTGTTGATGGAATTCTTAAACATACAGGCCCCCAAAACTACCTAAGATTAAAAAAAATTATCTGTGAAGTCGAATGCAAGGCTAAAGGATCTGAGGAATTAAAACAGAAATGTTTTAAAAAATTTAAAGAATATTGTATAGTATCCAACAGTTTAGGTATACCCATTGAGATTTCGATTCTTTAATTAATAGTAAATACTAATAATGAATATGAAAAATTTGAATCTTAAAAACCATTTAGGTGAACGTGTTACTTTATATGGAATAGCACAAAATGCCAAAGGATATGCTGTATTGCTAACTGAAGATGAAAAAGTTATATATATAAGAGAATTGGCTGAATGGCCTGAAGATTTATTAGATTCATCAATAACCATTAAAGGTATCTTAAGACATATTAAACTAATTCCCGACCCTAATATAACTGAAAATGGAGCAATTAGTCAAGGAGCTCAAGGATTACAATATGTATTAACTAATTATGAAATTATAGAATAATCTTTAGGTAATAAGCTAAAAATAAATAATGAAAAAAAGAAAAAAGAATTAAATATAAAATACTGTTATTTTATTGGGAACATCTAAATCTTCCGCTCGGTGTTTACAAGCAATAAATTTGATATTCATTTCCAAAAGTAAGTCTAAGAGGCGCTCTGTTAAAATTCCATCAATTATTAAAAATTTTGTATTCTCATAATCCTTAAGATTCTCATAAATTTCACTTACGTGTATCTCAAATAATTGATTTAAATGGTTGTCATATCCTACTGCATTTCCAGTTTCTAAGTTTCGAATTTTTTCAATTATAGTATGCGTTTCTTTTACGTTCAATCTCTTTAAAAATCGTAATAAGACCTTTTCCTTTCCGCTATAGTCTTCATCTTCTTTTTCTTCGACTTGTATTTGTTCAATCATATCATCTTTAAATGCTCGCTTTTTTTGAAGCTGTTTAACTAATTGTTTCCTTGTAAGTTCTTCTACTTCATAACCTTTAGGTGCTCTTGCTATATAATCAATATCAATTAATTGTTCCAACTCTTTTAAAATCAAATCTCCGCCCCTATCTCCATCTAAATAGCAGATCACTCTTTTATCTTTAACAAGATCAATAATTGATTTTGGGACGCTTGTTCCTTGAACAGCAATCGTATTTTTAATCCCAATACGGAGGAGATTTAAAACATCTGCTCTCCCTTCCACAATTATTATTTGGTCAGAACTCTCAATTTCAGGTCCAGCAGGTAAATTTTCTGGACCCCATGTAATGATTTCACCTAATTTTATGTCTGTATCTATTTTTTCTTCAATTTCACTTGCATCTAATGACTTTTGATCCCACTCTTTCAATAATTCTGCAGCACGCTCTATAATTTCCTTTCGTTTTTTCTCCCGAACATCCCTAATTTCAATTAACGATATCTCTGCTTCACAGGGTCCAACACGAGATACGGTTTCGATTGTGGCGGCAAGAAGAGCCGTTTCCTTCCGTGTTAAAGAACTGGGAATTTTAATGGTGCCTTTAGAAGTACCTTCTTCAGATTTATTTATAACTTCAATCCTACCAATGCGACCACTTTTTTGTAGTTCTCGCAAATCAAGGTCTAAAAGAAGTCCTTCAGTTTAGACGAGAAAAGGAGATCTTTTCACCATTGCCCAAAAATGGCACCAACTATATCAGACTTCTCTACAATTCCTTTTACATCAAATTCAGCTTCAATAAAATACTTCGTAGTGAAACTATCATTCTTATTATGTGTAATCTTAATCACTTCCTTGAATATTTAATAAACTCGTTCTTATTTTTTCCAATGCTATGAATTTTTATATTATTTAAATCTATTAAATTAAGTTAATTTGGTAATTATTTGATATCTACTAATTCGAGATGATGATGATAAATTTTGATACATCTTGATGATTTAATTTTCATAATTTCCATCTATTCGTCACTTTTAATTAGATGGTTCTCTATTTTATTAATGTTTTACTAAAATAAATTTTTTACGGTTTTAAAAAAACTTTAAATATTTTTCATTAAATTTCTATTAATTTATAGTTAAATTCAATAATATATTTATTTGGTTTTTTCCTTAATTCTAAAATTAAAATTCTAAAATTATATTTTTAAAATCAATATTAGATTTATACATTCAAATTTCCTTAATCTTTTATTTAATCGTTCATAGATATTAGTTCTCATTCTTTTTTTAAGAAAAAACAAAATATTTTTAAATAATATTTTGTTATTTTATAACCAAGAAAAGCTGATTTTAATCAGAAATTGGAAATCAGATTTTTCTGTCTATTTTGTCTTTTAAAATAGATACCCTAAAAATTGGGCGAAATTAACCTTTTGGTGAAATTTAATATGAAAAAAAAACAAATTAGTATTATATTAATAGGAATTATATTTATGGGAATGATGGTAACATCTTTTTCTCTTTTCGTTGTTGCAAAAACGGAATCAAAAAATCCTATTAATGACCCCCTAATAATTGACGATAAAATAAGAGAAACAGAATATCAAATTGACGTAGCTACATTAAAAAATCCTGAAACTGCTTCTGAAGGAGCAGAATCAAATGAGGGGCTACCAGAAACTAATATTATCGATGCGAAGATGTGGATGACACTGGATGATTATACAGGATATTATATTTTCGATCTTTTCTATTTATATGATTTTTCTGTTGGTGAAAATACAGAAATTTGGTTTCAAGCAGATAGGAGCTGGCTTGATCCAGATCCACAAGGAAGAGAATATCCTGTAATTACTCAGGAACAAACTGAACAATTACTTTCTGAATTTGAATCAAATATATTACCAACTGATACAGATTATTTTGGTTCTCCAGATGAGCATGATGGTAATGATGCACTTCTTGAAGACTTAGGATATTTACCACAAGGATACTACAATTACTCTGATAAAAATGTCATTTTAGTTTCAAACATTAAAGATGAGAATTATTACACAGATTTTCCATATTACATTGCGGGTTTTTATTCTCCTTCTTTTGAAGCCTATTTTGATCGAAATGTCATTAGTATTGATTCTTACGACTGGGAAAGTAGAGTGGGTCCCGATGGAGACAAACCCTATTTATATGAATCTGTAATTGCTCATGAATATCAACATTTAATTCATGATGATTATAATCCTGAAGATCCTCTCTTTATGAATGAAGGATGTTCAATGTTTGCAGAAATCGTATGTGGGTATCCAATTCCATGGGATAACATAAATACATATTTAACTACTCCTGATAATTCCTTAACTCTCTGGGAAGATCAAGGATCAATCAATATTTTAGCAGATTATGGTGCTGCATTATTATATGCAATGTATTTGAATGATCAATATTCGAACGAAGACGAACAATTTTTATCATAT
>SDNL01000083.1 GCA_004524365.1 Promethearchaeota archaeon | reverse complement strand
GCAAAATAAACAAAATTAACGCAAGTATCCTCCCATATATGTTCTTCCTTATATTTTTGATAGTCCTTTGTGAGATCGAGACCACACAAATCATGGCAACTCACTGAACCAAATTCCTCTTCGAATTTATATGCAAACTGAATAGCTTTTGTAAATACCAAAGGTACATATTTAGGGTTTGTTTGTTCTTTCCCTCCCATAATGATCCCGATCGCCGCTATGGCTCCAGAAACTACACCACAAGGACCTTTCCACCCTTTACTATTAATATAAGATCCAAAACCACTAAAAGGGATAGCTAAATTATTATAGTAGCATTTATTAAATTCTTCAGAGTCTAATACATCTAATATATTATTTAATGTATGGGCAGCGCAACTATTCCCGAAACTCCTGCCTGTAGCTGGCAATGTTTCCCTTAATTCATCTATTTTGTCATCAAATCTTTGAATGATATCTTTCTTTCTAGATTGACTATTATTCATAATTAAATAATAAAATAGTATTATAATATAAATAATTATAAGATTCCTATATCTTCAATATAGGGATTAAATGGATGGATCCTCCACATAATATTCATATAAAAATAAAGATAAAAAAAAAATAGGAAGTTATTGTTTTTTTCTCAAAACTTTCTTATCGATTTTACCGACAGCTGTAAGGGGTAATTCGTCCACAATTTCTATTATTTTAGGGACTTCATAGGCTGCGCATTGTTCTTTAGCAAACTTAGTTATATCTTCTTTTAATGCCTTTTCACTTTTATATTCATAATCTGGTGTAATTTGAATATATGCCTTCACTCGTTCAGAACCAGGACGATCAGCATCTGGCACTCCAATCAAAGCAATAGTATCAATTCCCGGATGCTTAGACAGCGTATCCTCTACTTTACTGGAAAAGACCTTAAACCCCGACACGTTTATCATATCTTTGGTACGATCTACTAATCTCAAATAGCCCTCTTCATCCATAATCGCAACATCGCCCGTATGCATATAACCCTCTTCATCAATGGCATTTTTCGTCTCTTCTGGTTTGTTTAGATATCCCTGCATTACCATCGGACCCTTAACCCATATTTCCCCAGCTTTTCCTAAGGGAGCAATTTCTCCAGTTGTTGGATCAACTAACTTCAACTCTGTATTTAAAATTGGCAAACCAATATGTCCAAGCTTTTTCTTATTTTCAGAAGGGTTCATTACCGTTAAAGGGGAACACTCGGTCATGCCATAGACTTCCAATAGCTTTCCTTCTCCCACGATTCCTTCTAGCACTTCTTGTGATTCTTTTGGAAAGGGTGCGGCAGCAGAGATGCAAAGATCACAATCAGAATGATCTAATTCTTGAAATTTTTCATTTTTCATAAGCATTTGAAAGAGAGATGGAACGTTTACATATGCTTTTGGTCTATATTCTTCAATCTGATCGGAGATATAATCAGTATCGCGTGGATTGGGGACTAATACTTGTGCCCACCCTAAATATAAGCAATTTTCACAGAAAAAAAGGCCTGCAATATGAAAGAATGGAAACCCAGAACAAGCAACATGTTTTCCGCGTTCCCAACCTAACCATTCTTGAACAATGACTAAATCTGCAACAGCATTTCTATGTGTAAGCATTGCTCCTTTTGGAGGTCCTGTTGTCCCTCCTGTATACTGAATATAGGCTAAATCGTCCGGAGTTAAATCAACCTTAGGCAAGTCCGTAGGATAGTTACCTAAAACATCCCTTTGTAAATCTAAAACAGTTTTACCCGGAAGTGGAGTAATTTTTCCTTTGGGGATTTTTCCTATCAGTTTCCCTAAGAATTGCTTTATTCCCGGCAAGAAATCACCTAGATTAGCAGCAACAACTACTTTTAATGAAGGAACTTTATCAGCAATTTTTGTGATGTGATTTTCAAAAATCGCATCTAGGGTAACTAAGGCAACTTTTCGACCGCCAGAGCCCAAATCATTAAGTTGATATTGAATTTGCATTGCTGAATGAAGTGGAGAGACTCCTGACACTACACAGCCCGCCTTATGAGCGCCTACTAAGGCTATCACGTATTCAGGAATATTGGGCATATTAATCCCCACAACATCTCCTTTCTTAAATCCTTCGTCAATTAACATATTTGCAAATTGGCTAGAATAATGATCTAATTCTCTAAAAGTAAATTCTACCCCTAAAAATGTGAGTGCTATATCATCAGCGTCTTCATCAAAGGTCTTTCTAAGAGCGTCTCTAAATGTACCTTCCCAGGCACTTGGTTTTAAATCTTCTAAACCTTTATCCCAACTTTTTTTCCAAAATCGTTCGGAATATTTTGAAGATTGTGTTTGAGTCACTTTTTTATCACTTTCTTTAATATTTTATATTTATTTAGAAATCATTAAACAATATTTTATGTTTTTTTATATATAAACTTAATTAATTGAGATCAATTTTTAAAAAAATTTTAAAAATGACTGACGAAATTCTATTTTTTTAAAGTATAAATACAGTGGATAAATAATATTATGTATATTAAAAAAAATCAAAATTTTAAAAAAAATTAAAAAGTTACCAGTAAGGAAAAACACTAAAATGACGGAAAAAGTAATAGAAAAGAATAAGGGGTTGGTTAAGGCAGATTTCGCCTTTTGGGTAGGACTTTATATGGATAAATTTTATGATGGATTCGAACAAAAAAAGATTATGGCAAATAAATGCCCAGAATGCGGAAGTGTGTTTGTACCCCCTAGGAAAATTTGTGGGAAGTGTAGGATTAAGCTTCCTATAGATGAAAATTGGATCGAGTTAGGAGACAAAGGAAAGTTGATTAATTTTACCCGTACCGCATACAAAGTAAGCGATAGGAGAGCAAGAAAGTCAAAAAGCTTGAAGGATTATGGAATGGTTCAGATTGAAGGAAGCGATACAGCGATAGTATATCCTTTAATAGATTTTGAAGAGAATGACCTGAAGATGGGAACCGAGGTAAAAATACAGTGGAAAGAGAATCCCAGTGGTGGACCTTCTGATATTGAGGGATTTGTGAAATTATAATTGAGGTGAAAAGAAAAAAATGGATAAAGTAGGAATAGTAGGTTATAATCAAGTAAAATTATACTCAGATGCGAATTATGGGCGTTATGAAATGATATTTGAAGCAGTAAGAGGTGCCCTCGATAATGCGGGATTAAAGAAAAAGGATATTACTACCGTTATATCGGCAACTAATGATTATTATGATGGCAGGACGATATCTAATTGCTTTACCGTAGAGGTAGGAGGGGGATATTTAGCAGATGAATCTAAAGTGGAAATGGATGGGGCACATGCAATGTTATACGGTCTAATGAGAATATTGTCCGGAAATCATAAATTGGCAGTGGTATGGGGGGGAAGTATGCCTTCGTGCTATCCATATCATTCAGCTCGTTTATATGAAACGGATCCTACATGGGAGCGTCCAAACGCTTATGTAAATGATGTCACAGCAAGTGGATTTCAAATGAGAGCATATATGGATAAATATGATATAGGTGCCGAATATATTGCAAATATAGCGGTCAAGAATAGAAAAAATGCTGCAAAAAATCCTTTGGCTTTAGAAGAGGCCCAAAATTCGAATATAACAGTAGATGAAGTATTAAATTCGGATGCTTATTCCGATCCAGTGACGGAATTAATGGTTGCTCAGCCATGTGATGGAGTAGCAGCAGTACTATTAGCTCCCGAAAGACAAGCTCTAAAAATTACTGATAAACCAGTATGGATTTCGGGTGTGGGATGGAATCAAGACACTTATTATATTGGAGAGAGGGACTTATCGACATGTACTTCTATGGAGCTTGCGGCTAAACAAGCATATGATATGGCAAATATTAACGATGCTAAAAATGACATTGATGTAGCCGAGCTACATGAGGCATATGCCCATGAAGAAATGATATTTACAGAATGTTTAGGATTGGCAGAGAAAGGAGAAGCACGGAAATTAAATACTAGCATTGGGGGGGATCTCCCAATAAATCCCTCTGGTGGTGCAATGGGCGGTAAACCCCCTTGTGCAACCGGATTAATAAGAGTAATCGAAGCAGTAAAACAAATTCGGGGAGAAGCTGGTGATTATCAAGTGGATGGAGTAAATCGAGCCGTTGCTACTGGGCAGATAGGAA
Organism: Promethearchaeota archaeon; assembly: GCA_004524365.1. Classification (GTDB taxonomy): domain Archaea; phylum Asgardarchaeota; class Lokiarchaeia; order Sigyniarchaeales; family SOKP01; genus TEKIR-8. Next base: position 5,187 of record SDNL01000083.1, on the reverse strand, counting down.
TGTGTGCCCAGAATAATATTGTATGGGTATTAGAAGGAGGAGGTGAATAAAATGGGAAGACAAGTAGCAATTACTTCTGCTGGTTTTAGTGAACACGCTTCAAAGCGCTCAGATGTGAGTATGCCTGAGTTAGTCAATGAAGCAATTGAAGATTGTCTAACTAAGGTTCCAAGTGTAGAATTAGATGATATTGATGCATTTGTAAATGGAAATATGCCTGCCTTCGAGGGATCTAATCTTCCTGAACTCTGGATGACCGATTGGATGGGTGCGAGGAATAAACCATTAATGAGGATCACTACGGGAGGAACAACAGGAGGTTCGGTGGCGATTGGAGGATATTATACAGTTACAGCAGAGTTGCCTGGAATTGATACTGTTCTTGCTGTTGCTTTTGAGCAACAAAGCCAAGGAGATACAAGTGTTGGTTTAGCAAGTGTAGCCTACGGAGAAATATCTATCTTGAATAGTCTCGGTATCAGTTATGGACAATTAAATCGCTTATTATCTGGTGGAGCTGCTATTGGGGTTGCAGCTTACCAAGCAACTAACTATATGAGTAAGTCAAAAATTACTGAAGAAGATTTAGCTCGAGTAGTTGTTCAAAATAGAAGAAATGCTGCAAAAACATGGTGGGCTCACTTAAAAATGCCTGATTTGACTATAGAAGACGTTTTAGACACCCCCTATATACAATATCCTTTAAGATATGGAATGGTTTGTCCTGCTTCTGATGGAGCAGTTGCCATGTTGTTTACAACTGAAGAGAAGGCAAAAGATATGTGCGATATTCCAGTATATGTAAATGGAGTTGCAAGTGTTGCCAATGAAACAGCAGTATTAGGATACGATGGAAGTGGTTCAGCTCAAGTTGATCCATCAGCACAAATAGGTGCAATGAAATCTGCAGAACTGGCATATAGTCAAGCAGGAATCTCATTCCCGAGGAAAGAAATTGATTATGCAGAGGTCTATGCACCATTTCCAAACCAAGAACTCATGTGGGATGAAAAATTAGGCTTATTTGAAGAAACAACAGCACCTGAGATGTACGAAACTGGTGTCACAGCAAGAGATGGTGAACTTCCAGTGAATTGTTCTGGAGGTGTTAATTCCACGAATGCAATCGGGGCGTCTGCAATGGAACGACCAGCTGTAGCTGCCCTTCAAATAATGGGGAAAGCTAGTAATCAAGTTCCTAAGACCGTCCATACTTCAATAGGCAGTGGATGGGGTGGAAGTTTGAACTTTATAACTCTAATGGTTATGTCAGATGAGCCAAAAAGAAAATGGAAATAAAAAACTGGAGGTAATGTAATATGTCAAAACAAACTCAAAGGAAATCAATGAAATATGAGAAGAAGGAATATAAAAAGACGCGAACGATGGAAGCTAATTGGTATTTATCCAGTTATAATTATAAGTTTAATATCACTCATATGCAACCCTTTTTAAAAAAGATGAAACAGAAAAAACTAATTGGGAACAAATGTTCTGGGTGTAACCGGGTATTTTATCCTCCCCGATTAGTATGTGGCGAGTGTCTCGTGAAACCAGACAGGTGGGTTGATATTCGAGAAACTGCCAGAGTTGCGACCTATGTAATCGCTTATCTTAAGAATGAAGAGGGAGAGGTCGAAGAAAGACCACTGGTATTGGTTCAGCACGATGGTTGTGACACGACATCCATTGCAGAATTAGCTCCTGGTGTGGATGTAAAGGATACTTATATTGGCTTACCAGTCAGAGCTCATTGGAAGGATGAGCCAGAGGGAGGCTTAGAAGATATTGAATATTACGATTTAATGGAAGACGACGCAGAAGATCTTCAATAAAACGTCTTTATATATTTTTAAAATCAAAAATTTTCTTTTTTTTCTATTAATTATAAATATTTATTAAATAATTCAATAAATATAATTCTTATTCTCAATTCTTATGAATCAATAAGGGAATAAATGAGTTTCATTTTTTTAATGTTTATTTGACCTGGGGCGGTTTGTTCATGAAATGCAGCATAGGTGAAAATTGAACCAGCCCTTACACACATAATGCGGGAAAAAATACCTTTTTCGCCCATACAAAAGGAGATGATTTTATTTCCTTGTTTATTATTATTACGACATAATTTTAATGGGATAAGATTATCTTCAAATTTATTTGCTGTGAAGATTAATTTAAAAATTATTGAGTTTTGAGCTATATTACTCAATTCAATAATAGAACTTAATTTACTTTTACATGTATCAATGATTTGTTGGGCTTCCTTTAATGATTCTGTTGTTTGAAAATTATGATATGAAAGAATAAATTTAATATTTTTATTCAAACCGAGATGAATTACTTCCCTTAGTAATTCTATAGGGGAATTTATTTCAATATCAATATAATCAGGATTTGCATTAATTAATTTTGTAAGCGTAGAAAGTCGTATGGCACTTGAAAGTTTAATATGACCTCCTTCAAGTTTATTACGTAGTGTAAAAATGAGTGGTATTTTAGTTAAGCCCCTAATTCTTTTTAAAAAAGATTTAGTAATTTTTGAAACATTATTTATAAAATCAAATCTCAATTCAATGAAATTCGGGTTTTCCTTTAGAATCTTTAATATTAATGTTTCAATTTTGCCACTGTCACCCGTTTTAATTGGTAATGCTAAACAAATATTATAGGGCTGCGTCATTATACTTCAATTGAATATTTAAAATAAAAAATTTAAATCTCAAGAATATCTTTCAATTCCTTCTCTGTTAATTCCAAAGTATCCTCTGCATCAATCTTTTTTAATTTATCCTTCTCCTTATAATGTTGAATAATTGGTTCCGCATTTTCTTCATAAACATCCAGGCGATTGTTTAGAGTTTCTTCTGAGTCATCAGATCTTTGTCTAAATTCAATTTCTGCACCACATTTATCACAAATCCATTTTTCATTTCCAATTTTTTTTTCTGGTTGTAATGTATATTTATTATAGATTTCTCCACATTCAGGGCAGCTAAACCTTCCTAATATCCTCTTTTTAATGACATCTCGAGGTACTTCTAAAAGTAAAAATAGATCAATTTTCGCATGTTTATCCAAGAATTCAACTTGATTCATATTTCTTGGGTAACCGTCCAAAATCCACGATTTTTCTTCAATTTGTTCTAGTTTATCTTTGACTAAATCGTTTGTGAGGGAATTAGGAACTAATTCTCCCTTTTCCATATATTCCTTAGCTTTCTTACCTAGTGGAGTTTCATTTTTTAAATTTTCTCTAAAGATATCCCCCGTAGAGATATGCTCAAATTGGGGAAATATATTAGTCAAACGCCCAGAAAAGGTTCCCTTTCCGCTTCCAGGAGGGCCAAATATTATAATATGGGTTGGCATTTCATTCCTTACCTTCTATATTTTAATTTTTTTTATTTTTATTTCAATTTTTATTATTTACAAAAAATATTGAGATTATAAATAATATTTGGAATGATATAAAAAAAATATTAAAAAAATAGAGAAATAATAATTAGATTAATCCTATTTTTATGAAAATTATTTATAAATTGCTTTTCTCAAAAATAACAACTTTACATAGGAAGTTTTTGTGGCATTCCCAATCCAATAATTGACATTGCTTCCTCGCCCGACATTAGTGTTTCAATTTCATAAGTGATCCTCCCTTCCAACTCAGCAAGATTTAACATTCTTTTTGTTACTAAATTTAAAGCTTCTTCATAATTTCCTTCTTTTACTTCAATAAGGGAAATTGTTTTTGTTCCTTTCTTGGTTGATGTAACTGCTAAAGGCAATATAGCCTTTTCAAAGGATTCCGATGGGAACTGATGAATTACATCGATATACTTCTTACCGGCTTCCTTTTCAATTCCTTGCGGTATGTAAGTTGTTATCATTAAAATAACCATTTAATTTCACCCGTTTTAAAAATATTATAATTATGTATTTAAATATTATACTACGATTCCAAAGATGAAGTCTAGAAATTATAACTAAAAGTTTTTTATATTGAAGTTCTTTATTTAAATATAAGAAATCGTTTTATACTCATAATAGCTTTTAATTATTTCTATTATTCAATTAATTTCCACTTTACTTCTGATTTCCAACAATTAACTGCTATATGAAAAAAACAATTAATAAATATATAGAGAGTTAATTAATAATGAAAATATTATATATCAATCCTGGGCGAATTAGAGCGGGTCTTGATTATGTGATTAAAGGACAACCTTTAAATTTACTAACTTTAGCTGCGATGGTGCCCAATCATGAGGCTTCTCTAATTGATTACAAAGTTCAGGATTATAATGAAACCCAATTGAAGCATGAATTGAATCGCCATGATGTCGTAGCGTTAACCAGTATGACTCCCCAAATTTACAGTGCCCTTGATATTGCAAAATTAGCCAAAGAGCATGGATGTAAAACAATTATTGGAGGATATCATCCTACTTTGTCTCCAGACTTTACTGTAAAGAGAGAATGTATAGATTATATAGTTCGAGGAGAAGGAGAACATACATTTAAAGAACTGATTGATTTCCTTGATGGTAATAAAACAGAAATTTCAAAAAAAGATATTAAAGGAATCTCTTATAAAGATAAAAATGGAAAAATTATTCATACCGAAGATCGCCCGTTAGAACCTAACTTGGATAATTTCCCAATACCTAGAAGAGACCTAATCGACTATAGAGATTATATGTATCTAGGTGCCAGATTGGGAATGTTAGAAAGCTCCCGGGGCTGCCCACATTCATGTAAATTTTGCTGTATTCATAAAATGTGGCAAGATCCTACACTTTCCTATAGAACGAAAAGTGTAAAAAGAATAATGCAAGAAATTTATGATATTAACTGGAAAAATGATTTTATTTTCTTCTGCGAGGATAATTTTACAATTAATGTAAGAAGAACTAAAAAGATTCTTGACACTATTATTAAAGCAGGTATTCCAAATAAAATTAAATTGAGCTGTCAATCCCGAATAGATACTCTTCATCGAAACCCATGGTTAATTGATCTTATGCATAAAGCAGGTATGAGACAAATATTTCTCGGTATTGAATCTGTACATCAACAGAGTCTTAACGCAATGAATAAACGAAATACTACACCAAAAATGACTCGAGAAGTAGTGGAAGCCCTCCAAAACAGAGGTATATCAACTTTTGGAGGTGTAATTATTGG
>SDNL01000082.1 GCA_004524365.1 Promethearchaeota archaeon | reverse complement strand
GAGGATGAGGACTTATATGAATCTGGCGAATTAGAACCAGTTGATTGGTCAATTATTTATGTACCTAGTCCTCCTGGGAGTGTTCGGGTATTCCTCCATATTTATACTTGTATTATAGAGGAGATAGGTTCTGATCTATTGGATACTGTCTCAGAAAGGGTTGTCGAAGAATGGGGCGGAAAAAAAGGGGGTCTATTTCAAAAACCCAAGATAGATGAAGTAATCCAACAAGGCTTACGAGAATATCCTGGAGTATCTGCCGATTGCGTGAAATCATTAGTGCTTTTTCAATTAAATAAAGAAAAAAGAGCATTAGCGGAACGATGGCTTTTAGGTGAAGATTTAGAACCAAAAGAGTTAGATATTCTTGGAGTTGATTCAGTACTAGAAGATGACGATATCTGTCTTTCAATGATTAAAATAATTACTCGAAACATCGATAAAGTCTTAATCCTTTATTTTGATGAGTTAGAAAGCCCGTACAGGATGCTTGGTCCGGAAGCTGAGCGGCAATTACTCGAAATTATAAAACGATTATATAACGAAGTAAGTGGTTTGGTCATAGTTATGGGGACATTAAAGGAGATATGGCCACGAATCTTGGAAATTGCTGATCAGCCTTTAATATCAAGGATGGAACCAGAACAGGAATTGAAACCCTTCAGCTTGAATGATTTAAAGATTTATTATTCTAAAGCAATGGAACATTTTTGGGATAAAAATAATTTAAATCCCCCTTTATACCCCTTATTTCCGTTAAATGAAAAGATTTTAAAAATTATCTACGAAAAAACCTCTGGTAATCCAAGAAATTCCATTAAACTCTGCAAACGATTTATCGATAAGATTATCATGGAAGAAATGAGCGTAGAAGAGTTAGCTGAAGCGGGTGCTCAAATAGAGCCTATTTCAAAGCCCCCAAAAGTCAGTCATACAGAATTAACACATTCGAAAGAAAAAGGTGTTTTGGAGGGAACAGCAATACATACTGAATTAAGCGACAAACAGGCTGAATCACGAGAAAGGATTGAGAATGAAATTGAAGAAATATTAGCGGAAGAAGAATATGCAATAAAAGTGAATCCTCAATCTATTGCCGGTGCGTCTTTAAAATGCATCATTAAGATTGGAGAAGATAACGATAAAAAGTTTAAAACGGAGATTGAGCATAAATTTCAGTTAAGTGGTAAATCTAAAACTATTGCTGCTTATGTTGAAACCGAAGATAAGAAACGTTTTGGGATAGAAATCCCCTCTATAAAGGATTTCAATCGTTCTGCGGGAGTAGCGGGATACTATGCTGTAAAGCGACTGAGAGATGCTATCGAGGCGAACCAATTGGATGCGGCTATTTTAATTGATTCACCTGAAACAGGAGGCGAGAAATATTCAAGAATGCTGGAAAACAACGATAACATAAAGAAGGTTGAAATTAATGAGGATCAAGGCAGAGATTTAATCGCGAGCGCATTAAAATATCCTTCTAAGAAGGGTTGGGAAATAGCCAAAATAATTTTTCCGGATATAGGTAAATACACACCTCCAGAAGAAGAAGGGCAAGAACAAAACCAGATTAGAGAAGATCCGGAAGAATAAATATTTTTGAAAAATTTATTTTAAATCTTCTTCAAATTGAGTTGTAATCTTCTTATGAAGATTATAGAGATCTGCTCCAAGTGTCGAAGCCTTTTTCATTTCATATAAAATTTTTGATAGTGCAGCATATTTTTCCTCTTGATTAAATACTTCTGCAATTTTCATTAATACATTGACCTTTTGAATTAAGGATTTATATATATGCAATTGTTCTCTCTCAAAATTATCTAATGCATCCATTATATCATCCATTAAATCTTCTCTCTGATCTTTAAGATCTGGAAATGTACCTACTTTTTCACCTCTCGATTCTAAGAATGACGCAATTCGGTCTTCTTGAATCAATTTAGCTCTTTCTGCGGCTTTCAAATAGGATTTTTTGGCTTTTTTATACTTTTCATCCTTTAAATAATCTTCAGCATCTTTGATCAACTCAGATAATTCTCCAGGAACAGTCTCTCCAAGATCTATTAATTTTTTTGCCTCATCAATTTTATTTTCATCCAATAATTGCTTCGTTCGCTTGTTAATTTCATCACGGATTAATTCCGGATTCTTGAGTTTCTCAATTAGATCCATAATTGAGTGTAGGGTTTCTTCGAGAAAGTTTTCCATTTCTTTTTTTCCGATTGATTTATAATTATCGATAATCTTATCTTCAATTTCTTCAAAAATTTCTTTTTGGGACTTTAAATCTTCATCTTGCTCTAAGATAAAGCCAAGATATAAGTTATTTTTCTCGCTAATCTCACTCGAGTAAAAATTATATTTTCCTTTTTTTACCAGAGCATCAATAAGACCTTTTTTTTTATGTTTTCCTATCAATTCCTCCAAAATACTTAATGATACTCTTTTATCAGTGGAATAATAATCAACCACAATCTCTGGCTTCTTTTTTGTCTCTCTAAATAAATATATTCCAATCGCCATTTAAATCACGTATTAAATAATAAAATGATATTGTTTCTTCTTATTATTAATAAAGTAATAAACAAAATTTAATAGTTGTGAAATCAAATCATATTTTAAATCATTTGGATATTTAAATTATTTTCTAAATAGGTTTATTTTATGATTGATAATACATTTTGTGAGGCATTTGAGGGTTTAGTTGTCCAATTGCAAGTTACGGCGAAAGATGAGGACTTTTTAAAGCGAGCAGTGAATTCTTTTACGGCATTACCCTCTACGGTATTTGGAGATGCTGAAGGAGGAATTGTTAAATGGTTAGATGAAAGTGAGACGGTTGATGGGAGAATTGGAGCAGTTGTCCAGTTATGGGTAACTGGAGCTGGAAAGAAATCGAAAGCAAAATTTTATGAACAATTAGGGCGAAGAATGCGTCAAGGAATTCTCGTTGTTCCCACTACAGCGGTTTTTGATCATTATCCAAGAAAAGTTGAGTCAAAATTTAATATGATGGACAATGTAGGGCATTGCGGAGATGGCTATGAATGGATTGAACATAAATACCGTCGAAAGTTAATTAATGTTCCAATCATGATGGGGCATGATTTTTTAATTGAAGAAGAGATTTCCTATGCTAAAGGAGTTATGGGAGGAAATTTATGGTTTTTTTGTGAATCTGTGGAAGCAGGAATAGAAATCGGAAGAAAAGCAGTAGAAATAATTGAAGGATTAGATAACGTCTGTACAACATTTGATGTATGTTCTGCAGGTTCTAAACCAGAAACAAATTTTCCAGAAATCGGACCAACCACAAATCATCCCTATTGTCCAACTTTAAAAGATAAATTACCTTCTGAAGAATATAAAGTACCTAAAGGTGTTAAGTCTATTCCTGAAATTATCTTCAATGCTTTAGATCCTGACACTATCAAAGATACAATTAAGGAAGTAATAAATGGAGTTATTAATATGAAAGGAATTGTAAGAATTTCAGCTGGAAATTACGGGGGGAAATTAGGTAAATATAAGTTTTACTTAAATGAATTGGATATGAATCAACATTAACATTCAAAAATTTTCCTTCTTTTTTTAATCATAAAAGTGATGATTCACATTCTGGAAGCTTAATAATAAAATTAGAACCTTTCCTATAATCTTCTTTTACTCTATTCTTTACTTGGATTGTCCCCTTATATTCATCGACAATTCTTTTCACTAATAGGAGTCCGAGACCAAGTCCTTTATGTTCTTCGTCTTTTTCGATTGTTTTATTAAATATCTTTTCTTTTAAAGAATCTGGAATTCCTATTCCATTATCTATAAATTCTATTTTAATAAAATTCTCATTATTATTTTTATCCTTCGAGATGTTTACATCGATCTTTTTTGTAGTGCTTTCATTATATTTAACCGCATTAATTAAAATATTCTCAAATACTTCCCCTAATAAATGATTTCCAAGAATGTATAAATCTTCGAATTTCGATTTGAGATTTATATTGATTGAAGATTCAGGATAGCTTCGCTTAACAAATTCAATAGCTTTTCTCATTTTTTGACATACATTAACTTTATGTAAATTCAACCCCTTTTCCTCAATTTCAGAAAATTTTAAGAGATCAGATATTAATTTTGAGCCCTTTTCTACTTGTTCTTGGGCAAGCATAATAAGTTCTTTTCTCTTTTTTGAATCATCTGCTTCTGATGCGTATATATCCAATAACTCAGTTGCAGATTGAACATTTTGCAAAATATTACTTATGTCATGAGCGAAAATGTTTTTATAGAGTTCACTTCTTTGGTATGCTTTTTTATAGTTTTCTTCTGAAATTTTTAATCTTGTTATCATTTGGCTATTATAAAGAGAGATAGCCGCCAGTTCTGAAAGCCCTGAAACGAGTTTAGCATCTCTTTCTGTAAAATCTGAATCTTTATTTGCTAACCCGATTATCCCCACTGTTTCTCCTTCAATATTTAGTGGACCAAATAACACGTTTCTTAAAATTACGTGCCCTTTTGGTAAGAACTTTTCATATTCAGAACTCATAAAAGAATTATCATATACGACTTTGCCACTTTTATATGATTCTGCTCTCAAGCCTCTAATGGGCATAGGTAACTCAGGGTCAACAGTACAAGGAAGCCCCCCCGAATCCAGAAAAAGCAATTCGTTTTCAGACCCATCCTCGGATAATAAAGCTACGTAACCAGACTTAGCTCCCGTGACTCTCTTACAAGAATCAAATATCTCCCGAGCGCTAGTTTCGAAGTTTTGATATTTTAAAATATTTTTAGTGGCATTTAATAATTCTTCAATATCTTCCTTTTGTTTTTTAAGCTGTTTTTCTTTTTCTGTTAAGTCCGTCATAATAACTAAAAGTTTTAAAGCTTTATTATAGAAGACTTAAAAATAGTTTTTAAATATTTCTTAAAAACAATATAATGAGTAAAATAAAAAAAAAATCGATTATATTAATTTTGTAATTTAGAATAGATTTGCTGAAATTTACAATCTTGAAGCTATAAAATCAATTAAGTCAACTACTTTTATATTCTCTTTTGTTTCTGAATCCATTTCATTATAAGCATCTGTTAAATTTCCAACACAGAAAGGACAACTTGTTAATAATATCTCTGCTCCACTTTCGATAGCTTCATGTATTCTTTCTTTTGAAATTTCTACAGCTAAATCGGGGAATTGGCTCTTAACACCACCACCTGCACCGCAACACCAAGCATTATTCTTATTACGTTTCATTTCAATTAACTCGATTCCCGGAATATTTGTTATTACATCCCGAGGAATTTCATATAAACCCATATGGCGTCCTAAATGGCAAGGATCATGATAAGTAACTTTAATCGTTTTACTATTGGGAGTTTTAAAGGGTATTTCTTTATTATTCATCATTTCGATTAATAATTCGGTAATATGCTTTACTTCAAATGGAAGGTCTTCCCCAATATATTCAGGATAATCCTTTTTTAGTGTACGATAACATCCTGCGCAAGGAGAAAATACTATTTTTGCTCCCATTTTCTTGAAGAGATCAATGTTATGGTGCACTTCTTCTTCTACAGATTTATAATCCCCAATTCTCATGGCAATAGAACCACAGCACCACTCATCATTTGAATAGGCGATTTCTTTCCCAGCTGCTTCAAGTATTTTCATCATATTTTTTAATGTTTCCCTTTGCCGTAAAGGCATTGTACAACCCGCAAAGATAGCTAATTCGCCTTTTTCCTTTATATTTGAAAACCCTTTTGCCCATTCATACTTTTTTACCTTGAGTTCACCATATGGATTTTTCATATCCTCTCTATTCATTAATTCTATAAGCCTTGCATGTTTTTCAAGTGGTGCATAACCTGCTTTTACTAGATCTCGCCTTAATGCATCCCAAACCTCTACATGATCAATCCATTTGGAAGTATTCAATATGATATTATCGTTTTGCGTCATATGGCAGACTTCAGTACAATTGCCGCATTCGGAACATTGATAAACATATTCAGCTAGCTCTCGACTCAAGCTTAGTTTTCCTTCTAAAATACTTTTCAGTATTGCCATACGTCCTCGGGAAAAATATATTTCAAATGCCTCATCCCCTAGTGCTTCTTTTACAGGACATGTTAAATATCGTCCCACGGCAGGTCTGATGGCATAGCCACAATCTCCACAACCCTTTTGCGATGAAGGATAATTTCCCTCATTCTATACAAGACATTATGGCTTCCCATTTTTTCTTTAAATTTTTAAATTCATTCATTTTTCAATCCCTCGTTATTTTAATCAACTCTAATTCCTAGATTTTTTAATTTTTCAAGTATTTTTTTTACTTCTATGCTGGGGGTATCATATATTGGATTACCATCTATTTTTAAATCTTCAAGAGTTTTAATGTTTAAAATTGATTCTGGAAGCAATTCTAATTTATTTTCTTGTAACCAGATGCTTTTTAAAGAGGATAGTTTTCCAATAGATGATGGTAGCTCAGTTAGTTGATTCATTGATAGAATTACACTTTCTAATAAATAAAGCTCTCCAACGGAATCTGGAAGCTTTTTAATTTCATTTCTACTAAGATTTAACTCTTTGAGTCCTTTTAGATTTCCAAACGTATCGGGTAGTGTCTTTAAATGATTTGAAGATAGATAGAGATTCTCTAATGATTCTAATTCCGTGATCACTTCTGGAAATTCGGTGAATTTATTATCTTGTAGCATCAGAGTTTTTAAGGACTTTAAATCGCTTATTGACGGAGGAAGACTCGAGAGTTTTCCTTTATCTACTGCAAAAGTCTTAAGATTTTTGAGTTTTCCGATTGAATCAGGAATTTCTACTAATTCCGTTGATGTAAAGTTTATCGTTTCAATAAATTTAAGCTTAGAAATTGCTTCTGGAAAATTTGAAAAAGGGTATTTATGTAAAGTTATATGTTTTACTCGATAATCTTCTGCAATAAATTGAAGTGGAACAAATGTATCGAATGCATCTGGCCTAGAAGTAGACTTTAAACCTACCTCTGCCTCAATTTCTTTAAAAATATCCGCCTCTGATTTTAAGAGTTCACTATCTCTGAATTTAACAATTTCCTCTTTCATTATTTTTTACCTCCAAAATGATATTTACCCCTACTTAAAATTAGATTTGGATCTAAGGTTTTTTTCATCGATTTCATGAAACTGTAAAAATCTTCTGGATATGCTCCAATTTCAACCATAATCTGGGACATTATTTCACCCATCATATACCATTGAACTCCATGCTTGGTAACGCGTTCTAAGAGTGATTTCCATAATTTTATATTAACTTCATCTATTATTTCATGATATTCCCCATTATGATAGGAAGAAAAGCTGGTAAATCCGCAAGTAAGTTCTACATTACATCCATCTATCAATAAAATAGGACCACTTCCTGTTATAGGCCTCTGACCAGTTATATTGGTTATTTTTTGAATCTCATCGTTATGTTCCACATCCCACATATCTATATCCGTCAAAATTTCAGGATAAGAATTAATGGGTGTAAAACATTCCGCTGTCAGAGGTTCTAATGCTGGAAACATTCCCCAAAGGTTATGATAGAATTGCCAGTGTCCTTGTTCTTCATAATGCCATTTAGCGATATTTCCGTCGGAAATTTCGGACCCTAATTCTTCGGTTCTCTTCTTATTTAAGATTATTTCATCCAATTGCTTCGATTTTGCTTCCAGTTCCTCTTCTGTATTTGCTTCAATTGTATAGAAAAAAATTCCCTTTTTTCGTTTGAGATTATCTTCCCACATTGGAAATAGTCCTTGTTGACATCCTATATTTACCACTAAATCCATAATATACATTGCATCATAAACATCGATCCCTTTATGCCGAATGTCCGAGAAAATTTCAGCACTTACTTGAGCAGACTTTCGGTTTAGGACAAAGGTTTTATATTCCGCATAAGGAGGTCGAGGAAAAACTTGTAATGAAACTTTGGTTTTGATTCCAAAAATCCCGTTATCTCCACAAAAAAGACCTGCGAGGTCGGGACCATTTCCAAAACGATTAAATGGAGATTTTGAAAATTTATTTGCTTGGGAGCCAGTTTCTATTATTTCTCCTGTTGGTAAAACCACTTCCAAGGAGACTAGTTGATTTGTGCAAGCTCCATATTTGGCACATCCGCCACCCCCAACAGAATGGTGAGAAATCCCTCCTCCTATTGAAGCTGTCATACCAGATCCAGGTCCCATACACCCCGTATATAATCCATAATCGGACAAAAATTCATTAAGTTTTGCCCAAGAGATTCCCGCCTCTACCGTAGCAATAAGATTGTCTTCGTCTAAATTAATAATGTTATTCATTCTCTTCATATCAAGTACAATTCCTTGGTTACCAATAGGCTTACTTCCTCCAAATTCACAATCTCCTCCGCCCCGGGGGTATATTGGAATCTTTTCTTCGCTAGCAATTCGTATTATTTCTGATATTTCTTGAGTATCTTGAGGTCTAATAACGATATCAGGAACTCCTTGTAAAAGGGGATCAACATTTCTCGAATAAGCATGTCGAATATATTCGCTGTTTGATATATAATTTTTAGATACTATTTTTTCCAATTTTTGATAAATGTCCGACATTTTATTTAAATTCTCTTAATTTTTTGCTATTTCTGTTTAAAAGTTTATTAAAATAAGTATATACTCAACTATTTATAAATATCCTAGTAAAAAGACTTAAAGGTAGTTTAAATTTTTTCACTACCTCTATATGAAATATGCACCTTCTAAATAAAGGAGTGAGTTTTCTCTTATAACAAATGATAAAAAATCATCATGATTACATAAATATCTTAAAAATTTAAATTGAACCAAAAAAGTTATTTTTTTTTAAGGACGTTTTAAAAAAAGTATAACTAAAATCATTAGTTCCACGAATCCTTCTCCATTTTCGGTTAATTTATATAGAACACTAGGTGGTCTTGAATCTTCAACATTTCGCTCTACAATCCCATTTTTTTCTAAATCTTTTAATCTATCTGAGAGTGATCGCGAAGAAATTCCCTTGATCGCTCTTTTTAGTTCATTAAAATTTGACCCTTTATAGGTTTCTAATTCCCATAGAATCTCCAATATCCATTTTTTCCGTATAAATTCAAGATCTTCATAAAAAAATGAAACTTCTTTCTCTTTTTCTTTATTTGAGTAGGGTGTTCGAGAGAAATAATCATCAAGTATCTCTCTCCCAAGTCCTTGAGCTTTTTGTAAAGTTTCTTCAAATTTCGCGGAATTATAAATATCATCTATTTTCATATATTTTCCCCCATAATAAGATAAAATAAAATAAGATAATTTATTGATATTCTTTTAACATTCAATCAATATTATTTAAATTAGAATCATTTTAAATTAATAAATACTATTACTACTAATTTTGGTATTACTCTATTGGAAAACTAAGTAATCCTTCAAGACTAAATGGGTATCGGGAAAATCTTC
>SDNL01000081.1 GCA_004524365.1 Promethearchaeota archaeon | reverse complement strand
ACTGCTGTGGTGTTTCTTCCAGGTGCATTAAGAACGGGAATTCCCTTTTTTGATGCGGTTTCAATATCGATATTATTAGGATCTCCTCGAGTCGAACCAATAATTCTTAAATCTACATTTTCTAATACATCCTTTTTTACATTATCTGCTTCACAAATCAAAATTCCGGCACCGATTTCCTTAATTTTCTTAATTAACTCATCCGCCCTAAAGTATACATTCTTAGTATCTCGCCAGCTTTCATAGACAATATCGTCTCCTACAACTTTTTTGAGTTGTTCTAAAGACTGGGGAGATAATTGGGCTGTAATATATGTTTTCATTTTTTCATTACTTTTTCCATTTTTAATATCTATTAAAACATTAACTTCCGTAATTTTAAGAGATTTCTCATCTTCCCGGATACTTCCAGTTCTCCACTAGAGTATGCTTTTATCGGGTTAATCTGCTTTGTCATCATTTTAATAAAGATTTCTGAGCTTAATTTCACTTGGACCGCAGCTTCTTCATCATATCCCTCCTCTAAATCTATCCCTTTATTATAATTAATTTTGTATAAATATGATTTGTCTTTATCAGGAAAAGTCATCATCAACGTTTCATTCCAGCTACTAAAAGCTTTAGAGACCTTAGGATCCATATATCTATCTACTATTTTTTGTAATGCTTCCTCGAGAGAGATATCTAAGCTTTCCTCCTTCGCTGGCTCATTTTCTCCTTCAGAAACAGGAGTAGGTGTCGGTTTAGTTTTTAAAGCTTTCTCTGTCTGAATTCTTGATACATCTTTCACTTGTGCTCCTTTTGGAGCTTGTTCTGGTTGACTTTCCTTCAATGGGGGTCTAATAATGTTCAAACCACTTCTTCCTTTAGGTTCGGTTTTGGATCCTCCAATTAACCCAATTGATTTTCCAGAAAGAATAATATCAAATATCCCTTTAATCCTTTTAGTTATTCCAATTGATTGAAAAACTCCCAAAAGAATTAATAGTAATCCAAGCATTGTTGTAATAATTGCGAGCCATTGAAATAAAATAATAATCCAATTAGTATTAATAATCAAATCTAAATTGGTTCCAAATAGGAAGCCAATACATATTAACGCTATACCTGCAATAAATATTGATAAAAGTGCTACGATCATATGAGCATTTAAACTCTTTAAAGTATTTCTTTTATTTGTAGAATTATCCATAATATACCAACAAATTTTATATTAAAATTATTTATTATTATATTTTATATTCTAATGATAAATAATAAATTTTATACAATTCTACCTTGAGCTTGGATATGTCTGAATATAGGATGGTTTATGATGCGGGAAGTAAAATTGTAAAATGTTGTGTCACTAATGAGCTAGGTGAAATATTGGCACTGCATTCTTGGACTCCTCAAATTATAGAAAGTGAAGATGGATTTCACCGTGAATGGAATTATCGAAATTATTGGGATAATTTGGTTAAATTAACTAAAACTACAATTAAATCTACTGATATTGATCCTCAATATATTAAATATATAACTTCATCTTCTATTCGTCCTAGTTGTGTTTTTACTGATGAAGATAACAATGCAGTCTACATTGGAGCAAGTTTTGAGCTATTAGGAATTGATTATGCTGATGAACTTGAGGATGCATTTTATGAATATACAGGAAAAACGATTTATCAGAGCTGTGGACACTTTCCATCGTTATTATTGCCACCTGCTCGTTATAAATATTTCCAAGAAGAAGTTGATAATGATAAGAGAATAAATCAAATCACTCAATATCTCCCTCAAGATAGTTGGTTTCTGGTAAAATTGGGAGGTGAGGTTCATGCAAACATTGTTAGTGCGGGGGAGTCTGGATTTTTCGATTTAGATACAAAATTCTGGCATTCTGCTTGGGAAGATATACTTGATCTACCTGAATATTTCTTTCCATGGCCAGTTCTACCAGGAGAAGTAATTGGAACCGTTTCTGAACAATACCAAAATGAATTAGGTCTTTCCCCCGAAACTAAGCTCGTAGCTGGCCTCCCAGACACCCAAGCTGCATTGTTAGGTTCTGGATGTATTGAAAATGGATCTATAGGAGCGGTTCTAGGGACTACTACACCTGTTCAGATGATCTCGGATGAATTATTGCTACCTTCCAAGGAAGAAACTTGGTCTGGTTTAATGGCAGTAAAAAATATATGCGACAGCTTTTATATTGAAGCAAATACAGGAGTGACGGGGCAATTATTAAAATGGGCAGCAAAATTATTTTTTTCTGATGAGGCTTCTGAATTATCTCAACAATTCGAGAAATTAGATCGAGCATATAAAAACTCTGATACATTTGAAAAAAAGGCAACACCAGAGGACCTTCGAGCAGCTTCTGTATATGCCTTTTTAGGCCCTTCACCATTAGCAAGCACACAAATGGGCATTACACCTGGGTTGTTTCATTTCCAAAGTCCAGGTGGCGTGGAGGAAATTACAATTAAAAGAGACTCGTTTATTACTGCGGTATTTGATAACGTTCAATTTGCGATCTCCGGGAATATTGAGATATTAAAAGAAAAATTAAGTAAAGTTGATCATAGTCTCTCTATTATGGGCGGTATTACTAGGAATCCCATAATTCTACAAAGATTTTCTGATTTATTTGGCACTTCCATAACTACTTCCACTAGTTTTGAAACTACTATTCAAGGATTACTCCTATTATGCGATATAGCTGCTAACAAAATTCGATCAATTGAAGATTTAAAGATGGAAATCCAATCTCAGAATCTCATAACATCCTACGAGCCACGACCATCGATGACCCAAAAGTTAACTCATAAATATCACACATGGCAGAGATTATTTAAACAATTTAGAGATTAAAACTATTACAATCTCTCCTTTTTTATATTTATTAACTTTATTTCTATTTATTCTTAAGGTTCTGGAAATAGGAAATCACTTCTATATATTTTATATATTAAATATATAGTCAATAGATCATAAATAAATACTCATATAGTGATCTCTCTCTTGATTTCATGAAAAAATTTTCGATTTTAAAAATTTCAGAATCCGAAATCTCACATTTTAATCAATTAAATAGGATTAAGACCTCAAGAATGGCTTTGAAATTATTTACTTTGGGAGTTAATTGTCTAAAAATAATTCTTAGGAACGTTTATTTAATAGTAAAATTAAATTGGATTCTGAAAAATATGAATTTCTATGGGATGGAGGAGATTGAAAGTGACACTAGATTTAAATATTTGTGTCACGATCTATATCTTGAGTGACATTCTTTAGAAATCTAAAAAATTAAAATAAAAAAAATAAAATATATCAAAAAAAGAAGGTAAAAGAAAATGAGACTTCCTAAAAAAAGGATAATTTTATATGTAGGTGGAGTAATAATTTTAATTGCAACGATCACAGGATTCAGCCTCCTTGGATTCTCCTTTGAAAGTGTTGATTATAATCAATATGGCTTAAAACAGAATAATCTTACAAAACAAATAGAAACCACTGTTTATCGAGAAGGTCTTTATTTTATAGGTTTTTGGTACGATTTCATTACATTTCCTTCTACTTATACCACAATTGAATTTACTCCTGATCCAGATGCATCCGATATTCCCATAAATGTGCAAACCAAAAATGGACTCTTGGTTAAAATTGATCTCTCCTTTCAGTTTCGTATTCGCCAAACTGATTTATTAGCTTTATATTCCAATTATGGAATGGGCTATCTGGATTATATTGAGGCGGAGGCTCGGTCTGCTCTACGAGAAGTCGTTGGAAACTTTGAGGCAGAAACACTCTATGCTAACAGAAGCCTTGTTAATGCAGATATGAGTGATGCGCTTTTTAGCAGTTTGTCTTCCATTGTAGATGTGGGTAATTTTCAATTACGCCATATAAATTTTCCTGACAGCTTCGAAGAGGCAGTAGAACAATATGAAGTATGGAGAGTAGAAGTTGAAATTGCTCAGTTAGAACAGGAGGCAGAAATAATTCGCCAAGAAACCGAAAAATTGATTACGGAATATGCAGCTAATAATACAATAATCGAATATGAAGGAATCGCTGAAGCCTTAAATCAATTACAAGAAACTTTAAATATGACTAATTCGGAATTACTCCAGTATTTGTGGATTGAAACTATTGAAACCCACGATCAATCCTATTTATTCATCGGAATGGATACCCCGATATTGCTTCCACTAAACACTACTTCAAGCAATTAGAATTTTTATATCTCTACTAAAAATAATCTATCATTTTTTTATAAAATATTATTACTTTTTCTTTTTTCTATACTTATTTATTTTATAATTTTAGTTCCTTGAATATGGTTTATCTTTTCGCTCTAACATTCTGATATATCATTTATTATTATTGAAAAGGTTCACTTAAAGCAAAGAAATTATCCGGAAGCATAATCTTTCCTTTGAAATGGTTATATCTTATTAATATTCAACTAAATGACAAGATAATACATGTTTCACCCAAAAATATTCGAATGCGTTGCAGAAAGCAATAAAGTCAATTAAAAAAATACTTGAAATTGATATCCACTATTTTTGATTCATTCTTTCAATATTTTATTTTGAATAAATATTTACAAAATCATTTTCCCTTCTAATTTCCATAATCTATTTTCTCGATTTTTTCCTTTCACCCTTGATTTCCTTTCACTTATCTCATCTTTTATGCATATTCTTTCAAAATTATTTAGATTCCATTCTATATTGTTTTATCTTAAACCATATATAACATTCCTTCATAAAAACAAATATTTTTTTATTTCAAATTATTTTTCTATCTACTATATAAGTTTTAATAAAAACAATAATAATATAAAAAATTAAATTGATGAAAAATGGCAAGACCTTATCAAAAGGCCAATATCCCGGGTCCTGAAATGGGAACGACAGTATCGAAGCCCGAGGTAATGGCTAATATTATTTCAGCCCCAAAGAAAAAGATTATGGTAATTGGTGCCGAAGCGCTAGAATGGGAACTTGACGGGAAGAAAGTCATTGATTATTTCATTGAGATCGCAAAGAAGCTTGATTGTCCTGTAGTTGCCACTGGACATACCTATAAATATCTAAAAGAGCACATGGATGAAGGGAAATTAATTGACCAAACACTGATAAATGTCACAGACAGACTTTCCGATAAAGACTGGGGCGGGTTTGACGGGGAGGGACAATACGAAATGGCTATTTTTGGAGGTCATCTTGTATATTACAGCAGCCAAACATTGAGTAGACTTAAGAATTTCACGAATTGGGTTCGAACAGTGGAATTGGATAAATATGCACATCCAAATGCTCGGTTCAGTTTACCCAATCTTCCGGATGGAGAATGGAAGGAATTCTTAGAGACAGTAATAGAGAATTTATAAATATAGTTAAAATAAATATAATTAATAAAAATAAAAACGAAATGAGGTAAAAACGAAATATGAGTTTTTCTGATATGCCTGTGGATGTAGGACCCGTATATGAGGGTGAACGAATCCGCTCAAAACAAATGTATGTGGAACTTGGCGGCCCTAAGATTGAACACCATTTCGAATTAGTCAAGGTGCGAGAGCCTGGTGACATTGAGGATGGAAAAGTGAACTTAGTGGGTCCCGATTTAAGTGATATGGAAGAAGGATCCCGCCATCCAATTGGAATTTTAGTGGAATGTGCTGGGGAGGAATTAGAAGAGGATTTAGAGGCTGTATTTGAACGACGTGTTCACGAATTTTGCAACTTCATTAATGGTGTAATGCATCTCAACCAGAGGTATACCAACTGGCTACGGGTATCCAAGAAAGCCATCGAGAAAGGATTTAATTCCTTTGAACAATTTGGAACCATTTTAATTCGCCTCTTTAAGGCAGAACTACCGATTATTGAAAAGTGTCAAGTATCCTTTTATACTGATAAAGATGCTATTGAAGAACCATATGAAATGGCAATGTCGACCTACGAGAAAAGAGATGAA
Source organism: Promethearchaeota archaeon (assembly GCA_004524365.1). GTDB lineage: Archaea > Asgardarchaeota > Lokiarchaeia > Sigyniarchaeales > SOKP01 > TEKIR-8. The sequence goes on along the minus strand of SDNL01000081.1, from coordinate 3,602 downwards.
CGGGCTCGAGGCTTACATGATTCGGATGTAGATATGTTCTATGGATGCGTACTCTGTCAGAGTTTTGCTCCAACACACGTATGTACAATTACTCCTGATCGAACAAGTTTATGCGGTTCAATTAACTGGTTTGATGCTAGAGCAGCTGCAAAGGTTGATCCTAAAGGACCAATTTATGCTGTGGAACCGGGTGAATGTTTAAATGAATTAGCTGGAGAATATACCGGTGTGAATGAAGTTACAAAGAAGCGGTCATTAGGTGAAGTAGATAAAGTATATCTGTACTCTGGAATGGAATGGCCTCATACATCCTGTGGATGTTTCGAGGCAATTGATTTCTATATCCCAGAAGTAAATGGTCATGGAATTATCGATAGAAATGCGGATCATAAAGCAATTAATGGTTTAGCATTCTCAACAATGGCCAACCAAACAGGTGGAGGTAAACAGATGCCTGGGTTTAATGGTATTTCCTTGCAATATATTTCTAGTCCTAAGTTCCAACAATATGATGCGGCCCAAGATGGCTTAGAACATGGTTTAGAACAAACAGTATGGATGAATAGTGGTCTTAAAGAACGAGTTAAGGAATTTATACCAGAAGAATTACGAGATTTGATTGCCACAGAAAAGGATGCGTCCGATATGGAAGAATTGAAGGCATTCTTAGAGGAGAAAAATCATCCTATAGTATCAACCTGGGAAGAAGAGGAAGAGGAAGAATACGAAGAATATGAGGAAGAAGGTGCAATGATCCCAATGGGAACCCAACAAATGACAGTTCCTGGAGTTGGAGGTGGCGGTGGATTTAGGATCATCCTTAAAAATTGTAAAGTTCATGCTGAATCGCTCATTATAAAGCGAATTGATACCAAAAAGAAGCGAAGAAAGAAGAAATAATTCGTAATTCACTCTATTTTTTTACTTTTTTTTTACTTTTTAATTTTTGTGAGACTCTATTTTTAAAAATTTTGAATTAAACTGTAATCCTCTAGCTTAATTTCTCAAAAATGCTAAGATTTCCTTTTGTATTTCATCTCTGTTTGCCATCATAAGATTATGACCGAAATTATTATATGTAATTAATTTGGCATTTGGAATCCCATTAGCTGTATCTCTGACATCTTCAATACCATAACAAACATCCCGAACTCCGCTTAAGATTAATGTAGGCGCTTTAATCTCGTGTAGACGATCTTTAAAATTCATCTCTCTATCGGCTTCCACTTCTACCAAGTAATCATTTGGATATTCCACATCACGCACGAGTAATTTACCGAGTAATCTAATAAAACCTTTAATAAGAGTTCTCTTTATGCCATGATTAAATATTAAATCCATTAAAGTTGAAAGATATTTTCCATACTGTTTTTTTTCAAAATATTCTGCTGATTTTCGTTCGATTGTTTCTCCCTCTTTGCTTATCCTATACGCTGTAGAAATTAAGATTAATTTCTCGACCAAGCCTGGATAATTAGCGCATACAAAGTGGGCAATCTGTCCTCCCGTGGAAGTACCCATCACGATAACTGGCTTTTTTAATTCCTCCTTAATTACTTGAGCATAATCATCAGCCATTTTATCCATATAATACCCTTGAGGTAAATTTGGTTTACGCCCAATGTTATACACCATATAATCTTTAGCAAAAACTTCAGTAGATTTAATGAATTGTTTTAATTCAAAGCCAGTCGGAGGGGCATGATTATATGTTAATGCCTCAATATTAATAATTATTTCTGATCCTTGCCCAAAACGAGCAAATGGGACTCCATTTTTAAAATATCCCGTTTCAATCCCATATTTCTCTTTAAATTTTCTATCCTTATCCTTATTCATTATTTATTTTTTCTCCCAATTAAATTTTTGAAATAGATTTTAAGATGTTCCAAATTTAGAATAAAAGAAGAATAGATCGCTATTCTAAAATAGATTTTTAAGTTTTAAAAATTATTTATACTTTTCTAATTTTTAGTATTTGTCTTAAGCTATTTAATCAACTAATTTTCTTATATATGAAGGTTTATTAGAATAATTATCATTCTATATTAAATATTGAAAATTAAAATAGTGTAAAGAAATAGGATTATATGATTATGGAAGATATTATTAAAAAAGTTAATATCAAAAAATTATATGAACATATATTAAGATTGGAAGGAAATAGACACCCCGCATCAGATTTAAATAATTTAAATAAGGCTGCTGATTACATCGCATCAAAACTTGAAACTTATGGATTAATTACAACTCAGCAAGAATTTAAAATTAAAGGATTTGATGAACCTTTTCGAAATATAGAAGGATCGATAGGGGATGGTTCGCAACCTGAATTAGTGATTATTTCTCATTACGACACTGTAGAGAACTGTCCGGGAGCCAATGATAATGCTTCAGGAGTTGCATTAATGCTTGAATGCGCAAGAGTATTAGCTGAAGAACAATCCGATTGTAATGTACGTTTTATCAGTTTTTCTTTAGAAGAGGGCAATCCCTATATAGACCTCCAATGCAAGAAAAAAGCCCGTGAACTCGGAATGACGGATGAGAGGAATAGATACACTTCTGTAACGATTCATCAATTTATGAGAAACTATGATGATCTCTTTTATTCCTTTAGGGGCAGAGGTAAATCATATATAGATGCTCATCGGGACGCGATGGAAGAGATCGATATTGAAGCTCCAGAATTAGTCCAGAACTATTTTAAACATTGGAAAGGATATTACGCGGATTTAGATCGACAAGGAAAAAATATGTATTGCGTTGGGAGCGAAAAGTGGTTAGAAGAAGCTCTTAAAAGAGACTTAAAAATGAAAGGCGTATTATGCTTCGATACCATAGCCTATACGGAAAAAAGACTTCATAGCCAACGGTTTCCCGAATCAATGACTCCGCGGATTCTAAGAAGTATTTTTGATACATATAAAGTTGATTTCGATGAAATGATTGGAAATTTTCTCACTGTTATTGCTTCAAAAGGATCGGAACAAATAATGGAAGCGTTCATTCAAAGTGCTTCAAATCAGATGATTGATCTTCCATATGCTTGTGCTCACTTTAAAATTGGATATGAACAGCTCGCCTCCACCTTTCCCGACTTACTCAGATCGGATCATGGGGCATTCTGGCGAGAAAATATTCCCGGTCTTTTTCTTTCTGATTCTGCTAATTTTCGCTTTCCTTATTATCATAGTCCCGCAGATACTATAGACAGATTAGATTTTAATTTTCTTGAAAAAGTGACGAAAACCGCGCTAAGAACAATTTTACAATTAAATAAATAGCAATAAAAAAAATACAAAGTCAAATTCTTCAATTTTTTTCTACTAATTAATATGAGAAAATTTAATTCTTAGGAATAATTCTTTAGTTATAAAAAAGCAGAAGTCGATTTGTTTCTATAAAAATAAGTAAATAATAATACTGAGTACTAGGGAATATCTTTATATATAATATCCTGTTTTATCTTCATCAATATTATCATCCTCGTCCCGATCGTCTCCTTTATCATTTCCAAATATTTTCTTGTAGAGATATTTAAGAATATCTTCAGGATTATCATTTGTATCTAAATCTTTTAAATCATTGGGATTAATTTT
>SDNL01000080.1 GCA_004524365.1 Promethearchaeota archaeon | reverse complement strand
GGGTTCTCGGCGAATAGTTCCTTGAAACGCCGGGCTGTAATCGTGGATGCGGCAGACTTGCCCCCTGAAGAGTGTGAATTTTTCATTACCAATGCTGGGGTTGCCGATACCGAAGAAGTTGAGATTCCAGATGCCGAAGGATTGGATTTCGAGACTAAGGAAGAATTTGAAGAAAATGAATCTGCAACAGATACTTTAGAAGAATCAAATCCTACGAATGGGAAGGAACTTACCGATATTAAGGGTATTGGCTCGGGTACCGCAAAAAGTCTTCAAGCAGAGGGAATAAATAATGTTGAGGAGCTTTTGAAAGCAAACCCCAAGGAACTTTCATCTAAAATCAGCGGCGTTTCTGATTCTATGGTTAAAGATTGGCAAAAGTTAGTAAGTTCATAATTTCAAATTTTCTATTTTTTATATATTTAATTTTCTACTTTTTTATTTATACCAATTCAGAAAGGAAGGAAAATAAAACCTAATATTAGTGGAGCTAATTGTTTAATTCTTTTGGTCAAAGTGGTATTGTTCGCTCTATCGTTTTTCCAGTAATAACATCATAATATATTCTTCGAGGTTCAAATTCAAATACTCCTTTAGGACAATTTTCAATGCATAAGTGACATCCAATACATTTAGTTTGGTCAACTTTGATAATTTTCTCCTTTTCATCTTTAACAATAGCTTTTGGATAACAAGTTTCTAAGCAAATATTACAATCGGGCTCACAGTTATCTCTATTCTTTACCCTAGAAACTTTTATCGAAGGTAATAGTCCCCATCTTATTTCTGGTACATAGAGACCAGCACAGTAATGATCACAATTGCAAATACAAGATACCTTTGGTCTCATACCCCACATAACAGTATGAAAAAGTCCCTTTCTTCTATGTTCCCTCAAAATATTTCTTGCTTCGTCCTTATCAATAAAACGTCCCTTATCTTTGTTAACTGTGCTCATTTTTCTCTGTCTATGAGCATTATGATTTATAAAGATGCATCTATAATCATCACCTCCTCCCGCACCCCTCTTACATGAGCAATAATGGAGAAAAAAATCATCACCCATATCTATTACTTTAAGGGCATCATGAAAAGAAGGAACTACTTGTCCACCAATAATATTTTTTGCGAAGTAATTAAAAAACCATCTCATCAACCCTGTATAAGGCTCATTTTCAGTTCCTATACTTTCCGTTTGACTGTCTACTATATTGTCCAGCTGTGAACTAATAAAGTCATAAAACCATTTTCTTACTTTTCCTGGAAGTATCTTCATAAAATTTCCCGAGTTGATATCATATGAATCCTTTTCCAAATACCAAACTTTATTTGAATGTTTAAGACAATATTGGCACATTTTTATCTTTATGTAAAATTAATAACTTTTTATTATTCAATAGTAATATAAGTATCAATTTAAATAAACATATTAAAGGACAATTAATTAAAAAAAGAAGAAAGAATTGAAAATTTAATATTATACTACATTTTTTAATTTAGCATAACCTATAAGCCCTAATCCCAGAAATATAATTACTCCAATACCGAGACCAAGACCAAGCTGTATCTCTGATGGTATTGATACGTAAATCTGAGGGGTTGGTTCAGGATCGGGTTCTGTTGTATTCTCAGGAGGTTGGGCTTCTTCTCCGCTGGCAATAAGGTATTTATCTGCGATGATGACAATAATATTGGTATGGTTCATCGGTTGATCATAGGTGAAGCTGAACTTATATTCTCCCGCTGTTGCTGTCCCGAAAGAATAGGAGATGGCAGAATAGACATCTCCCAAGTGGGAGGGGAGCGAAATGTTGAATAATGTGTGTGGGTCGGCGGCATCTCGGAGGGTGTGTTCAATTGAAATATTAGTGAGCTGATCACCACGTGTGGCAGAGATACGAGCAATAAAGATCTGATACATCCTCTGTTCTTGTAAATAGTGATAAATGATATCATTATTTCCCCCTGCTTGTTTGCTAAATTTGGAAATTTCGGTACGAATTATTGCTGAGGGGTCAGTAATTTTCTGAATACATTGTTCATCTTCTAAGATTTGAAGGTGAATATTCATATTAGGGCCGTCCAACTTAGTGAAATTAATTGTATAAATGCCTGAAACCGCAATTCCAAAAGGAATAGTACGATAATCCTTAAAACTTAATCTATTTCCATCGGTTGTGTTTGTTGTATAAATCGCATACAAATCATTTTCAGGATCAATCAAGTTTACTTCCATATGACAACTATGACCTTCAGTTACTACGCCAATTTTAAATTTGTAATTTATGCCTTTCTCAAAGTTTAAATTAGTAAGATTTACAGTGTTTTTACCCGAATAAAATGTATAAACTTTATCAACTATTAAATCATCATAAGCTTGAGTTCGAGGACTTGATTGGGATTTTATAGATTGGTGATTAATCATAGTAAAAGTATTTGATTTTAATATTATTAAGGAAAGTCCAAGTGAAAAAAAAAGAAAAAATAAAAGAAAAATTGAAAAAAAGCGTCCACGCCTAATAACCATACACCTCTAAGTCAGTAAATTCCTTAATTAACTCTTGCACAGGCTCGCAAGAATCGAAATCTGGACATGTAAAGCAGGGGCGGTCGGTCCAAAAATAAGCCTTAGAATCCTTGTTTTTTTGAACAATAAGGATGGGATAATGATATCTTGGGCAGTAAAGCATTGAGGAATGAATTTTTCCTCGCTTAGGTATCGGATATACATGACCACAGATCTCACATTTCACCATTCGCTTATAATTGGAAGTTTTATATAGTACTAAGTTCATATTACAGTGAGGACATTCACCAATTTCTTCAATAACTTTCATTTATAGGTACCTTCATAATTATTTTTCAATTAGAAATCTTAGTTATCAGTGTAATTGATTTGGGTTATTTAAAGGAAAAATTGGTTTTTTGTTTATTAATAACAATTTGATATATTTATCAATATGATATTAGAAAGTTATATTGACGGATTCACCGAAGGGATTAAATTTCTAATGGCATTTGGCTCAATAATGGGATTACTCATCCTAATTGCTGGTCTAATAGGCATGCTTATAATGCCCAAATTTAAAAGAAATAGTATGTGTGTGATACTTGTATTAGGTTTCGTATTATTGATGCTATGTGGCGTTTCCACTGGACTTGAATACTTTGGTGTAAGAATATAATATTTTTTTTCTTATTATAAATTTTAATTTTTATAGGATTTAGTAATACATTAGATAACCTTCTCCTCGAAAAAAATAAAAAATGAATACTAAAAGAATTGCATTAAATCAATATCTTACTCTAAAGTTAGAAAATGAGAAAATTATGCTTTATGTCAAAGGTAGAAAATTTAAACAACTAAAGAATTTAAAGAGTCTAATTTCCTTCAAAGAAATATCTCCAAGTAAAAAAAAAGAAACATTGACTGAAAAAGATCTTAAATCGGCTGAAAAGAGATTTTCTATGAATATTAATAAGTATAAAAGATGGATTAAAGAAGATTATAATCCAACATTATTAAAAGGCTTTACCGGGTTTATTATTCTAGAAAAATTATATGAAATTGGAGATCCCACAGCAAAGAAAGTATTTACAAAAGAAATATGTTCTGCTTTTAAAACTAATGATTCTCCTATTATTAATGATTTAAAAAGAGGAGGTTATTTAAATTATTTAAATCAAGATCAACTTAAAGAATTATTAATAGATAAGTATAATATCAAAAAAAAGGAATTAGATCTCTCAGGATTTGGTCTGAATGAAATACCTCAATTTGTATTTGAACTCAAAGACATTAAGATTTTAAATTTGGAATCTAATTTTTTAGAAAATCTTTCTGGAGCTATTGAAGAACTTAATAATCTCCAAATTCTTAATTTGAATTATAATAATTTAAAAACTCTTCCTGAATCAATAGGAAATTTAAACTCATTAGAACAACTTCTATTATTGAATAATAAATTAGAAATGTTACCAGAGACGATCAGTAATCTTGAATCGCTAAAAATACTGGATATGGGGCCTAATCCCCATCCTAGAATTTATGGTACAAATCGTTTAAATAAAATTCCGAAGTCCATCGGAAATTTAACTTCAATTATTTCATTAGATTTTGAGGATAATGAGTTAGATTTCCTTCCTGATTCAATTGGTAAACTTAAAAGTCTCAAAGAGTTATTATTAGGGGGTAATAATTTGAAGTCACTTCCAGAATCAATATTACATCTTAATTCTGACTTACTACTATCACTTTGGGGAAATCCTTGTTTAGAAAACTCAGATCCTATAACTAAAAGGGTCTTAAATCATTTTGAAGGTATTATTCTTTAAGATTACTTTTAATCGTGTTCTTTTCTTTTTAATCTATTTGAATTTTAAAAAAAGTGAAAAAATACTAATGATAGCCTGGATCATTAATTGGAGATTCTGCTCCTAAAGTAAATCCGAGGAAATCAATAGCAATCCCAGTTATCCAAGAACCAATCCAAAGTAGCAAAGCACCTACAATCAGCATTCCAAAATTCATTCGTTTCATAAATAAACTTATAAAGCCAAATGCTGTCATTAATCCACCAATAATCAGACAAAATATACCAATAGTGTTAAAAACGAGCCTGAATATAGCACCTAATTGATATCTTAGAGTCTCAGCTGTAAAGGGAAGAATTAATCCTAGCATTGCTAAGATGCCAATTATTATCAATTTAGCGTAATTTTTATTACGACCTGGTACTTCATATACTACATATTCAACCATAGTTGTAGATCACCTTCAATTAATCATATTAGAGTTTATTATATTATCATAACTTCATCATATAAAAGAAAAAACTAAGAAATGCCAAAATAAGTAATAAAACTATCTCAAGTAAAATTAATCAAATAAAATCGAAAGAAGGAAAAAAAAGTAAAAAAGAAAAGAATTATATCTATTAATCTTGCCTTATATCTGAATTTTGGTTTTGAGTCGGCGAAGTTTGAATAAAGTATAATGGAATCAGAGCTAATAAAAATAATATTCCTGCAATAAAAATGATCCATTCAGATGCAAGAAACTCCGATAATCCCGTTCCCAACGGAACCAAGACAATTTTAGCAATGACAACAAATACTGCAATTGTTTGATAAATAGTGATTCTTTCCTTACTTACGTCGATTAATAACGAGATTAAGTTCACGATAATAAACCCTCCCACAATCATTAATACCGCATAGATAAAAAGGAATATGAATAATGGCACAAAAGGAGTTAAAAGGAGTAATAACCCCGTCAAGATAGTGTTATACACAAGAATTTTCTTTTTATTCCAGCGATGAGAGATTATACCTGCAAAAATTATCCCTATGGTATTAATCAACAGAAAAATCATAAAAACAATATTAAAAAGCAATTGTCCCATAAAATCTACCAAATATGGTTCCAATGGATATTGGTATAATTGATCAGCATAGATAAGAAAAGTAAAAATACAGACGAGTGCAATATTCTTAAATGAGAATTCAGCTTTAAAAGTATCTGTTGTAAGCTTTTCCTTATCTGGAGCATATTCAGGTTTTCCTAAAAAGGCTAATACTATAATAAGGGGTGCTACTATAATTATACTCGAAATAAAAAACATACTCCATGGGAGAAGTATACTAAGTATAGGAGGAAGAAATGCACCTATGAGAGAGCCGGCTTGAAAATAAAGAACATTTCGATTTTTTTCTTTCTCCGTATCGGATTTTTTTATTAATACCTTCTTAATAATAACATCTATTACTGATGTAAAGGCAAAGTTGATACCCAAAAAGATTCCAAAAATAATTAAAATGGGAATCGAAAGTATAAAAGCAATAAAGCTAAGTAAAATTCCTACCCCTATCCCCACTAAGAGCAACCTTATAGGAAATTTCAGTCTCGGATTCCTATCAAAATAGATGGAAATAACCGGTTTAATAAAGAGTGCAGAATAGGAGATGATTTGAGCGAATGCTAATTGGGTTCTATCTACATTTAATACATTATAAAAGTATATTGGCAAGTACGAATTAACGATGACCGCAATAAGATTTATAGTTAAAAAGGTATAAAAATAGAGACTATAATTACTATTTGTTTTCTGCTTTGATTTTGGATCGGGTGTTTCAATTGGTACAGTTTTCATATAATCAATCTTTTATGTTTTATCAGTTAAAGATAATTTTCATATATAAAGAAAAAGAGATTACGATTTTTAATAAATCTTTTGAGAATTAAAATTAAAACTCATACTGCTTATTGAACTCTTGTATAATAAAAAGGTATATCAATTTTTTAAAAAAATTATTCTAAATTCGTGGAAAAATGAGTATCATCCGTGGAAGGTCCGTATTCCAATGAAAAACCCTTTATCTGAATAATTTTCTTTATAAAACGCACCTTATTGAGAATTCTATCCACCCTCCATATGAAGTAAGTTCTAACTTTTTGGGAATTGATTTCGGAATACCAATGCTCATAACATTTTTTGGAACAAAACCATAGAGGTTGATTTGAAATTGCAATATTTTCATGCGAAATCTTGTGGGAACTGTTTTTAGAGATAATTTTCTTACAATATTGGCATAAAATTTTCAATCATCACCTAGTATGTAATATTAATACATTGATAAAAATCAGCAAGGATTTAAAAAGAAAAAAGTTGCCAACCTAATCTAATTGTTTAAGATATATAAATGATTAAAAAAAGAAAAATAAAAATTTTGTTTTAAGTTAAATTAAATTAAGTTTCTAAAACTTTTATTGATTTAAATTGACTTGAAAAACTTTCTGAAGTTCTATCTTTTAACTCTTTATCCAAATATCGAGAAATATTTCCTGGATCGGTAATAAGCTGTATAGAACCTTTTCCATTTTTAGGATTCCTTATTGCATTGATATTAATTGTTTTCATTGAATGGGAGAGATCTAAACATTGATAGACTTTAATAAAATATTTCACTTTCTTTACCTTTGCATTCGCCGAGATCGGCATATCCTCCACCAATTCAAGAAAAGTTTTTAGTTCCGCAAGAAAGTCTTGGGCAGTTTTATCATCCAAGATTATCGATTCCGATAATTTGACGGTTTCGTTTTGCTTTCCAATTTTTTTAAACCGATATCTAATATTATAAAGTGTCATATAAGCTTCACTCTTCATTAGATGCGGTTTATATATAAAGAAAAAATTGTTTTTTTAATATAAATTGAAAATTTTGGCTTTCTTGCTTTGATTTATTTTTTGTGATTTCGAAGTAATTTTTCTTTAAATAAAGTTGTTAACTCTACAGTCTATAAATTAAAAAAATTAATTAAAAAGTAGATAAATAATCATGACAACACAAGTACCTCAAGTATTATACAGGAATGGGGTGGCCGAGATTCTTTCTGAGATGCGTACGAGTTACGGAACCCTAACTCGAGCTGGTTATATTTATGGCTTGATTGCAGTAGATGAAGATGCTAAGATTATTGCTGTTGATCCGATGTTTGACGGGGATTTAAATTATTGGGAACTCTCTTCTCTTGGTGCAGCTCTGTATGGAGTAGCTCGTCAAGGGCAAGATTTTTTCGATGCTGATTATTTGGATCGTGCTACAATTATTTATAATAATATGCGTCTATTTGTAAAATCTATTACTGATGTAAAGATAGATAATGACTCAAAACGGGAAATTCTAATTGTTTTACTCTCGGATAATAATGCTAACATAGGTGTAATGATTCTTCAAATGGAGCGATTTGCCGAACAAATTAAGAAGGCAATTGAAGAATCTGTTCCTATTAAAAATACCCTTAAAATGAAGGAAGAAGAACTTAAAACCCATATTAAAGCATTAAAAAAAGACCTATTCGGCGATTCAATTGGAACAGTAGAGTGAAGAGGTGATAAATATTTGATACATAATGAATTAGAGCCAGATAATGGTGCCGAGGTAACTATGAACCCAAAAGGCACTATGTTAGGTAATATGATACAACTAAAGATTGTTTATTGGGGTCCAGGTGAATCAGGAAAGACCACTAACTTCATAAGATTAAAAGAAAAACTATCTCAACGCCGAATAACTGAAGGATATTCTATTGAAACCAATGATGGACGAACTTTATGGCAAGATTCAATGTTCCTTTCCTTCGAAGCCCTAATAAATAAGATTGATTATACTATTATTGTTCATATAGTTACGTGTACAGGACAAGAACGATTCTTAACTACGAGGGAATATGTTTTAAATGGTGCTGATGGGATAATTTTCGTGGGCGATTCTAAGCCCAAAAAAATGGAGCAAAACAAGCGGAGTTTTCGGGAATTGTTAAGTTTTGCCAGCCCTAGACGAATTCCTTATATTATCCAGTTAAATAAGCAAGATATCGATAATAAGATCTCAATAGAAGATTTTAAGAAAGAATTAGGACTCCCAGAAGAGGAACAATATGCCGATGGAACATATGTTGTGTATCCGTCGGTTGCGTTAACGGGCGAAAATGTGGTGGAGACTTTCAAGGATCTATTAGGACAAGTGCTATTCATTTTGTTTAATTCCAAATAATTATTTTTTTCAATTATTTTATTTAATTTAAAATCAAAATAAGGTAAGTTAGACAATATATTATAAGAAAATGGACACGGAATATGATTTTATTACCCCGGAATTTTTACATTTGTTATTCTTCAAACAAAAAAATCTGATAATTTATCCTCACATAGATGTGAAGCATTTGCAAGGTTTGGAAACCTTTACAGTGGGTTATACTCTAATAGATGTGGAGTCGACCGCACTCTATAATCTAAAGGATTTATTAAGAACTGCCTCAGAGGGAAACACGCCTAATTTTTATTTAATCTATGGATTAAATAAAGAGAAAGCAAAAGAGCTTTTAGAATTAGAGCGGGTTCACTGTATCTTAAATGTAAATGAGTCGATGACCGAATGTATTTCCGATGCTGATGATTCTTTCGTCTTTTTTAATAAGAAAACAGGCAAATTTTTAAATTATCATTTTAATGAGGGAGAATTAAAATTTGAACATATGATGATTTCCCTTGCGAAGGATCCCGAACGTGTCCGAACCGAGCTTTTAAAGATTAAAAATATCACCGAGCGTCTTTATAAGGGGTTGAATACGAATCCCGATCAAATAGATGTTCCAATGCTCTTTAGCGACTATAATGAAGAGGAATATCTCAAATTATTTGAATTTGCGGCTAATTATTACGATATTAACATTCCAGATGAAATAATGGAGCAAAAACCGCGTTTTATCCAAGAAAACTCAAAACAGGCACGGTTTTTCGAGGAATTTAAGGCGATTACATCCGTAAACCAAAAATTTACCGATGAGTTAATCAAGATGCTTCACACCTATAAGCAAACTAAAGTAAATCCCAGTAATCTGGAACTGGAGGAACTTCATACGCCGATGTTACTATTTAATTATCTACGGCAGCACCACTGGAATACGGGAGTCCCCGTGAAATTCTTAAAAAAATGGGTCCAAATGGAACATACCAAATATCAATTAACCCGAGAGGATCTAGATGATTTTTCGATAATACTAGGAAAGATTGGCATAATTAAGAATGAACGAGGGGAGATTTTGGATTCAATAGAGATATTTGAAAATCAAG
>SDNL01000079.1 GCA_004524365.1 Promethearchaeota archaeon | reverse complement strand
GATTCTAATATTGTAAAAGATATAGTATCTTCAGAAGGAGATACCGAAAACGTTGTATTTAATCCATTAAGTTTAACCATCTCCACCGCATCAGCACCAAATGGACAATAAATTGAAATTTGCGTGTTTCTCCCATTGATATATCCAGAAATTTGTGTTGAATTAGAATAGGTCAATAATAGGCTTGAAATAGAATTAGTTGATTGGAATGTTTGATTATTTCCAAATTTCAAGACTTTTGCTTGTTGAAGATATAGATAATCAATTTTCGTAGAATCGCTTTTATTTGTTCGAATAAAAAATAATTCTCCATTAAATTCAATATTAGGATTCGTGAATTGAGCTAAGATGCGATTTTCTTGGTGAAATAGAAAATCATGAGAACCGATTTGTTTTAATCCATCAGATCGGCTAACTGTATTGGGAATAATTTGAGTGTTATCCGATTCATTCTTAGGATAGAGAACTGTAGACATAATAGGATTAGCTGAACCCGAATATCTGGCTTTAATATAAGTAGTATCAATATCGGGATAATTATTACCTTCATCATAGTTTTTCGGGCAAAAAATGCCCTCTGCAGAATTTATATCATTTGTATGTTCTAAGAAAGTCGCGTTCAGAGTAATATTATCATTAGAAAGATAACTAGGTACGCTAAAAGCTACTGATTGTCGATCTTCGGCAATTTTTAAATCACCCCTGCTATGCAAAAGCAAATCAATATCATATTCTTGCGCTTTTGGTGTAAGCTCATCAAGGATGATAAAATAACCAGATTCATCAGTTTGTTCATTAGGTTTGATAAAAAGTATTTGTCTAGTATGCCCTCCATATGTTGGAAATAATTGGAAGGCAGCAATCAAAAGCAAAATATTTGAGATTAATAAGATTGAGATAAGAAATAAGAAAATAATATTTCTTTTTGACTTAATTTCAGACATAATAAGCATAAAAATAAATAAATACATTTAAAAATTTTTAATAGAAATTATCATAATTAATATTAGTATAGATTAAGTTGATAGGAAGAAAAAAACAAATATAACCTCTATTATCAAAATACAATCTAAAAACCTATAAATTATAGCATAAAAAAGAAATTAACTTTGTTAGAAATAAAGAAATATATAAAAGGAGGTGAAAAACAATTTCAGAGGAAAATGAGTATAGGATAAATAAAGATACTTATCTAAAAGAGTTAAAGACTAATGAGCAGAAATTAGAAGAATTAAATCTAAAAGACGTTGTTATAGCAATCCGTTCCGCTATATCTACTATTACCGAAAAAATCTTTGATACGTACAATACAACCATACAATTAGTCTCAAAATTCAGTAAAACAGGAATTGATGCCACTTTCATATATCCTGCTGGAAAAAAGGAGCCCGAAACAATAAGAAAATTGGACATCATAAATTATTTAATTAAAAAAATTATTGAGAAAATAAAAGAATGGGAAGGAAAGATTGAAAAACCAGTTGAAAGTAGTTCCTTAAATAAACTAGTACTCTCATTTGGCATAGAGATATGGAAAATGGAACTATCAGCGACTTTGACTTTTGAGCGTCCCTAAAGCAATCGTAGGCGTATATTTTAAAATATATTAATGGATTAGAAGAATTAAATTCAAAATTCTGACAATTCTGGATGTTTTAATGCTTCTTCATAGATGGGACCATTTGTCAAGAATGCAAGCGCTAAGTGACTTCCTCGAACGGAGAGTAATTGATCTCCGGGATTAAATCCATATTCTTTTAGAGTATCTTGAGGTAATTCTATATATTGATTACTAATTTGGGTCCAACAATAATTTTCTACCCTATATCTAATTAGTTCTCCTTTTTTAAGCTTGAATTGGGCTAAGGAAGGATTTTTTTTAAGAATAACTCGTAACGGAGAATTATTCAATTTTTCAACAGTGGTTATTCCAAACCCCCCTGATTTCCCGCTTCCAGGTAAGAGAATAACCTTTTGATCTTCAGAAAAGTCATATTCCCTTATTGCCTCATCTGGAATCTGAATCTTTCCATCTTCCCTTACTTGAGACCAGCCGTAGACATATTTTCCTCCTTTCATTAATTGGGGCATAGTTTCAAAAAAATTAAAAAACACATTTAAATATTATTTTCTTCAATTTGAAAGTCGAGATTTCTAAGACTACTCTGTCCGTCTTTAGTTTCATAAACTGTATAGGCAGTTGGGACATATTCAAAATAAGGTTCAGTAGAAAAAATATGAATTAATTTACCATTAAATAAATTATCATATCCTCCTCTGCGAGATTCATGAGACCTAATTACGCGTTTAGCATTATTTTTTTGTAAAAACTGTTCAACTACCGCTTGATTATAAAAATAAAATCCGTCTCCTCGATTAGAGGGTATAAAATCTCTTTTTTGGCCTTTCCGCGGATCATTCCATCGTAATTGTTCTAAAATAGGGTAAAAATATAATAGCTTTTTAGACATTGAAAATTTTTGAACAATAGCACTATGTGGTTTAGGAATCTGGCTAATATCTTTAATTGATTCTAAATTGTTTGGAATTCCTGCATGGACCGCAATTGATTTATGTGGTGTAATGGCAATTAAACTCATATATTCATAAATCTCTTCAATAATTTTTTCGATTTCTTCATATTCTTCTGCGGAATAAAGTGTTTTTAATTCTTCTTTAAATCCGTATCTTCCATTTATGGAAAGATCTTCGTGATTCCCTCTTAATAAAAGTATATTTTTGGGCCATGCTAAATAAAGACTCAATAGATATAATAAATTAATTAATGAATGTGGACCTCGGTCTACATAATCTCCTAAAAACAAGAGAGAATTAACTTCTTTATTCAAAAAAGGCTTTGTAATACGCAATGTTGATTTTAGAAATCCATGAGTATCCCCCACAATCAAGACATCTTGAAACTCGCCACCTAATATTACATTATTAGAAATATATTGTTGTTTCTTAATAAATAGGTCTTTTATTTGCCGAAGCTCATCAATTGATAATGGTTGAGTTCTAATTTTAGCATATTCTAGGGGATTTGAAATGAAGTTTTCGATAAAATGAGGAATATTAGACTCGAATTCTCGTAACATTTTAACATTCAAGTTATATCTATTATTTATTCTTAAAGATTTCTTCTATTGATTCAGCTTTCTTTTTTTCTTTTTTAACGATTTCCCGCCAATTGGGTTCTATTACATCGAAAGCTTCTTTTGCAGTTTGTTTTATATCTTCATCCTCTGAATTAAGAAAATGCCCAATATATGCTAAAGCGCGTTTATCCTTTATACTCATCAAACTTTCAATAATAGTAGTGATCCGGAATTTATCTGATTGTTCCTTTTCGATTTCTTCCTTTAATTTATCTATAATGACTAATGTAGCTTTAGGATTCCTGATTCGTCCCAGAGCTTCAATAATTCGATTTACAACCATGTATTCCCCTTCTTTTTTCAATGCCCGACACATTAAATTTACAGCTCTTGCATCTTGAAGAAAACCAAGATTTCGAACAGCATTGGCTCGATCCTTCCATTCCTCAGCATGAAACATATCACGAATTAAAGTATTAAAATCTGTGTCATCTCGAGGTTCTTGTTTTGCAGTCATTTAATTTTATTTAGGTCTGATAAAATTATAACTTATGTATTATGATTTATAAACAATTTAATATAAAAAATTAAGTTATTTAACTCATAAACATATACAGATTATTTGAAATAAAAAAGAGAGTAATTATTTGTTTAAAAGGGAATCAATATGATCAATTCGCTTCTGTAATAATGCTAATGTACCAACGTCTTTTCTATGAAATAAATTGCCTTCAATGCATCCGACGCCTCGCTCAGCAATCTGCTCTGCTTTTTCTAAGCTCTCTGCAATCCCTAAAATACCCATAGCACGTGATGTTGTAGTAAAAATCTTATCATCTCTTTTATCTGCTGAAGCATAATAATATTTCGCACCAATCTTTTTCAGTCGTTCTTGGTTAATATTTATTGGTTGGTTATCTTTCGGAGATTTAGGATATCCTTCAGGAGCCAAATATTTACAGACCGTCGCCTTTTTCTCATAATCAATTTGCAGTTTATCCAAATAACCATTGATTATAGCTTGGCAGATTTCTACAAAATTGGTTTGAAGGATAGGCAAAATATTCATTGCTTCGGGATCTCCTAATCGAGCATTGAATTCAATTAATTTATTACCTGATGCTGTTTTCATAAATTGACCATATAAAAATCCTTTATATTCTACACCTGTTTCTGCTTTAATAGCGCGAATTACATCTCTCATATCTTTTAATGCTTGATCCACATCTTCTTTAGTAATAAATGGTAGCAAATGATTTGCCATTGAATAGGATCCCATTCCTCCGGTATTTGGTCCCTCATCTCCCTCATAGGCGCGTTTATGATCCTGAACTAGAGGGCTCCCTAGGACTGTTTTTCCGTCAACAAATGTTTGCAAAGTAAATTCTTCACCCTCCATTTTTTCTTCTAAAAGAAATCTCCTTCTTTGGCTTGCTAGTGATTCACAATAATCAAGCATCTCCTTTTTTGAATGAAGGTGATCCCCAAAAACTTTAACGCCTTTTCCTCCAGTAAGACCTTCAGGTTTCACAACTAAATTTTCTTCCCCCTCCCTATCGATATATTCTTCTACTCCATCCATAGATCTAAAGACTTTCCCTTTTACATTTGAGTGGATTTTATACTTATCCAATAGGTTTCTCATAAACACTTTTGAACCTTCAATTTGAGCAGCTTCAATCTTAGGTCCAACACAAGGAAAGCCATTACTTTCTAAAGCGTCAACAATTCCAACACAAAGAGGTTTTTCAGGACCAACAACGACGAAGTCAATATGTTTTTCTTTACAATATTCGATTATATATTTAAAATTAGTTTCATCATCAATTTTTACTCTATGATCGCTCAATTCATCTAAACCAGCATTCTTAAAACTCATATATGCATATAGTTTTGCTCCCCCTCTTACTAATGCCTCACCAATTACGTGTTCTCTTGCTCCGTGCCCAACTACTAATACATTCATATTTTATAATTATTATTCTTTTTTATTAAATTATTTTATTATCTAATCAACAAATTATTATAAACACAGAAAACTATGCAAATTTGAATTATGGAATTAAAAAACTTAATTACTAACTGGAATCATCCTGTAGACTTGAAATCTGAAAGTAAATTAGAAAACGAACTAATTCTTAAACTTATTTCAGCGGCTCATTGGGCACCTTCAGCAGAAAATGAACAAGTGTGGAAATTTTTTATCATAACAGAAAACAATGCCAAAAATCTTATTGTAAATGCGATTCGGCAACAAGATCCCCGATTAATGACAAAAACACCAATAACCGATACACCTAAATTGAGCTCAAGATTTAAATTTTCACCTAGTAATTTTAATGCTGAAACTGATAAATACAATAGATGGATAGAACCTACACATAACGAAGATATGAAATGTGCGAAGAAATGTTCATTCTTTATAATTTTCTTTCATACGGATAAAGTTTTAGGAGAGACCTTCGGCCAGACGGAAATTGGGGCATCAATTAATAATACTATCCTTACGGCGAGAACATTTGGCTATAACTGCCGATTAATCCGAAATTTTGATAGAGATTATATCAAAGAACAATTTAATATCCCAGAGGGTAATTTTGTAGATGCTATTTTAGCAGTTGGAATAGAAAATTTTGAGGATAATAATAAGCCAGAGATTAAGAAAAAAGAATATTCTGATTACTATTTTATGAATAAATGGGGTAATAAACTAAATCTTCCCCAAATGCAAAAACAAGAAAATATAAATGAATATAACGTGAATGTGATTGATGCGATTGTGGATAGAAGATCTATACGTAATTTTAGAGAGGATAAAAAGATTCCCCAATCTATTATTTATGAATTAATAGAAGCAGGAATGATGCCTCCTTTAATTACCCATCAACCTTACATTAAAGTAATAATTGTGGACGACTCGAAGCTTCTTCAAGAAATCGCGGATAACTCGAAAATTGTGCTTAAACAAAAGCATGTCCAACAAGTACCATTACTTTTCGTTATTACCTATGATTGTTCTAATAATTCTCCAGGATTTTATGCTGAAATTGATACTGGGGCAATAATTCAAAACATATTATTGCGTGCTCATTCTTTAGGGATAGGCTCATGCTGGATTGGGGCCTTTTCTCGAAGAATTACAAAGAATATCTTAAATATCCCAGATAATTGGTATATCCCCTCATTAGCAATATTTGGATATCCAAACGACTATCCTCGACCCACCCCTCGAAAAGACCTTGGAAAAATCTGTTATATAAATGAATGGGAAAATGAAATTCAGAAACGAAAAAGATCTCTTTTCCCCTCTTCTCATATATTTTCGATTTTATTAAGAAAAATTCACAATACTCGGAAAAAAACAATATTAAGAGATAGAAAGGTTGGCAAAGTTATCAATATCCCAGAATTCACAAGATATCTTTAATTTCTTTTCTTTTTTAGAAAAAATTTATATTGGTTATAATCAAAACTTTATTTTGATTTTTAAACTATAATATTTAATAATAATTAAAAAAAAATTCTAAGATGTCTGAAAAAAAATATAGAAAAGCTGCTCAAATCATTACAAAAGCCGGTATGCTTCCCTTTCCAATCACGGATACATTAATGGAAATTATGGAACTTCTCTATACTGATGAAGAAGTGGAATTTATTACAAAAGCATTTCGTCGAAAACCTTCGCTAACTATGGAGCAATTAAAAGATAAAACTAATATGTCTGAAGAAAAAATAGAGACTTTAGTTGATTCATTAGCCAGTAAGGGCGCATTATTTAATCAACCAAGTTCCAAAGGTTTTATGGTATATAGACTTTTGCCATTAATAATGGTGGGTACATTTGAATATACATTTATGAATAAAATTGAATACACGGATAAGGAAAAAAAGATTGCAGAACTTTTTGAGGTCTTATTTGAAGAAGTACAAGAGGTTGTTCAGGAAAAATATGATATGATGGCACCAATGTTTAAACAAATTCCTCCTGTCGATAGAACAGTTCCTATATATGAAAATAAAGAAGGAAAGGAAATAAAAATAGAAGTAAATAAGGAAGTGAAGGCCCCAGAGGAACAAGTTCTTGCCGCAAATAAGATTCGAGACATTATTGATAAATTTGATGATATTGCCGTCGCACATTGTTTTTGTAGACAACATCAAGACCTTCTGGGAAATTCTTGCAAAGTTACTGATTTAAGAGAAACTTGCTTCACTTTGGGGAAATCCGCTCGATTTGTTTCCGAACATGGGTTTGGGAGATTAATTTCCAAAGAAGAAGCATTAGAGATCTTACAGAAATCTGAGGAAGAAGGATTAGTGCACAAAGCATTTCACCCACATGGGGATATCAAACGAGATGAAACAAGTATTTGTAATTGTTGTAAGGATTGCTGTGCTACTTTTGGTCTCTGGAGGGATGGAGTAATTCCAATGGTTAATGCAACGAATTTTCTTTCCAAAATCGACAATGATTTATGTATTGGATGTGGTACATGTGTTGAGAGATGTCCTGTGGATGCAATCGAACTGAATAATGAGAATAAAGCGGAACGAAATGCCGACTGGTGTATAGGTTGTGGAATTTGTGCCCATTTCTGTCCAGAATCAGCAATATCCCTCTTAGAGGGCCCCCGAACGGTATATGTTCCCCCTCCAAAATTACGCAATAAATAATTCTCTAATAGAATTTAAACTTATTAATTCTTTCTCTTTAAAATTATTACACATCTAAAATAAGCTAGCTAAAATATTTACGCTTTTAATCTTTTCCTAAAAAATTCGATTGTTGAGACAATTTCTTTAATGTGGAGATCAAATTCTTCAGGATTTTCTTGCTTTAATTTATCAAAATCATTTATAATTTCCTTTAATTCCTCGATCCACACATTCATAAGAGCTTCTTTTTCATAACCGACTACAGCATTTTTTACTTCAACCCTTATAACATCTTTCACTTTTTCTAACAAAGTTTTTTCATTAATCGTGTAGGAAATTTTTAAAGTATCTAATTCTTCCTTAAGATCCTCAATTTTAACCATCAATTCATGATTTTCTTGTGAAATATTATCTTTTAATGATTGTATTCTATCATCAGTCGTAGATTTCTGATTTTCAATATTTCTAATCATTCTTTTTATGGTTTTTTCTACATTTTGTTCCAGTTTTTTGATGTATTCCTGTTCATATTTTAATTTTTCAGAAAATTCAATTTCTACTTTTCCAATAGAATTTTCCAATTCATTTTTGATTTGTTTATGGGTAGTTTCAATTTTCTTCTCTAATTGTTGAATCTGGACTTTTTGAGATTCAATTTGTTTCTCTATTTTCTTCGCTATTTCTTTTAGAGCATCATTAAACTTATTTTCTTGTTTATCTATTGCTTCTTCAAAATCATCCTTTTGATCCTTAAGCTGATCTTTTAATTTTTTCACTCGTTTTTCAAATTTTTCCGCCATCTCTAAAATTCACCTCTTATATTTTTTGCTTTAGAAATGTCATCGATTTTGGTTGAAATATTCAATTTTTCTTCAAAATCATCTTTAAAAGTTTTTAACTGACCCAAAATTCCGTTAATTTCCTCTATTAGAAAACGGATTGGAATCTTACGTAAATTTGTAATAGAATCCTCGATAAAAATCATATTTTTAATGAAATTTTCTTTAATATCATTTTGGATTTCTTCTAAATCCTGAAATTGTTCTTGGAGAAGTTGATATTTTCTATCCTCAACAATCTTTTCTAATTCTTCTCTTTTTTTCTTAATCTTAATAGGAGATCTTGATTTTATTTTAGCCGAATTAATATCTTCTATATTACTTGGCAATTCTTTTATACTCTGTTCGGTTCTGCCAACAGTATGCAAAAAATCATTATACGTGATTTCTACTTCATTATCTTTTAGATCTTGTTGATTTTCATAAAAATAACTATAAATAGAATATTCCAGTAAATCATCCACATTCATTTTTTCGCTAGCAGAGGTAAAAAAAATAGGAAATGTATCTAAATGCTCATCATTTAATAATTGTTTAATTTTTTCTTCATTAAAATCAAGATCAATTTTATTTCCCACAACAATAATTAAACATTCATCAACTTGAGAAAGTAGTGGCTCTAAGTAATTTGTTCTTAGATCTTTTATTGATTCTTCTGGTTTTGAGACATCAAATAGAAGATATGCAATATCAGCATTTTTAAAAAACGCAGGGTTTAATGGACTAAACTCACGTTGACCTCCGATATCCCATAAATTTACTATCGTCGCAAATTCATCATTCTTTAACATATATTCTTTTCTTGATATAGAACTCCCAATAGTAGGTATGTATTTATCTGGAATATCTTGATATAGAATGGCACTACATAAGGAAGTCTTTCCAATATTTCCAGTACCCAAAAATACTATTTTGATGTTTAATTCTTGATATGTTTGAGACATTAGTCGAAATGGTATATATTTTATATAATATATTAAAAAAGGTATATAAAAATCTTTAGTACAAAACTAGAGGAATAATTAAATCTTAGGTTTTGCAAATATTTTTTTATTTCTATTATCTTCTGATGAATTTTTAGAAGATGTTTTATTTTTTTAGAAAATTTTTTTGGAGGCTAAAGGTTTTTAATTATACTCTAATAAAAGGAAAAAGATTGATTAAAAATG
>SDNL01000078.1 GCA_004524365.1 Promethearchaeota archaeon | reverse complement strand
GGGGAACAGGAAGAGGTGCAGACACATGTGGTCTTTTACGAAGTGCATCTACCAGAATGTTTGATAAGTTAAAATTAAAAGTAATATTCGCAAAACCACTCATTGCTCGTAAATAATCACATAAAGAGTGAATAGTTGAAGCCTCCCCGCCCTAAAAGGACGGGGATTCCTACGAGTCCACTAAGCTTTGGCTGGTGAGCATATCTTAGGGCTGTGTGTCGTAGAAAACCCATTCCACTTGCGTAGAAAGGATTCCTCCTTCAAAGAGGGTTGATGCGATAAGTTATCGGACATGAGAAACTTGATCATTATATTAACGGCAGAATTCAAGTCTCTGTCCATTTGATGACCACAATCGCAAGTAATATCACGCTCGGACAATTCACGCTTTACTCTCACTCCACATTTCGCACAAGTTTGTGTGGTGTAAGACTCGTCAATTCTTATTACTCTTTTACCTATTTTTCGTGCTTTATAGGTTAAGAATTGGACAAATCTTCCCAACGAACCAGTGTTTTGTATTGAATGGTTCAAAGTTTTATTTGCTTTGTTTTTTCTGGGCGATTTTGTTGTTTTTTTCTTTTTAGCCATTGATTTTACATTAAGATCTCCTACAATAATCGTGTTAGCTTTTGTATTCTCCACGATTTGTTTGGAAATCTTATGTTGAAAGTCTTTTAATTGATTGGCACATTTCGATTTCATTCTACAGAACTTTAAATGGTATTTCTTCCATCGTCTCGAATATTTCTTGCAATGATCTCGTTTTGATTGCACTTCTTGAAGTTTGTTTTTCCAATACAGATCAACTCTTCTACTTTTAATCTGAATGAACTTTCCATCTAAATTGACGGCACTGATTATGTTTGAAACTCCGAGATCGATGGCTTGGTATTTTCCGTTATCAATATATTTTGGCTCTTGAAATTCGTAAGTGATGGACACGAACCACTTGCCTTTTTTGGTAAAGATTTCGACTTGTTTTATCTTTTTTGTTTCTTCTTTTAACGGATAATGAGAAATGTCAAATGAAATTTCTGTTTTTGATGGATGCTTATGCGAAAAAGAAATAATGTCATTTTCTATATCAAAACCGCTTTGATTATAACATAAAGTTGTAAAGTATTGTTTTCCCTTGAATCTTGGTGGTCGTGCGTTTTTGTCGCCGCTTTTCCATAATGCAAAAAAGGATTTGTAACTAGCGTCTAAATTTCGTAAGGTCATTTGGAGAACTTTTGAATATACCCACTTGTATTCTGGGTATTTGTGCTTAATTTCTGGCAATTCGTTTTGTTGTGTAGTATAAGTAATATACTTTCGATCCTCTTCCGATACCTCGTTTTGTTCTTTCCAGTTATCAATGCGATCCGAAAGAGCAAAATTGTAAATCAATCTGCATTTTTCTGATAAGTCCCATAACACCTTAAGTTGCTCTTTTGTGGGATATATCCGAATTTTTTGACTTAATTGCACTCTGATTACTTAAAATAATAATGGTTCCAGTATTTAAAAGTAAGGAGCCCCTTAATTTAGCAATTTATAATAAAGGCATCTCAATCTCTGTGAAATTCATCCTCTCCATAAATGGAGGGGACTTCTTTCACAATCATTAAAGTTTAACAATTCTTATAATATATCGAGAATATCTTTATTTAATGGTGAAGAAAGTTAGAAAAAGTAAAGATAGTTCATTTAAACCATTTCATTATAAATCGCTTTCCCAATTAGAAAGAGAGATAGAAAAATTACATCTAAATATTCCAATAAGTAAAGATATCTCTATTTTAAAGAAGAAAAAAAGATTCAAAAACATTTTTATTCCAAACAGGTTAGCAATCCAACCGATGGAGGGTTTTGATGCTAAACAAGATGGTTCCCCGAGTATTCTCACTAATAAAAGATATCAAAGATATGCAAATAGCGGAGTA
This sequence comes from Promethearchaeota archaeon, assembly GCA_004524365.1. GTDB lineage: Archaea > Asgardarchaeota > Lokiarchaeia > Sigyniarchaeales > SOKP01 > TEKIR-8. The sequence goes on along the minus strand of SDNL01000078.1, from coordinate 7,868 downwards.
GCGTTAATTTGGTTTGAAGCTACCGCTTTCGTGAGAGAAGGACGTTCAAATCCGCATCAATTAATGATCACTGAAAAGAATTTAGAAGATTTTAGAAAATTAGTCCAAAAAACGAGAAATTTATGTAATAGGACCCTTCAAGAATTGGGATTTAATAATAAATGTTTGTTAATTTTACAGATAAATCATTCTGGGAGATATTCAAAAAAAGAAGAAGAAGCTCATCCAATTAAAGCATTTAACTATAAACCATTAGAGATAAAAAAGGAAAAATCGAAGATTAAGGGAAAGATCATCTCCGACGAAGAACTACAAGAAATTGAAAATCAATGGATAGACAGTATTTTTCTAGCAAAAGAAGCGGGATTTGATGGGGCAGATATTAAATCTTGTCATGGATATTTAATTAATGAACTATTATCGGCTCATAGACGGGAGGGTTCTAAATATGGGGGGCCAAAACTAAGAGATCGAGCAAAGTTATTGCTCAATATTATTTCAAAATCCGTAGAAAGAATGGATGATAAATCAGACTTTTTCTTAACAACAAGAATAAGCGTTTACAATGGCATTCCATTTCCTTATGGTTTTGGCGTAGAAAAAAGCAGTGGTGAAGAGTTTCCAGCGCCAGTAAATTTAGATGAACCAAAGAAATTGATATCCCTGCTATATAAGAAGGGTATAAGATTAATAAATATCTCAGCAGGGAACCCACATCATAAACCATACATTACTCGCCCCTATGATACACCTGTGAAAGGAGGGGAAAAGCCAGCAGAACATCCTCTCATTAGCCTTAATCGAATTTATACCCTTACAGAAGAGATAAAATCGTCCCAACCAGATGATATGATAATTATTGGATCAGCACTCTCATATCTTAGACAATATTCAGGATATATAGCAGCAGGATTAATAAATAAAAAGATAGTCGATATTTGTGGTTTTGGAAGAATGGCTTTTGCAAATCCTCAATTCCCAAAGCAACTTTTTACAGAAGGCGTTATTAATAAAAAGAAAACTTGTATATCATGTTCAAAATGTTCAGAGTTAATGAAAGAGGGAAAAGAAACGGGATGTGTAATTAGAAATCCACTATATAAACAAAATAATTCATAAATTCAATCAAATAATACGATTTCTTGTAGATTAATATATATTTTATTTGAAAACCTTATTATTCTTAAATCTCTTCCAAATGGTTTCAAAGCTACCAATAGCTTTTGGAATTGATCTTATTTCTTCCCATTTGAATTCAATTGCTCCATTGGATGCTTTTATTGTTTGTATTTTATTTTTAAAATCAATATCACTTTTGATGAATTTAAATTGCTTTAATTCTTTGGGAGGATAAATATATTGTTCATTCATAGATGGATTAAGCTCATCTCTTATAATGAGATAAGAGCCTCTACTTTTCCCATTTAATTTATGGTAATTTAGGATGGCTTTTAGGATAAATTCTTGTGTTTTTAGTGCATCTTTTATTCTAAAATAAAGGATAATATCTTGATGTGATTCTATTCCAATAATTGAGGGCAAATTAGATATTTCAGTTTCTATCATCTTTAATTCTTTAGAAAGTCCATTCAATGGTCTTAAAATAGAACCATATTTAGCCATTCTATTTCTTATTTCTTTAAGTATTTGATCGGGATGTTTTCTATATTCTTTATAAGAAAGAATCAATTCCAATTCCTTTCTTATAGAGAATACATAATTTTCAAGAATCTTTTCGTATTCAACTAATGTGGGTAGACTATTACTTTTATATCCATGAGTTATTCTTTGAGCTGCTCTAAGTCCTCCAACTTGTCCAGAGTTAAGCGCTGCACCCCCTGGGCGATGCACACCATGTGAACCGTTTGCTTCCCCAATTACAAATAAGTTTTTAATATTCGTCTCCCACCAAATATCTCCCTGGATCCCTCCATTTAAGTGTTGATTACACACAGCTATTTCTATTGGTTCTTCCCATAAATTAATTCCATTTTTTAAATAGAGGTCAATAGCATCGGGATTGAGTCTTTGAAGCCTTTCAATAGGGTGCTCTGCAATCGCGTCTGCGTTTTCCAAATACTTAATTACCACTTCATCTAACTCTTGGTGATTATAATCTTTTGGATTATTTCTAAAATCTAAAAATACTTTATTACCTAAGATTTCCGTTTCATAGTGGACGGCTAGATCAATTAAAGAGGAATTATAATTTTCTATTCTTTCTGAATTGAAGGGCCATTGATATCCTTTTAAGAAAATCGCTTTAGATAATTTTTTAAAAGAAGGAAAATATTTTCTGAGAAATTCGATCTCTTTATCATTATTATCAACCGAAAAATATCTCGGAATAATTTGTTGATAGGATCCGGATAAGTTCCATCGAAATTGGGTGGATGCTAACCCAAACTGCGACTCGGTTAGGTTTTGAAGCTTACAACCTGCATTAATAGCAAGTCCAAGACCCCCCCATTGAGATTTTGGATAAACTGAATGTTTATAAAGAGCTGCTGGACCACCTGTCGCAATTATAATATTTTTTGCTAAGAAAATTCTCAAGCACCTTATGATATCCTTCAAATCTTTTTTATCAGATAAGCTGTTAAGATCCAGCGTAATTAAACCTATAGCTCTTTCATGGCTATGTTCCTTTTCGATTATTACTTTAAATGCAAAATGTTTATCCCAAATCTTTATATTTACTTGATTTACAGCATTTAATAAGCATTTACACATCTTTTGGGATGTCAAGGGTCCAATAGAAGTTGCTCTTTGGCGGGGATCATAATCTGTTTTATAGCCTATGTATCCACCATATTTATCATGGGGGAAAGGAACCCCTAAATTGATTAAGTGAAAGAATTCCCGAACCGAATTAGTAGCTTCAATTAAAGCAATATCACCATGCATTGCCCCTCCATTATACATATCTTTGGCCATCTCGACAGGTGAATCCTTTTGTTCCCCAATCATAGACATTTTATAATAAGTTTGTTTATCCGAGCCAGTGTTGAATGAAGTTCCACCACCGAGTTGTTCTGTGATGATTGCGACCTTATTAGGGTCCAATCCTCCCTCTTTTAAATGAAGAGCACAATTTAAGCCCGCTGCTCCAGAACCTATGATTATAGTATGATATATTGAAATTTCTATACCAAACTGTTCTTTGAAAACATCAAATGGATTCATCATACCTTGAAACTTATTTAATTAAATTCTTTTTTTTTAGATTTTGTAATTCATCTTCTAAGTCTTCTTTTTATACAAATCCTAAATCTTTCTTAATATCTTTCAATTCTTCTTTTAACTCTTCTTTACTCATTAAATCAATTTCATCTTCTTCAGAGACCTCAATATATTTCCATAATTTTTCAGATTTTTCTGAAAGGGATTCTTTTTCCTCTAGCAGAATTTCCTCCTCAAGTTTTTGATATTCTGCATCAAAAATCTCTTCTTTAGATTGTTTTTTGAAAGGTTTGTATTCAAATTTGGAAGGAACTCCACCCAATTTTAAATGAGATCTCAAATTCTCTGCTAATTCAATAGTTTGCTGAGTTTTTTTTATTTCCTGCAGAGTCCGTACATACTTTTCTAGATATTCCTCTAATTGTGGCTTTTCTCCTTTCTTGATCGCAATTTTAGAATTATTCTTGTAAATTTCTGCTAATTTTATTAAGCGATTAAGTTTTTTTTGATTAGAGGCTATAGATTCTTTAGATTCTGCAATAAGATCCTTTTTCTTCTTTTCTCGGGATTTTCTATTATGAAATTTTTTATAGATTCCCATTATTTTCTTACCTTTTTCCGTTTAAAATCTTTTATTAACCAATAATAATTTAATTATGGTTTAGAGATTTAAATAATTCATAGTATTTGCCTTTAAAATCTTTTTAGGTGAAATCCACCATCAATGTGAATTATATCTCCAGTTGAATAGGGCATCAATCCAGAAACAATTGCTTTGACAGCCTTTGCCACGTCTTTTGGGAGACCCCATTGTTTAAGTGGAGTAATTCCCTCTTTAATGAGATTAGTATATTTTTCTTGGACAGGTTCTGTCATCCCAGTTTTTATGATTCCTGGTTGGATTTCAAATACAGGTATGTCAAATTCAGCGAGCCTATGAGCATATAGCTTGGTCATCATTGTTATACCCGCCTTAGATATACAATATTCACCTCTATCGGGAGAGGAAGCAAAGCTAGATACAGAAGAAATATTTACGATATAGGGTTGATAATTTAAGATTTCATCTTTTAGGGTTATCATCCAATTCGCAATATCTCTTGTTAAAAAGTAAGGACCTTGAAGGTTTATTTTAATCAGTTTCTCAAAAGATTCCACAGAGGCTTCTAAAATATCTTTTCTGATTGGAGGTGCAATACCTGCATTATTAACTAAAACATCGATGCGATTATATTTATCCTTAATTTTTTTGACTATTTTTGATCTATCTTCTGCTTTACTTATATCCGCTTGGATAAAGAGAAAGAATTCCTCAAATAATTCGCCATATATATCCTCTAATTCTGATTTATAATCGCCGGAAAGCTTATTTGTACTAGCCCCATTAATTATGATTTTAAACCCCATATTTGCCATCATTAGTGCAATTGCTTTTCCTATTCCACGTGTACTTCCAGTGATTAAGGCTACTTTTTCTTTCATTATTAAGAATTAAGAAAAAGAATAAGTTAAATCTTTTTGAAGATAATAAATTTAATTTTTTTGGAGTAAAATGAAAATGAGGAAAAATTTGTTTATTGAAAATGAGAAGATGAAGCTTGAATCGGAGTTCTATGATTCGGACAGTAATAAATCAGAGGCAATTCTCTTAGCACATCCCCATCCAGGGTATGGCGGATCGATGCATAATAATGTCGTTTCAGGAATATTCCGTGTTTTAATAGAAAATGACATACCTTGTTTAAGATTTAATTTTATCGGAGTTGGAGATTCTCAAAATAAAGGATCGGACGAGGTTGATCCTATTTCTCAAGTTCAATTTTGTATAGATTTTCTAAGTTCTCAAAAGTCTTTTTCCAAAATTCTGATTTGTGGTTATTCATATGGTGCCGCAATTAGCTGTTCTGCTGTTAATTATTCTGATAAAGTGATTGGATTTATTGCAATTTCATTCCCATGGGATTTCATGGGATCACGATTTAAAGAGCTTTCACAAACAAAAAAACCAAAATTCTTTATACAAGGAAATAGGGATAATATAGCCCCATATGGTAATTTTATGGAACATTACGATTCCTATCAAGAACCTAAATCCTATGAAGTCATAAAAGGAGCAAACCATTTCTATAGGGGTTTTGAAAGTCAAATATCCAAATCAGTTGTAGAATTTTATAATAAAATATTATAAAAAAAAGGATACAGTTCCAAATCTTACTTCAATCACAGAAATTATTCAATAAGGGTTCAAATAAAAAATTGAAAAAAAAAAATTGTGTTTTTATAAGTTAGAGTTCTTCATCCTCGAATTTCCAAATTGATAATAGAAGAAATAATACAACGAAAACTCCAGTAAATATTATTGGTAACCAAGAATATAATTCTTCTCCCAAAATGATTGATACAATAATGGGATTAGTTCCCATCTGATTTAGGATCAAGCCTAATGGTAAGAAATACCCCACAAAGGGAATCATTTGAAGAAATTGCTGGGCAAAATTGATGATCATCGGAGGTCCTGCCACAGCGCCAGCATTATCTTTAAATGTTCCTAGATAAAGCGTAAATTCTATGAAAAACAAGTGGTATAAGGTAAGAATTCCAAGACCGAGAAGATAATATAGAGGATTTAAAAGTTTGCCCGTTAAAAAGGAAAGTTCAAAATAACCTATAAGCCCTGGAATACCAACAATTGTAGCTAATAGGAAAATCGAATTTCCCAACCATTTCGCAAGTATAAAAGATTTTCTTGAAACTGGTTTTGAAAGAAGCCAAGAAACGGTTCCCATCATTCTTTCTTCAACAATTGAACCTTGCATAACAAGAATCGTTTCTATGGGAGGAAAAAATCCTAAAAACAAGAAAAAAATCATAAGAGCCGTGCTTTGTGGAGCTTCAGATTCAATTGAGAAGGTTAAAAAGGTGATTCCATTAGCAATTCCTAACCATAGCAAGGTTGTCCATATCCATGATTTACTACTCCACCATTCTCTTAATTCAACTAATAATAAGTTTTTAAATCCATTATATTTATCATTTTTACTGACTGGGATTAACTTTTCATTTTTCGACATTGTTATCATCTCCTATTAAATTTAAAAATATTTCTTCCAATTCATATTGTTTTTTAGCAAATTCAAGAACGCGGATGGAACTATCAGAGAGAATCTTCCTTAAAAGCGATTTTTCTGCTTCATCTTCATTAGATACACTTACATACCATATCTTATAGTTATGTTCCGTCTCTGATTTAATATTCGAAACATAAGATTCGGTAAGTACCAGTTCTTTAAGATTTTGAAGATCTCCTTTAAGTTTAATCTTGTAGATGACTCCTTCACTTCCCGCAAGTAATTCCTCAATAGGTCCTTGAGCGATTAGCTTCCCTTTATTCAGGATTGCAACAGTATCGCTTACTCTCTGCACATCATCAAGAATATGAGTTGAATAAAAGATAGTTGTATGTTCTCTTAGTTTTGACATTAATTCAAGGACAGCATTGCGACCTAACGGGTCTAACGATGCTGCAGGTTCATCTAAGATGAGTAGGTCGGGATAATGTATTACGGATTGAGCAATCCCTAGTCTCTGTCTCTCCCCTCCTGAAAACCCTTTCACTGGTCTATCTGCTTTCTGCTCTAATTCAACGAGTTCTAAGACTTCATTTACTCTCTGATTAATCTTCTCTTGAGGACCTGAAAAGTAAAATTTTAAGGATAGTTCTAAAATATCCCACGCAGTCATATTTTCATAGAAATTTGGATTTTGAGGTAAGTAACCAACCCTATACCGTATTTCCAAACTTTCTCGTTCTATATCATGGTTAAAAACACGCCCTTCTCCATTTGTTGGATGAATTAAACCTAAAAGAAGTTTAATTGTTGTTGTCTTTCCAGCACCATTAGGACCTAAGAAACCAAAAATAGAATTTTTCTTAACCTTCAAATTAAGGCTGTCTAGAGCTTTCAGACCGTTATAATTTTTACTTAGATTGTTAGTTTCAATTATGTATTGAGTTTGTTCTGTCATGTTTCAACAATTTAATTTCTAAAAGATAATTTTTTTGTTAAATTTAAGATCATATTTAAATTAATGGGAAGCCAGTTTTAAGTTATAGTTAAATTGATATAGTATAAATCTGTGAGAATGAAAATAATTAAGAATATGAATTAGAATCTATAAAAAATTTTTCTTATTTTCATCAACTTTAATAGAGTGAAATATAGATTAAGCTTATTAAAACATTAAAAAAAGAATTATCTAATAGTATCTCATTAAATTTAATTTCTGAGTCCTTATAATCACAAAAAATTGAAAAATTAAAATAAAAGGTCTGATTAAAGAGAGCTTAACTTTTTTAAATCAGGTTTTGAGCTTTCTACAGCCCAATCAAGTAATTCGTCTAGATACTTATCCATATCAGCTGAATCTGGAGCTTTACAAACTGCGGCTAAGACAAACTGGGTATCTTCAGAAAAAAAGATATTACGCATAATTATTAAATCATTCATAAATCTAATACGCATGTGGTCCATCCGTGATAAACCTAATTCTTCTTTTGCTTTAAAGGCGCTATCAATTAATAATGAACTCATTGCAGCGAGTTTTCTTTCATCAAAACTCTCGTCACCTTGAGAAGTTAATAGTAACCCCTCTGGAGTACAAAATAGAGACCCCTCAAAACCGTT
>SDNL01000077.1 GCA_004524365.1 Promethearchaeota archaeon | reverse complement strand
TTGTAGTATTTTACTAAGGACGTTATATTGTATTTTGCATTCTGATTCAGTTTTACGATTAACATAAAATGCACGAAATATTTCCGGATGAGTTTTCAACTGTTCTACGAAATTTTCAAATAAAAAATCAATAAATAAGGTGTTCATTTCATGGGGGACAACAACGGAAAGTAACATTCGTTCCTGTCCGCCTCGTGCCCATTTTGAAGGGAGCATAATAGGTCTATTGAGGAACTTTCCTTTGATTTTCTTTTTTATTTCCAATTGGAAAAAAGTTTCGGGGAGATCAAGGTTCATTAAATCAGTCAACACACTTTCTATATTTGAAGGTACTTTTTCTGGAAAAGATATAAACGGAATAGGACCTTGATAACTATCGAAATATGATAAAACAAGATAAATTCTTTTTTGTTCCATTGTAATCAACCAAAAATAAACTAAAAAAATGAAAAATTATTTCAAATAGTTAAAAATTAGATGGTATAAAAAATATTAGATTATATAATCCCGGCTTAATATTTAATAAGGTTGGTTTATAACTTTTTAAAACTTCTGGAGATATGGAGCGGTGTTTGATTCTTTATGATTTATCATTTCTAGAGGAGTTCCCTTTGCGATGATTTCTCCTCCTTTTGGACCTCCTTTTGGACCTAATTCAATGATATAGTCACAATATGAAAGAATTTCTGGATCATGTTCAATTATAATAACTGTATTTCCTTCTTGAACAAGTTTATCTAAAATTTCCATTAATTTAATGGAATCGTAGAATGAGAGGCCCACGCTAGGCTCATCTAAGATATAGAGAGAATGACCTCGTTTTGTTTTTCCTAATTCTTTAGCCAATTTAACTCTTTGTGCCTCCCCTCCACTTAAAGTAGGTGAAGGTTGACCTAATGTGATATATCCTAACCCGATATCATCTAAAACTTTTAGCATTTTCTCAATACCATTATTTGATTTAAAAAGCTGGAGAGCCTCTGTAATAGTCATATTTAACACATCATTAATCGTATTTCCTTTATATTTAACTTCTAATATCTCCGGTTGGTATCTGGTTCCCTTGCATTCTTTACAAGGAATCGTATATCCACTAAGAAAGGAAATTTCTAAATCTTGTACTCCTTGTCCTTTGCAAACGGGACAACGACCTTTTGTTGAATTATATGAAAAATGTCCAGCGTTATAACCGCGCTCTTTTGCTTCTTTTGTTTTAGCAAATAACCTTCGAATTTTACCCCAAACTTTTGTATATGAGCAAGGTGTAGAGGTCCTCACCCTAGCAATCGGTTTTTGATTAACTACAACATAGTTATCTATATTTCCATATCCTTCCAAGGAACCTGAATAATCGGATAGCCATTCTCCATTTTCATCCTCATTATTTTCTTTTTTCGCCTTTTTCTTATTTATTCCCTTTCTAAAATGTGGTTTTAATAAGGGGACTAATGTATCTAAGATTAATGAACTTTTACCCGAACCTGACACACCTGCTATACCTACCATCATTCCTAATGGAATATTAATTGAAACATTTTTGAGGTTATGAGTATTTACTTTCTTTAATATGAGATATTTTATCCCATTAGACTCGATATTTTTATAATTTCGGCTTTTTTCTGGTATAGACATGTTCCCAGCTAAATATTGACCAGTAAGCGAGTTTTTTATACTTCTAATGGTTTCAAGTGTACCTTGATACACAATTTCGCCACCATGTATACCTGCTCTTGGACCTATATCAATAATTTCGTCTGCAATTTCTATAAAATGTTTATCGTGTTCTACTATAATTACAGAATTTCCTAAATTTTTTAATTTTATAAGAGTTTCAATAAGAGATTTCTTTTCGCTCTCATGTAAACTCATACTAGGTTCATCTAATATATAGATCAGAGAATCTAAACCCGCGTCCAAATGAGTCATTAGAGATAATCGCTGAAGCTCCCCTCCACTTAATGTCGGCATTGGGCGGTTTAAATGCAAATATGTTAGCCCTACATTTTGCAATGCTTGTATAGCTTCCCTCAATTCGTTAAGAATCGCCTTACTATTTGAAGATTTTATATGTTCCTCATTTAACCCTTCTAAAAAGTTAGCTAATTTCTCTAAAGGCATTTCTGCTAATTGACCTATGTGTTTTTCAGCAATTTTTATTTCACGCGCTTGTTTATTAATTTTATATCCATGACATTCATTACATTTTTGTTTCATCATATAATTCTTAGAAATCTTTTTTCTTCGATATGTACTCGTAGTTTCTGCCATTGCTCTCTCCATATGGGGAATTACTCCTTCAAATTCACTTTCTAATTCCCCTGTAAAACGTTTAGAATCCCAATGAAATGAAAGTTTTTTCCCACTCCCATAGAGAAAGACATTTTTGATTTTCTCTGGTAAATCTTTATATGGTGTTTCTATGTCAAATTCGTAAAATTTTGGTAATTGCTCAACAAATCTAAGCTGATCCGCAAAACAACCCGAACCCGCCTCCGTTATTTCGATTAAATTTCTATTATAATCTTGAATTACTAATTCCTCAGTGAAATGAGTAGTATAGCCCCGTCCATGGCATTCAAGACACATTCCGCTAGGTTCATTAAAAGAAAAATGTTTAATTTGAAGCCTCTCTACCACCATTCCACATAATTCACATTCCAAATCTTTATTTACAGGCTCTTTACAAATGGGACACAATAAAGTGCCTTCTGCTGCATATAGCATCCGAAGCATAGTATATAAATTTGTTCTGGTACCAACTGTAGAACGGGGGTTTGAGATTTGAGTCGTTCGCTGTTCAATAGCTACGGTGGGGGATAACCCGTCTATTCTATCAAAAGGTTTTTCCCCTTCGAATTTTGGTGGAAATCCTATTGATTGGAGATACCGATTCATTCCTTCATCAAAAATAATATCAAAGGCAAGACTTGATTTTCCACTTCCACTTACTCCTGTGATTACTATAATTTTCCCTTTTGGAATGCTAACATCAACATTTTTTAAATTATGAAGTCTCGCTCCATATACCTTAATTTCATTCATATCTTTTCCTCTTTTTATTAATTTTTTGTAATATTAAATGAGCACAATCAAATTTCTTAGGATCTTTTTTAACCATATCGATTTCGTGTTCATGCTCGATTAAATGGGTAAATAGGGAAGGATCTATATTCTTTTGTTTTAATTCATTTATTTTAGCTTCCATTGGTTTATAATATTTAATCCACCATGAATTTTCATCCCAATTAATTTGATCGTAAATTTTAAATCCTACTTTTCTAAATTTCTCTGAATTCTTCTTTAAATTTTCTAATGTGTCAACTATTACTAAGAAACCATTTTGAGTTAAAATTCTATAACTTTCTTGAAGGCATTTATTATAACCAATAATATGAAATACTCCTTCAGCCCAAATAATGTCAAAGGAATTTGCTAAAAATCCAGTTTCTATAAATGAATCATTAATTATTTTTATTCGATTATCAAGCACTTTTTTTGATATTTTTTCTCTTAATTCCTTTAAGGCCTTTTTATCAACATCTAACCCGATGATCTTCCCATTCATATATTTAGCTATTTTCATTGTTGTTACACCAGTGCCACATCCCACATCTAGCAATCGAGGTTTTCTTATTTTAGGTAATTTTTCAAATGCTTGTTTAGTATAGGTGAGGAATTTTTTTCTAAAATCATCAATACTGGGAATATATACTTGATTTCTCTTAGTAGCGGTCAATTAATTCTCCTCCACTTTTAAATCATTTGGGTTATACTTATTGTTACATTCTATACATTTATAATCATAAAATACGATAAAATTTCCGCATTTATTACATTTCCATTTTTCTTTTTCACGTTCAATCCATTTAGTAAATCCTAATGATTTGATTCTTATAATATTATTAGGAATTTCATGACGATAAGTAAATCGGAAATCATTAGGATGAGAATTAATTAATTTACTTGTTATTTTGTTGCATGGAAAATCAGAGCATTCCCCGCAATATAGTATCTCTTTTTCGTTAATACAGCAATTTCTAATCTTACAACCCCATTTTGAAGTGCGATTTTGGGTTTTATCTTCACTTCTACAACCATAACATGTTCCTCTATGAAATGAGGGGCATATACCGCAATATAAACCGCAATATGTTAATAATTCGGGAGCTTTATCATCCATTTTATATTTACTCCTACAATTTTATTTTTAATAAATTTCTAAATAATTTCTCCTCAATCAAGGATATTTCTTTAATTTGTTGTGAAAGACTCATGAGATCAACATTTTCTAAACAATCTTGCTTGTAGATATCCACAGTTTTGTTTAATAATGTAGCAAATTTAGTCCATTTATTAGCTGAATCATGTATTAATGGAACACATTCCCTAATTATGTCTAATTCATCTGCGATCCATGCTTTTGGTCCTTGTTTAATTTCTGGAGTTTTGAGAATCTCCTCTAAAAACGATGCATACAAGGTTCGGAAGAGAGCTCCTCCTGTTCCCCATTCTTCGATATATGCATGGATTAATTGAAATGTAATCTCTGCTAAGGATTTTTCTTTCCCTGATTCGGTATTTGTGATGGTTTTATTTAATTTCTCCCTCCATTCGAGAATGTTTTCTGAAAAGTTTTTCAATCCTTGCAAACCATTATTACTGATAGAAGGTCGAAGCATATTATCAACAACTTTTTTTATGGCTAACTTTATACCTGCAGCGAGCGGAGGATGTTTACCATCGGGTCTCGGGTTCATTAAATATTGAGTATTATTAGGATGTAAAAAGCTGGGTCCATAGGAAGAATTTCGCGCATTTTTAAGTGTTTCAATAGGGACTTCTTGAAACCCCTCATATGAGGAATCCCCCACATAAGCGAGACCTTGACTCTCATCAAAACCAGCAAGAGTTATAAAATGGCCCCCAAAGTGGATCAAATCTTCCTGGTTTATTTCTTCTTCTTGAATATAATCAAAATAACCTAAATCAACTTGAAGCAATAAGGGAATATTTTTTAAGATCAACTGTTTACTTTTATCCCATGCATTATCTGGACTAGTAAATGACTGTTTTCGTAATTGAATACCTAAAAGTCGGCACGCTAAAGATTTGGGATTAATACTGTCTTGTTTTCCTCCTACAAACATGGGAAGATCCGCTAGATCTCCACCTGTAAATCTATCGGAATAATCAAAAAATGCAAATCCCATTGTTCCATCTAGACCAAATATCATTGGCTCAGACATAGAAAAACCATAAAATTCGAACATATCCCTCAAACTAGATGATTCACAATGTTTACCCAATCTATGAATAAAACCTTCTACTATATGTTTTTCACTCATTAACTTTCCTCCTTTTTATTAAATAATCATCAGGAATTGCCTTTCCTTTCTTATTCTTTATTTGTTCTAAAACCCATTCTAAAAATTTGTAATCTGTTTTTAAAACTTCAATTGGATGAATAAAGAGACCTGTAATATTTAATGGCATCTCAGAGTTTTGCTCTAACATATCCTTTAATTCTTTAATATGATTTTTTATTTTTTCAATTGAATGTGAGATTGCTGTTATTTGCTCCTTTTTGTTCAAGATAGGAAGCATTGAGAACGCTACATAAAAATCCTCATCGTATTTTCCATAATATTCTTTTAATACATTATATATATGATTCTTCAAAATTTCACTCCCTTTAGGAGTTATTTGATAAACTTTAATTACTCGATTATCAACCTCTTCTATCCACCTTTCTGTTAAGCCTGCTTCCTCCAAATTTTTTATTACACGATAAATCGATGATGTACCAATGCTAGTCCAATTTCTCATACCCCGTTTTTCTATTTTTTCGTCTAATTTATATGCATGGCTAGACTCCTCTGAAATTAACCCTAAAACAATGAATTCTGAATGATTCAATAAATATTCAGGTTCTTGAGATGGCATAGTTGTGAAAAATTTTTGTATTTTAAATATTCTCAATAAAGGATGTTCTCATATGAGAATATATCTAATTTCATATTTAAACCTATCCTTTTAATTTTTTAAAATTCAAATCTCAATTAATTTGAGCCTACAGAAATAGAATAATATAAAGCAAAGAGGAATGGCATATTTCTCGAAAATTATATATATCCTAAATTGCTTTTTTTATTACTTATCCATATTGATTAGTAAATAGAACGAAGTTGACAGATTAAGGATATCACTATGAAACTTAAAAATAAAAATCATATTATTTTTAGCTTACAAATGCTATTTTTCTCATTTCTCTTTCTTTCTCTCATAATCACCGAAATTATTAATGTGATCTTTATTATCCATAACTTAATTGTAGGATCATCATTTTCTATTCTTTTAATTCTAAAAATACTTTATTATGTCTATAAAACGTTTTTTTTTGTTATGTTTCCTTTTCTCTGTTTGATTATTGCCGATATCTCACTTTATGGGTTTTTATATAAAATTAAAATTCTTAGCCCTGATTCCCCACGCACTACCCCACTTTGTACAATTGTAACTGATTGGGCAATTCTTAATCTAATCTTTGCTCATTTTAGCGTCTATAAAGCGGATTATAATAATTATTTATTTCTTATTCCTTCCTTCACCCCATTTGTTCTCTTTCTTAATCTCCTCTCCTTAATTCCCGAAATCTTATTAACGATAACATTTTGCGCAATCCTTATGAATCTTTATTTTGGAGTTGAAAACTTGGTTTTCGGACATATAAGAAGTAAACGGAAGGATTTAATCACTGTATTATTTCATATCATTGTAATTATTAATGGGATCTTAGCCATACCCGCTATTTTTGAATATCTCTTCCTATATAATCTGAATTTATACAGCTTCTTGATTAGTTTGACAAGTGGGGTGTTTTTAACCTTAAGCCTTAAACTCATTATTTACAAGAAAAAGATTAAATACCCATTTGAAGCGATTGAAATATGGCTTGGTCAAAATAAAAAGAAAGTAGAAAAGAAAAAAATCATTAATGCATAAAATTATAAATTAGATCAGAGTCAATAATTAATTAACAAAGAAAATACTGAAACATATATGATTGATAAAACAGTAGGTCGAGTTTTTGAGGAACTCTCCGAATTGGAGTTTGAGATTTGTAAGCATTATTTCAGAGGAAAACCTAATAAGCTGCTCATAGCGCATGAGGTGGCGGATGTATGGCAAGCCTTAGAGAACTTAGTAATTCAAATGGGAATAGAAAAAGAAGTTCAATTAGCAAAGAAGGAGCTTCAAGAGTTTCAAGAAAATAATAAAAAGGGCGAAAAAGAATAGGAAATTCTTATTGAATTAATTTAATACCTAAAGAATTGTTCTATTGTGAGAAATATTCCCGTATAAGTGATTCAGTTTCTCGAAAAGGAGTAATTTCTCCAGAAAAGGTGGCTAGCTCAGTTTTAAATTTATTTTCAAAATTTAGATGGAACATTTCCAATCGATATTTAAATTCATCTGAATGAGCATCAGCAATAAGGACACAATCTGAATAGGTTCCATGGAGAAATAAGACTATTTTTCCGCTATGTTCAATTTCCTTAATATGACCTTCACTTGCCAATATTTCCGAAAGAAGGGAGTCGATTCCGCTCATCGCACTACTTGCAAGATCTGAATCAATATCTTTTTCATTTTGTTCTGATATTTGAGTAAAATTATATTTGAAGAGGAGCGAGGAGGAATTATTATCAATTATCAATAGTTGATTCATCTTCATCATCCAATCTAATTCAGATAAGGGAGGTAAAAGACGCCATCCATAAACCATCAATAAAGAGCCCACAATAACAGCAACATAGCGTATAATCATAATACTTTCGCCAAACATAAAATAAAAGCCGGTTAATGCATTTGAGAACCCCGATATAGATAATCCTGCATAAAACCATCGATTAGGTTTCTTGCGTTTAACAATTACAAGTCCTTTAAATTTCTTCATAATAGCATTCGTAGCGATGATAAAGGGAATTAAAACGATAAAAAATGAGAAAATTGGGTCATAATATCCAAAAAATGCCAATGAGATAAAAATAATATAACCTATAGAAGCAATGATTGTAAGTCTATATGAAAAGATCTTACTTTTATCATCTTGAAGAGAATATTGAATTTGTTCAAATTCAGATAAAAAGATATAAACTATCATCCCACCTAAATAAATAATCAAAAATGGGTAAACCAATTGCATTAAAAACTCTTGCTTTTCAGAATATAATGCTGGAAGCCCAGTTATATTGACATAAAGACCAAAAACAATTAAATAGAGAGTAAATCCCGTAGAAATTGAAAGTATATTATCCTCCGGTATTTTTTTCCCAATCTGATATGCTAAATAAAACACAATAAAAAGGCTGAAATAATGAAGTACCACCAGAGTATCTTGTATTAAGTTTATTTCAAAAATCATATTGAATCTTAAAAAAATTGTTTCCTATACTTAAGATCAATTAAAGGATTTTTTGCTTTAATTAATTTGCATTTTTATCTGATTGTCAGATAATAATATATAGATTATAGAGAGAAAAGGTTTAATTACTAATTGAGTTATAAAGATTAAGAATATTTATTCTATTCCAATAAAAAATTAAAATATATAAAACTGAAAAAATAATGATTAATTTCATCATCGTTGGTATAATAATAATTTGGGTAATATATAAAAGGCTAGTGGTAAAAAAAGTGGTAAGAGACTACCCTTTAGGCCTCCCAAGGGGAACTATACGGGCATTAACAACAATTCTGATTGTTTCATTTCCATTTACTTATCTTCTTTTTGATCAAGGGATTCCTGGGTTAATTATAAATGCAATATTCATATTAGTAGCATTTTATTTTGAAGCAAGAAAAAGCCCAAAAGAGCGAATGAAAACTATAATAAAAGAAATGAAGAATGAAAGTGGGATGGAAATAAAAGAAAGAAAGGAGACTTATCCTCTCTATTTACCAAAATATTCGGTACGAATCTCTTTACTAATAATAATTTTTTTGATTCTTATACTGAATTATTTTGGACCTCAAGTTATAATTGAATATACAAATACTCTTTTAGATATATTAATAATAATACTTCTCTATATTGTTGGATCTATTATAAGAGTCATAAAACAAAAAAAAGAGGAAAATAAAATAAAGGAGGATATTAAAAGTTTAAAAGACTATCAACTTCTTTCAGATGTGGAAATAATTGAGATGTTATTGGAAAAGGAGACTAAAAGCTGGACATTAACGGGAAAAGGGATTTTCTCCATTACAATGTTTTCATGTATTTTAGCTGCTTTAATTTGTTATATGACGGAATTTGATATTTCCCTTGGTTTTTATTCCTTGAAAGGTTTACTCTTGTTGAGTGTGAATTTGTATTATGGGTTTAGAGATTGAAGCCTCCCCGCCCTAAATAAAGAGAGGGGACTTCTTTCGCAATTTAATTAAAATTTTTTAATTTACTAAACTCATTTATTTTTTTTTATAAAGGTATTAATGATTTTATTTTCGAGCAAAAATCCAATATTGATATTCTCCGCCTCGCTGAAGCACATCCTCAAACAAAATAGAAAAACCGGTCTTTTTTACTAATTGTAATAATTTATCGGGAGTATAATTGCTCCAAAACATTGGAACTCCAAAAAAAGTACTCATTCCTTCTGATTCGGATACTCCAGAGTTAATGAGTAAAATCCCTCCTGGTTTAAGAACCTCATAAAAATTTTGAATAATCTGAGAATGATCTTTTCTTGGAATATGAAAGAGTGTATATACTGAAATGAGCCCATCAAAAGTATTCGGGGGGAATTCGAGATCATGAGCA
>SDNL01000076.1 GCA_004524365.1 Promethearchaeota archaeon | reverse complement strand
TCGCATCAACCCTCTTTGAAGGAGGAATCCTTTCTCCACAAGTGGAAGGGATTTGCTACGATACACAGCCCTAAGATATGCCCACCAGCCAACGCTTAGCGGACTCGTAGGAATCCCCGTCCTTTATTTAGGGCGGGGAGGCTTCAATTGTTTCCTATTTAAAATTTAAATAAAATCAAATATATACTTTTCAGTTATAATTTCCAATAAAAGGATAAAAACAAAAAATTATAACTGATTTATCTAGATAGAAAGAAATAGGTTAAGAAAATGAAAAAAGTTGGAAACGACACAATGGAAGAGTATTCAAGGGAAGAGATCGAAGAGATAATTAATCAAAAAAAGACATATCTAGAAGAATTAGAAGAGAAAGACCAAGAATATATTAAATTATTAAGTGATATAGCGTTGTTGCAAATAGAGCTCGGGAAATATAAATCCAGTGAGGAAAATTTAGTAATATGTTTAAAATATTTTAAAAAACATAAGGATAGGATAGGAGAAGCCTCTGTTTTGGGAATATTAGGAACTCTGTATTTTAAAAAAAAGGAATATGATGAATCAATCAACCATTATAGAGAAGCATATGAGATATATAAAGAATTAAAACAAATCGATGAAGCTATTACGTGTTTAAAAGGAATAGGATCATCTTATTTCAAACTTAATAAACTTGAAAAAGCCTCAGAGGTGTTTTTTGATTGTTGTGACCTTTGCTCAGAGACAGATAATATTTATAATTTTCTTGATTGTTTGGGTAATTTAATTCGAATATATGAACATCAGGAAAAATGGGATATAGTATATGAATTATATCAGAAAACTCTTAAAACATTTCAAAAAATGAATGATAAACGTGGAATTATAACGTCTTTTTTTAATTTAGGAATTATTAAAAAACGCCTTAAGGAGTTCGGAGATGCTTTAAATTTTTTTAAACAAGGGACTAATGCTGCAATTGATTCCAACTATTCTGAATTAATCCTAAAAGGACTATCTTATATTGGTGAATGCCATTTTAATTTGGGTCAGCAAAATAAAGCAAAAGAAAGGTTTATCGAGGGAATACGCTTGGCAAACAAGATGGGAGCAGAAAATGCGAGAATTCAGCTAGAATTACTACTAAAAACAATGGGTTTGACAGAAAAAGAAATTAAAAGCGAACTTAAAAAAGAAAAGAATAAATAATATAATCGTTAAATTCATTAACTTGATCTTTTATATTTGTATTGAATTGATATCACTTAGTTATTAAAATATCAAAAAATATCTTACATTAACCAAAAATTTTATTTTTAAAAACTATGACATTTCCATGCCCATATTGTAGAAAGGAAGTGCCTAGGGGCTCTGTTATATGTCCGCATTGTAATAAACCCCTTTTATCAGACTTTGAAAAAATAGATGAAGATCAATTAAACTCCAAAAATCTCAATACATATGGAAAACAATATGGAAGAGATCCGTCTATAGCTCCTTATCTTGATGATCCTTATAAATTTTCTGATGATGAAGAAAGAGAAATTTCATTTGATGTTAATGAAATAAAAGATGAGAAAATTGAAAGAGAACTAAAAAGACTAGAACAACAAATAGATAATGAACAAATCTATGGGGGAGATGTAGGAGATTTACTATTACAAAAAGCAGGATTATATCATAAAATGCGTGATTTAACACGTTCATTAGAAACACTTGAAAATGCTTTAAAAGTATTCGAAAGTGAGGATAATCACTTAAAGATAGGCATTGCACACAATGAAATAGGTCTAATAAAGGAGCAAATGGGGTATTTAGAAGATTCTATTTATCATTTCGAACAATCAATTCGAATTATAAAAAATTTGGGAGACACTAAAAAACTATTATCTCTCTATAATAATATAGGAAATGCCTATTTTCAAATAAAGGATTTAGAGAAAGCCTACAATTATTATCAACACGCTATTGACTTAGCTGAGCGAGAAGGACTAACTTTTGAGGAAATAAAGTCTTCCAGTAATTTAATCGAAGTTTTGTTCGAACTTGGTAATTATGATCGTATTAAAAGAATTTTGAATAGAAATCTCGACTATTTTCAGAAGAAAAATGATTATTATGGATTAATTTTAACTTATATTAAATACGGAAAATTATATTTTAATTTAGGAAATAATTATAATAAAGCTTACAACTATTTATTGAGTTCTAAGGATTTTATTACAGAAATTGAAGAAAACATATCAATTTATCTGAAAGCAAAATTAGAATGGGAAATTTATTTCTATCTTGGAAAAATCGAATTATTATGGGAAAATATTAAAAAAGCAGAAAGTTACTTATTAAAAAGCTTAGAATGTGTTCGTACGTTTGAAATTGGTAATGAAAATTATAAAGAAGGGATGATTTTAGAAGCGTTAGGTAATATTTATATTCTTAAAGAAGAATATGATGCCGCAAAAGAGTATATTCAATTAGCTAGTGATATTTATTATAGATATGGGGAAGATATTAAAACAGCCGAATTAAAAGCTCAAATTGCTTCAATTTTTCATAGCTTCTCCCATGATGATTTTAAAGCCATAGATTTCTATGAAGAAGCTTTAAAAATATATGAAAATTCCAATTACTTTAAAGAAGCAGCAAAAATTTATCAAAAATTAGGAGATCTTTATTTAACTAAGAATATCACTGATGTTGCGATATCTCAGTTTAAAAAAGCAAAAAGTATTTATGAACAACTCAAAGATAGATTTCATACTCAGCTAATGAATGAGAAAATTCAATCCCTTAAGCAATATTAATATTTATTTAAAAAGAAAAATAGAAATTCTTACTTTTTGAAAAGTCAATGAAATTCCGATTTTATCAAAAGAAATATTGATCAATTATTTTTTTAGCAGATCCGAACTGAGTTATTTCCCCTGTGAAATGTTCTAATTGTGGTTTATATTGAGTTTCAAATTCATTTGCAAAACTCTTATGAGCTTCTTCTGTTGCTTCAGTTGAATAGTCTACTAAGAGTGCTGAAATAAAGTTTTCTTTCTTAATTATTCTTAATTCTTTATCTTCCAGTAAGATTGCTTTAATAATACCTTCTGCATCCGTTATTTCTTGAAACATACTACTTATAGCTGAAAACCCACCAGCTAAGAGCATCAAATCATTCGGGGTGATTTCTTCACTAAAAGATTTAGAAAATAACTCAACGCCATCGTGAGAATAAACCACAATTAAATATATTTTCTGTTGTTGTAGCAACCAAGGATTATTGCTAATTCGATAAAAAGTAATGCCTATTAATAAGATTCCTGCATTTTGTAGAATAGAGCCAAATATAAGATCAAAAAGCGCATTTCTTGCCTCTTCCGGAACAACAAGACTTTGAATTAAATTTGGGATAATTGGAATAAAAATTGCAAATATAAAACCAAGAATTAGTAAAGAAATTATGGTTTTCTGCTCTCTTGTGTTTGCTGCTTTTATACTCCTCCTAAGCATAATAATTAACCAAATACTCGCAAATAAATTAAATAATAAGCTTGAAATGACTACAGGACTCAGATGAGTAAAGGTTACGATATAACTAGTATCAATCATTTCTACTTCTAAGTTTGGACTTGAAATCATTCCACCTATAGCAATAAACGCTAACATTGCGAGAATAGTTTGTTTTCCAGAAAATGAAATATTCTGGGAATAAAACTCTAAGACCATCACTAATACATACAGCATCATCATTCGAAGTATTTGAGCCATAATAAAAGTAAATTCTGCCCCTATTGAAGTTCTACTAAATCCTTGACTTGCTTCAAAGAAATGCATTAACAGATAAATGAAGAAAAGGCAAGATAGATAGAAAAAGATTTTTTTCTTTTGAGTAATTGCTTTTTTTACAAAGTGAAATAATAGGAGAAGAGTTGGAACAAGAAAAACCACGGGAATTAAAAACAATATAAGTATTACCATTCCTTGAGCAAACATAATAATTTTTTATATTTTCTTACAGATTATCAATTTAGATTATCTATAATATTGGTTTAAAATTTATAATTTTTATTATCTCATGATCATATCGCCAAAGAAGATTGAAATGTAAATAATTAAGGAATATTACCGAATTTGGAGAAATTTGACCACAAATAAATAAAAATGGAATATATAATGATTTCTTAAATGTATACCCATAAATTTATTTATTTTGCTAGATTAAATTTCATGGGCAACTTGGGCTTGTCTGAAGCCCCTCTGCTGGGTGGACCGTAATATGCTCAATAGCGGAATTGTCCGGTCTGAGGTTCCATGAGTTCTTGATACACAGTATTATGCCTCGTCGAAGCATTCACCTAGATGGTGGCTGGCTGGGCAGTACTTTCCGTAGGGAAGGTACCAGTCCATAATAACAAAACCGACCAGGCCAGGGATGGAGCAGTCGTAAGTTGAGTGAGTCACGCTTCTAGAATTGGGTGTGGAGAGTCATAATATCTGAGCGTATTCAAGGGGATTGGAATCGAGGCGCGGATATTTTTCAAAAACTTTATTTTACTTTCATATTTTTTAATTACAATATAATTATATACATTATAAGATTTAATATGGAAGCTATAACACATATTTTAACCGGAATTGTTATTCAAATTTTTTGCTTTATTTATCTTATTTTTCCGTTTAACCTGATCTTTACCATGATTTTTGCATTTCTTTCTCATTATATAATCGATGCTTTGGCAAAAATGACCTATCATACCCCCGAAGCACATCCCGAAGATAAAGTTTGGGTAATATGGCACATCTTAACCCCAGCTTTAATAGTTGTCCTATTAGTCTGGCTTATTATCATGAATTGGATATTAGTCTTACTTTTCTTAATCGGAGCAATCTTCGCTAATTTAGTTGATATAATTGATTGGTTAGTTTTCCGAGCAATTTTAAAAAAAGACAGAGAGGTTCATTATTTCCTTCATGATTCTATTGATTTCATTAGGGAAAAAATTCCCCCGTTCACATGGATCCCAAACTGGAATCAAGAATATAAAGGTATCATCATTGAAGCGTTTATTATTACTATTATTTGGTTAACTATTTTGTTTACTTTGAACTTTATGCCGACTAATTTTCTGTAGAAAAAATAGATAAATCAAGAAATTTTCCATAATCTTCATATAATAAATATTTTGGAGTAATATCTTCTTCTACTTCAGGAAATCTACTTGTATTCTCAAGAAAATAATTATCAATAAGATCATCATTAACACTAGAGATTTCTCCGACTAAAACTGGTCCTTCTCCCTCTTTTCCCCAGAATTTATGATATATATTGGGCGTTAAAGTAATCGAATCTCCGGGCTCCAATTCAATAATTGTCCCCGCCTCGATTGTGTACTTAATTCCATCCATAGTCACATTAATATGTTTATTAGATAATTTATTATTATCTCTGACCCCATATATTTGAATCATGAGTCTTCCGCCACTTCTATTAATAATATCTTCTATTTTTTGAAAATGATGATGCATTGGAGTTATTTGAGATTCTTGAACAACCATAATCTTTTCACAATAATTTTTTCCACCATCTTTTATAGTTTCCATATTTCCATTTCGAATAGTAAAGAGTAATAAGCCACAGGTTGAAAAGTTCCCTCTTCCAAAGTCAGTTAAATCCCAGCCCAGTTGATTATATATGATCTCTTTAATTTCAATTCGCTTATTTAACCATTGCTTTAAATCCCAGAATGCAAACTGAGGTAAATAAAAATTCTTATCCTTCAGGAAATCAATTGCATCTTCAATTAATTTATTGATTCTTGATCTTTTCAATTTATTATACCTACATAAATTTTAATCTTCATTTAGTCAAAAGTAAAGAATAAAAAAAAGAAAAATTAGTTAAATTTTGTAATTATTTATTTTCCCATTCGAAATCTACAATAATGAACTTTTTGGCATAGAAATACGTTATAATGAGTACAGCGGCGCATATAGGACCCCAAAGGACATAACCAAATGATATATCTAAACCTGTTGCTGGAATAATTAAATTAATATTAGGGAGCTCCAAAATCAAACCCATTATCATCAATCCGAATGCTTGGAAAATATTCAATATAATACTTGGAAATCCTTGGTAAATCCCTGCTTTTAGTTCGCCCGTTCTCTTTTCATCGTCCTCAGCAAGATCAGAATATAAGATTGCTGGCAACAAATACCATCCTCCCAAGGCTCCTGCCACAGCTAAAATAAAGATCAACCCATAGATAAAAGTGAAAGCAGTTCCAATCTGTAGGAGACCCAATAGAGAAAAGGGAAGTGCTATAATAGCTAATAGGAATATATATAACAAAGATTTTTTCTTTCCTATGTTGGTAATCATTTTCCTCCAAAAATAAAGAAATGCCAAGATTCCAATTAGATAAGCGGCAGCAATAGGTATATATAAAAGACCCCCAAATTTTAATACTTCCTCCATGAATAACAAAATAAGAGACCCTATTATACTCCATGCTATACTTGCCAATCCAACCATTAGAGTCACTAGAAGATAGTTCCGATTTTTTAACAATAGTTTCAATCTATCAAGCATTGAAGTCTTAATTTCATGTCTGGGTTCTGTAGGCATCGTAAATGCGGACACATAAAATAGCGCAATTACAATTATACCAAAAATAAAAACACTAATTAAAAAGTCGAATGGTATAGTTGTAGGATCTGCTTCTATTTTTTCATCAAAGCCTGTTAAAATCAACATTGAAAAAAGGGACATAACCCCTGTACCAATCATGCCAAATAAGTTCTGCCATTGTGATGCCTTAGGTCGTTCATCAACAGAAAATTGTTCTGCCATCCATGAGCCATAGGGAGTGGTCACACCGTAACCAATATTAAAAAGAAGATACCAAACAAGCAACCAAATAAATACGAGATTTTTATCTTCGAGAGGGATTATAAGGCTTGGTAGTAGCATAAATATAGTAGATATTCCCAAGAGGGGGCTTAAAATAAGCATATAGGGTTTCCTTCTTCCCCATTTTGAAACATAAGTTTGATCACTAATCCATCCAAAAAAGAATTGAGATGCGGCAATAGTTATTTTACCCAGTGCTAGAATAGTTGCACCTAAAATTGGAGCCAATCCATACCCTAGAATATATAATGTAGCTAATGAAAAGTCTGCAATACCCATCACTACCGAAGTACCAAACTTCGGCAGAGAAAATGCTAAAGTTCTTCGTTCCATATTAATTTCCTCTAATTTTATTTATATTTGAGTTTATATGTTAAAAGGATATATTATTATATTTATTTTTTTCCTATTTAAGGATTTTTATGTGATTTTATCTTTTTCGATAAGGTTTTCAAAAGAAAATCATAATATCTAACTCTAAAAAAACCTTAGGAGCGCGAATATATAAAAAAAGGAAAATTAAATGTAATTATAATGGATGGGCTTGGATTTTTTTTATAACATTTATTTCTGTTTTAAGAAAAGAATTTTTACCCATTTAGGTAATATAAAACCACAATATAATGCAATTGAGGAGATGGCTATGATTAATCTCGTTATAACAATTAATACCGGAGAGAGAGAAACAAGGAGTAGATCTAAGACAACTCCTATGGAAACGGAAATGAAAGCGAACAAAAGCAATTTTCCTTTCAATTTAACCTCAGCCTCTGATGAATTATAAGCAGCAAGAGAAAACTTTAGTCCCGATAGAATTATCACTATTAATGAAAAGAATAGAATAAATATACTAAATATCTCAAAGTCGATGATAAAAGTACTGATATAGTTTCCAAGTAATCCTTTTTCATCAATTATTAAAAACAAGAAAAAGAATATCTCAGTAATGATAGAATAAAGCAGAAAAAGAATTAAATATATCTTGCGTTTATTAACTTTAAGCAATTCAGTTATCCCAATAACCCATAATAATAATACTGGAGGATATAATCCTACTGCAATAACCAAATATAGTGTTAAAGATAATATTGGTTGATTAAAGATAATTAAAAAGAAATTGACAGAATCTGGAATCCAACCCGCAATAATTCCACTCCATGCTAAACCGATAGTTAAAAAGGTTAATTTTCTTGTTTTGAAATACTTTAATGCTATTAAAATTCCGGTTAAGAAAGTTATAAATACTATAATAAAGCTAAAAAATCCTTGCAAAAACTCTATTGCTGTAAAATCTAATATACCCATTAATTTTCACTATTATTTTTTTTAAGTATTATAGTTTTGAGTAAAAAAATATATAACTTGATATAAATATTATCTGAAAGGTTTGATTAGGTTTTTTTTAATGGTATTTTCTTTTATTTAGGTTTATTTTTAGGCTCTATTATTGAAGTATTTAAGTCTCGCAGAACATTCTTATTTATTTTAATAATTTCTCTATCATACGTTAATAATCCATTTATTTCTCCTTCTACATCTGTAAGTTGTGTATATACCCCCGCAGTTAATCCATTTTTTTTTAACATTTTCAATTCTGAAATTAATTCAGAATAACTCCTGGTTAATTCCTCAGCATTTTCTAACTTTTGATAAACAAATTTGAATTTCTTTTCCCAAATATGATCCTTAATTTCAAGTCCTAATCCTCCAAATTCCCCACAAACCGGTGCACGTCCGTTTATTCCCTTTGGCATTGCGGGGCCAACATATTCATGGCAGTCACATATATCTCCAACTCCATGATCAAACCATCCACTAGCGCTATTTATTAAACGAGAAGAATCTAATTTCTTTACAAATTTTACCACCTTTTCCGTATCGAATTGACCCCAGCCTTCGTTAAATGGAATCCATTCTATGATTGAGGGATGATTATAAAGAAGAGAAATCATTTCTTTAAGCTCTTGATAAAATTGATCTTTTTGGTATTTTTTAAGTTTATGTTCATGTTGTTTATCCTTTCTTAACAAATCAAGAAATATAGAGAGAATACCCATTTTACCGCCATTGGGCATATCTTGCCAGACTAACATTCCCAGCTTATCACAATGATAATACCAGCGAGCGGGTTCTACTTTAACATGTTTTCGGATCATATTAAAGCCTAATTCTTTTGAGATTTGAATATCATATTTCAATGCTTCATCTGTGGGGGCAGTATAGAGCCCATCAGGCCAGTATCCTTGGTCTAATGGTCCGAATTGGAAGATTTCGTCGTTATTAAGAAGAATCTTCTTTTTACCACTTCCAACATTCTCCAATGCAATCTTACGCATTCCAAAATAGCTTGATGCCAAATCAAGAGTCCTTTTATCCCGAATAATCTCAAGCGTCAGATCATACAAGAATGGTGTTTTTGGAGACCATAATTTTTGATTTGGAATCTTAAATTCGTAATTCTGCTTGATGGGAGCGACTTCTTCTACTATATTTATTCCATTATCTGAAATGGTACATTTAAGTTCATCTTTTGGATTAGGTTTTTGGATAGATAATTGAAATTGGATTTTACTATTATCAATATCTGGCATTAATTTCATTGATTCAATATATGTTTCAGGAACCGGTTCCAACCAAACACTTTGCCAAATGCCAGAAACCGCAGTATATTTTATAAACCAAGGTCTTAAAGTTTGCTTTCCTCTAATTACATTTTTTTTGTTTGTGGGGTCCCAAACGGCTACGATTATTTCGTTTTCCTCAGAGAAATAGATATAATCAGTTATATCAAATGAAAAAGGAGTATATCCGCCCCTATGCTGCCCCATCCGTTCTCCATTTACCCAAACGGTGGCTTCCCAATCCACTGCACCGAAATGTAAAAGAATATGATTATCTTCCCAAGAGGAGGGAAGTTCAAGGACTCTTCGATACCATAATCTTTCCTTTGGTTTCAATGT
>SDNL01000075.1 GCA_004524365.1 Promethearchaeota archaeon | reverse complement strand
ACCGCCTCAGCTTCTTCTTTTAATGGGTAATGGGAGATGTCAAATGTGAGGGGTGTTTTGGAAGGATGTTTGTGAGAAAATGCAATGGTATTCTTTTCAATCTTGAATCCGCTCTGATTATAGCATAGAGTAGTGAAAAAGTCTTTTCCCTTATATTTCGGTGGTCTTGCGTTCGTATCTCCGTTTCGCCATAAAGTAAAAAATGATTTATAATTTCCATCGAGTTTTCGCAATGTCATTTGTAGCACTTTGGAATAGACCCACTTGTATTCGGGATATTTTCGCTTGATTTCCGGTAATTCGTTTTGTTGTTGGGTGTAGGTAATGTAGTTTCTTTCTTTTTTGGGCTTTTCTTTTTGTTCTTTCCAATTTTCAATGCGTTCCGAAAGGGCGAAATTGTAGATCAAACGGCATTTTTCCGATACATCCCAAAGGACTTGTAATTGCTCCTCCGTGGGATAGATCCGAATTTTTTGACTTAATTGCACGTTCTATTCACCTTTCATTGGTTACTATAGGGGACCCCACGTATTTAAAAGCAAGGAGTCCCTTAACTTAGTAAACCTTGCGATGCGAAATCCATCCCATCCCGAAAGGGAAGGGACTTCTTTCGCAATTCAGTTAAAATATTTTTATTTCAAATTAGAACTGATCATTTTTATTAGAAACGTCTCTTTTTCATTAAAACCTTTTTTTTTCGTTTTATTTGAAAATGTTAATAAATATAATTGTCTTTTTCTATATTTAAGGTAAAGAAAACTTTTAAAAATTATAGTTTAAAGGTTAAATAGAAAAATAAATTTAATATTAAATTGACTCCAGTCCTTATTTGGGTTAAGAAAAAAAATGCTAAATTTGGTTAAAGGGATAGTATATATAGAGTTTGATGATATTAAAGGAACAACTCCATTAATTTGGTTTCCAAATGATTTAGAAGAACAATTACGAATATTATCTGGAATTAAAGCGATCTCACTTCTAACTGGGGAAGAAAACTATATACCCCAATATCTAACTACGATTCCATTTCCATCCCGATCACTTACAGGTATGATTAAGTTTTTTAAATGGAGGGATCCAGAGCGTAGAGGAGGGATAGGTCAATCTGCGTTTGTATTACTGTTTGATAATAAACACGATGCGATTTTTTATAAAGCAAGGGAATATTTAGAAAAGATTTTTAACCAAATGGAAAAAAAGATAACAGAATTAGAACGGAGAAAAGCGGATAAATCAGAGCTTAAGGAATTAATATTTAAGAATCACGAACAAATTAAAAAGATCTTAGAAGAGTTAAAACAAGAAGAGCTTGCTGAAACCCAAGAGGAATTTCCATCTTTTCAAGAAGAAGACAGTGAAGAAAGCGATTTTAAGTTAAAAACAATTATTTGTGGTGATCCTCGAGTTGGAAAAACCTCGTTAATCCTTAGATTTACAGACTCTGCTTTTACAAGAAGATATATCCCAACCCTTGGAGTAAATATTTCTAAAAAAACCGTGGAGATAAAGGGAAAGTTTGCTGACTTATTATTATGGGATATTGCAGGCCAGCAAAAATATAAAAATACCAGAATTCATTTCTATAAGGGATCAGATGTAGTCTTTTTAGTATTTGATTTAACAAATGAGAAGACTTTTAAGAATATTGATAAATGGTATAAAGATATTAAAAAGAGTACAAAAAAACAGCAAATAAATGGATTTTTAGTTGGAAATAAATCCGATTTAAAAAAGAAAAGAAAAATTAGTAAAAATGATGCTTTAAACCTCGCTGAAGAGTTAGGGTTGGAATATTTGGAAACTTCCGCGTTAACAGGTAAAAATATTCAAAAATTATTCAAATCGGCAGCTATGAGAGCTATCTCATCCTCTTTATGATATTTTATTTAGTCTTAAAGCGGAAATAACATCTGTAAGGTCTTCCAACATGTTTTCCAATTCTTTTATCGAAACTTCTCCCATATGACCAATTCGGAAGGTTTTATTTTTAAGGTCTCCGTAACCATTAACAATTCGATATCCTTTTGAAAGCATTTCAGAGACCATTTTGGCATAATCAATATTTAATGAATTTTTCATTGTAGATACCGTATTTGATTCAAAACCACTCTCAGAAAACATTTCCAAACCTGCATCTCGTGCCCAAATCCTCGTTCGCTTTCCTAATCGAGCATGTCGCTTAAATCGTTCTTCAAGTCCTTCTTGATTTAGAATATAATCTAATTGGGCAGCTAAGGCTCTAATTTGAGGAATTGGAGGCGTGGTTGGGGTTTGATTTTGTTGATTTTTCTTATTAAAGTAAACAAAATCAAAATAATGTCCCCGATTCTCTACATTCTCAGCTTTATTTAAGGCTTTCTTGGAAATAGATGCAACTGCAAGACCAGGAGGGAGTGCTAAGCATTTCTGGACTGAAGCAAGGCACACATCAATTCCCAATTTATCGACCTCAACTTTCACTCCAGCAATAGAAGAAGTAGTATCAACACAAACAACAGCCCCTGAATCTTTAATAATTGGAACTATTTCTTCTAAAGGATTATACACTCCAGTAGATGTTTCATTTGATTGAAGAAATACAACATTATAATTATCTTTCTCTAATGCTTCTTTAACAAATTCTGGTTTTAGTGCTCTACCCCATTCAACTTCTTCTTTGGTGGAATTCTTTCCGTTTTTAACACCTATATTGTACCATCGGTCTCCAAACGCCCCAATAGAAAGAAATAATGCTTTTTCATCACTCTTTACTAAGTTGCGTACACATGCTTCCATAACTCCTGTTGCGCTCGAAGTAAAAATAAAGCAATCATTATCTGTGTATAATAATTTTTGAAGACCTTCTACTACTTTCTCATGCATCTCTTCATAGGGAATTGATCGATGAGTATCATTAGGTTTTGCTAATTCCTGTAATATTCGTTCTGGTACTTCAACGGGACCAGGTGTGAATAACTTCAGTTGAGATCCTTTCTCTTTATTAAAATGTATATCAGACATACTAAATCATTAGAGAAAAACTAGCAAAGAATAAATATTTTTTTCATAAAGGTTTACTTTCAAAAATTAATGCTTTAAATTAATGCTAGAAGGTTATATTAGGACTCTATTTCAATTTTGTCGTCTGCATATCTAAAATGAGCAACTTTGGATTTTATTTGTGATGATTTTTTATCTAATTGATATAGGGTTACTTCCAAGGTTTTGCTTTCAGAATCTATTGTTAGAATAATGAAGGCAGGAATTTGACTTGCGATAAAAGACCATGCTCCTGTTACACTCCCAGGATTCAATAATAAAATCCCACTTGGGCGTAATACTATTTCTTCTTGATGGGAATGACCTGAAATTAAAATATCATATCTCTTTTCTTGTGCTAATTGTTCCAGTTGAGAATGATTCCCCCTTTCCTTGATTTGGGATCCATGTGTAAGTCCTAATACTAAATCCTTCTTGTTATCTTTTCCAATCTTTATTGCCAATTGTTGATAAATAGGCGCATCCCTATTACCAGAATAGTAATCCATATTTCCCATCACGACAAATACATTATTTTTAGTCTTGGAAGATAAAAAGTCTAAAAATTCTTGGTATTTAATTAAGTCTCCCGTAAAAAAAGTATAATCAAATTGTTGATCCTCAGTTGATTGGTTAATCTTATCTAAGATTGGCAGAGGTATTTCCTTAGCTCTTCTTGGGATATGCGAATCTCCAATGATAAGCATCCTATAGAGGGTCATTTTGGTAGTAAATATTAATTAAGAAAATATAT
This sequence comes from Promethearchaeota archaeon, assembly GCA_004524365.1. Lineage (GTDB taxonomy): Archaea > Asgardarchaeota > Lokiarchaeia > Sigyniarchaeales > SOKP01 > TEKIR-8. Next base: position 6,300 of record SDNL01000075.1, on the reverse strand, counting down.
ATATTAATATAATTAAGAATGAGCTTTTTTATATTCCTTTTGGACAAATTTATATAATTCCTTCGCTTTTTCATTCTCTTCAAAATGATTTCTGACAGGTTTAAGGAACTGATTAATATATTTAGCAACAGCGGGTTTAAGATCTGGTGGGCTTAATTCACCTTTTACATAATCCTCTTCCAAAGCCTTGTAAGAATCATATTCAACATTACCACCATATTTATCCGGTCGTTCAATATAAAAACTATCTACTAACTCGAATATGATATATTTGCAATATTCTAGAACGGGATTATCAGATATCTGTTCGGGGGGACAATATGCTTGATTAATCTTATTTTTAATTTCTTTGGGGGAATCTAACATAAATATTGCTGAATTAGGATTAGATTTAGACATTTTCATTTTAATAGCTCTATCTATCCCCTCTGAGTCATTATCAAATGGTTTGGTTAGCCCCATAAGCATATGATGATGGATAGCTATTGGTTTAGGTCGATTCAAGTCGCTTGCTACTTCACGTGCTAGCATATTTACTCTCCTTTGATCCAACCCTAATTGGCAAATATCAGCATTCAAGTAGAAAATATCTGCAGCCTGCATTAGTGGATATAGAATTTGTGAAGCTGCTAAACTTTCACTTTCATCTCTTCCCATAATCTGTGTACATCGAATTACTCTATTAAGCGTATTGTTTATAGCTATAGTGAGGACTAATTCCCAATAGTCGGGATTTTTAACTAAATCTGAAGCATAAATAAACTCAACTTGATCTAAATCCATATTACAAACTTTCCAAACTTCAATAAAAAAATCCCCTACTTTCTTAATCACCTTAAGGTCTCCCCCAAATTTTTGATTTGCAGCCGCATGCCAATCTGCAATCAGAAATTTGAACTTGATTCCTGCTTTTGTTAGTTTATTGACATTAATCGCCCGTAAGAGACCTTGTGCAATATGAATATTCCCAGAAGGTTCAAATCCGTCATATGCGATGATCTCTTTTTTATGAGTCAATTTCCATTGTAACATTTCTTTTAAATCTTCAAGAGTGATTATTTCTTCCCCAACTTCCTTAAGTAATTCGATTCTTTCATCTAAATTTAACGTCATAATATTATTTTCTCATCGTTAGTATTTTGAGTAATATTAAAAATGATAAATTTTTTTGGATTCAATAATTAATTCTAAAATTTTTAGAACTATTAAAAGCCCTAATCTAAAAAGTCTAAATTTGATTGGAAAAAATAAATAAAAATAAGCGTCTTAATTAGAACTATTTTCTTGTTTTTCTTCAATTACCGCTTGAGCTGCTGCTATACGAGCAACAGGTATACGATATGGAGAACAAGATACATAATCTAATCCAATAGCATGCGCGAATCTTATTGAGTCTGGGTCGCCACCGTGCTCACCGCAAATACCAAGTTTAATATTAGGATTAGTTTTTCTTCCCTTTTGGATTGCAATCTTCATTAGTTCTCCAACTCCTTTCTGATCTAATCGACTAAAAGGGTTTGTTTCCAGTAGGTTCTTGTTCAAGTAAATCGGAATGAATTTACTCTCAGCATCGTCTCGGGAGAATCCGTATGTCATTTGTGTTAAATCATTTGTTCCAAAACTGAAAAACTCAGCCTCGGACGCGATCTCATCCGCTGTTAGGGCAGCTCTGGGTATTTCTATCATTGTTCCAAATTTATAATCAAGTTCTACTCCATAATCGTCAATAACATTCTGAGCAGTTTTTACTAATTGTTCTTTGACTAATTTAAGCTCTGAAACCATTCCTATTAAGGGTATCATAACTTCGGGTTTTACATCAATACCCTCTTGTTTAAGCTCACATGCTGCCTGAAATATTGCCTTTACTTGCATTTCATTAATCTCGGGCCATGTAACGCCTAACCGACATCCCCTTAACCCCATCATTGGATTCTCTTCAGAAAGAGATTTAATTAAAGTAATATATTCCTTTTTTTTTTCTAATTCTTCATCCAACGGAGATGTTTCTAATAATGATTTAGAAAGCGAATTAGTCATTTTTAATTGTTGAGTTTCTAATAATACTTCCGAAAGATCTGGTAAAAATTCATGAAGAGGAGGATCAAGTAATCTGATTGTAACTGATTTCCCTTTCATTATTTTGAATATTTGATAGAAGTCTCCTTTTTGCATTGGCAGAATATCATCCAGTGCATCTTTCCTTTCTTCTTTTGTTCGGGCCATAATCATTTTCCGTACAACAGGTAATCGTTCAGGAGCCATGAACATATGTTCTGTACGAGTAAGTCCAATTCCCTCTGCACCGAAATCTAATGCTTTTTCAGCATCAGTAGGAGTATCAGCATTAGCTCGCACTCCAATAGTGCGCAATTCATCAGCTATTTCAAGTAATTCTAAAAACTCTCCTTTAATTTCTGGTTCGACTAAGGGAACCTTTCCTTCAATTACTCTTCCAGTGGTTCCATCAATGGTAATGAATTCTCCTTCTTTGATTATTGTTTCTCCAACTTTAAATTGCTTATTTTCTAAATCAATTTGAACATCCTGAACACCTACTACAGCAGGCTTTCCCATACCTCGAGCTACAACAGCTGCATGTGATGTTTTTCCACCAAATTGAGTTAAAACTCCAGAAGATGCGTATAATCCATGAATATCTTCAGGTTTTGTTTGTGGGCGAACTAATATTATATCTTGCTCATTTTCATTTGCTAATTCCTCTACTCTATCTGAGTCAAAAATAACAATTCCAGAAACGGCACCAGGAGAAGCATTTATTCCATGAGCAAGTACATGAATAATCGCAGCCTCATCAATACTTTTAAATAATAATTTAGAAATTTTAGTCGCATTTATACTCATTATTGCTTCTTCTTTTGTTATAAGTCCTTCTTTTGCCATATCCACAGCAATTTTTACGGCTGCAGAAGGCGTTCTTTTCCCATTTCGAGTCTGTAATATGAAGAGTTCTCCATCTTCAATTGTAAATTCAATATCTTGCATATCTTTATAATGTTTTTCTAAAGTTTCCAGTGTAGAGATTAATTCTTCGTATACCTCTGGAAATTCATCTGACATATCTTCTATCATCTTTGGAGTGCGGATTCCCGCAACTACATCCTCTCCTTGAGCATTTCTAAGATATTCTCCGAACCTTATTTTTTCGCCTGTCGATGGGTCCCGTGAAAAGGCTACACCAGTCGCAGAATCCCATCCTTTATTTCCAAACACCATTGTTTGAATATTTACTGCAGTTCCGAAATTTGGAATATTGTTCAATCTTCGATATGTAATGGCGCGTTTATTATTCCAAGATTTAAAAACAGCTTCTATAGATAGAAAGAGTTGATCATATGGATCTTGTGGGAAAGCCTCACCTATTTCTTTTTCGTAAAGAGCCTTGTAATCGGCAATAACTTTTTTTAGGTCATCAACATTCAAATCCGTATCTTTGGCATTTCTACCCTTTACTCTCTTATATTTATCTAAGATTCTTTCAAATTTCTCTGCTGAAATACCCATAACTACATCGCCAAACATCTGAATGAATCGTCGATATGAGTCATAGGCAAAACGAGCATTTTCAGTTTGCTTTGCTAATCCTATCACACTTTGATCATTAAGCCCTAAATTAAGCACAGTGTCCATCATTCCAGGCATACTCATTGGAGCACCACTACGAACGCTGATTAATAAGGGATTTTCAATATCTCCAAAATTTTTCTCAGTTTTTTCCTCCAATTGCTTCATATACTTAAGAACTTCTGGTTTTAATTTTTCCATTACCCCCTCTGCATCTTTAAAATATTCTAAACATGCTTTCGTAGTAATGGTAAATCCTGGGGGGATATTAAGTCCCATATCAGTCATTTCCCCGAGGTTTGCTCCTTTTCCCCCGAGAAGACTTTTTAGCTCCTTTCTACCCTCTTGAAAATCATAAATGTATTTGTTCTCTTTTGCTTCTGCCATGATTTTTACTCTTTTGATCTCTTATTTTAAATAAACTTGAAATATTTTGTTATAAAAATATTCTATTGCTTTCGTTAAAATTTACTTTCTTGGTTTGATAAATTTAAAGTTTTTAAAAAAAATTATCATTTAATTTTATTTATTATGATTCCAATACTATTCTTTAAACATATGTGGATTAATCTTATGTTCAATTATTTTAGAATATCTTTTAATATCCACACACCTTTAATTATGAAATCGGGCTTATTTTCACTTTTTTGTATCATATCCAAACTCGTCTCTCCCGATAGGACGCAACATGTGGTAATTCCTGCCGTTAGACCCATTTTTATGTCTGTATAAAGTCTATCACCGAACATCACGGCATTTTGAGGACTAATATTAAGTTCTTCAAGTTTGAAAAGGAGCATCTCTTTATTTGGTTTTCCAAAAACCCGTGGCATACGGCCAGTGGTCTTTTCCAAAAGTGCCGCAAACCCTCCAGCATCGGGAATATATCCTCGCTCGGTAGGACAACGATTATCAAGATGAGTAGCAATATATGGAATCCCGTCTTGAAGATGATATGCCGCCTTTACTAATCGTTCATAAGTAAGCTCTTGGTCGAAGGCAAGTACCAAAATTTCTGGATCTTCCTCTGTTAGATGAAATCCCTCTGCTTCAAATTCTTTTTTTAATGATGTCGTTCCCATCAAAAAAATATCCTTATATCCCTCATTGTGTAAATAATGAATAGTGGGATGTTGCGATAAGATTATATTATCAACGGATACATCAAGGTTAAGCCTATGGAGTTTTTTTAAATAATCTTGGGTGGATTTACTTGAATTATTGGAAAAAAAAAAGAATTTTTTATCCGGTTTTTCCTTTAAGATGTTTATCACATCAAGCACTCCTTCAAATAATTTATCTCCCAAATACATTGTACCGTCTAAATCAAAAAAAAAGACTTTTTTTTCCTTCAATACTGACAAAGCTGATGATGTCGAAATCATATTCTAACCAACTGATAATTGTAAATCTGCTTAATTATCCATCCTATTACTAATAGAACTAATAGAATTGGAATTATAATAGGTAAAGTATTGTGAAAAAATAATCTATTGGTTTTTCTTTAACATTAATATTAAAAATATTCATAAGTAGAAGCTTTCATTGTTTTATCAAACTTTACTGGAATGATGTGAATACTTTTTAGAAAAAGGATGATTATCATACACATTATCTAAAGAAAATTTTTTAACGATAGTTAAAATATCATTAATTTCATGTGATGTAAGCCTTGATTTCCAAACACTTAACAACTCTAATGGTTCTAAAGATTTGCTTTTATTTGGTGTTTGAAAGGAGCGATAATTTATGATAGCATTTTCATTTATCGAGGTTTTAGGAGATATTTGTTGAATGATTCGTTTGATCTCGTTTTTAAACGACATAACTAAATCTTCATATGTGGTTATAATCCATTTCTTATTCTTCATTGCTTTTAAGGGAACAAGATTTTCAATACACCAATTACATGCTTGTTTTTGAACCGGTGATTCTGCATTTGTAATTATGTCTTTATAGGGGTTAAGGTAGTGTTCCATTAAGTCTTTATTTCCCAAATAATGATTAAATGTTTCCACCTCCCAACCAAGATTAATTCGGGAAGAAATGACCGCACAAGGATGACGTAAAATAAAAACGATTGGAATATTCGGAAATTGGGTTTTCATCCAAGGAATGAGTAGATTTGCTCTTATAAACTTAACAATTCTTCCTTTAGGTCTAAATATTCTATTATCTAAATCCAATTTCTGATGTTTTAATTCTCCTGAAAATAATTTATATAATTTATCCTTATAGTTTAAATGTGAGCTACTCGGAGGTATATACCTCGTATCGTGAATTGGTTTGAAATAATGAATATTAGGATGAAGGGGTTCAAAAATTAATCGATAATGAAAATATTCCGCTAAAACTTCAGCTAACCAAGTTGTTCCACTTCTTCCACCCCCCGCAATTATTATCGATTTTTTTATATCGTTATTTCTTTCAAAGTATATCCTCCTAAAAAGAAGTCTTTTAATCACTCGATGATATATACGCTTGAAGGACTCAATATTTTTATCCTTTTGCTTAAGCTTTTGAAATAATATTCTTGGATTTAAAAGGTCAATAAGTTCATTCATAAATTAAATCTAAATTCCACTTCAACATATTGAATTATTTAAGGAATTAATTAAATATGTAAAATGAAATATGTTTATAAAAATTAAAGAAAAATATTTTAAAATACAGAAAATTAAAGAAACACGTATCTTAAATCCCGACGCCTATGGT
>SDNL01000074.1 GCA_004524365.1 Promethearchaeota archaeon | reverse complement strand
TTCTCTAATTTTATTGCTGGATTGATGCTATGACCAGAGCTTAAAATATATCCCCCTCCCGGACCAAGTTTCTGAATAAGATTTTTAGTATATTTCCGAATATATTCAGGATCTTTTGATGCTAAATCTTGAGGAGATACATTACCTATAAATGTAATTTCGTCTTTATATTTCTCATATAGCTTGAAAATATCATAGTCGGGGTTTGCAGTGGTTGGTTCGAGCGGGTGCACAGCATCTACACCGATCTCGACAATATCTTTGAATACTTCAAATATCTCTCCACAGCTATGAAGAATAATCTTTACCCCATGATCATGTGCATAATTACAAATCTTCTCAATCCATGGTAAAACATATTCCCGATATTTTTTAGGGCTCATTAAAAGCCCCGATTTATATCCATAATCATCATAAAGTAATATTAGACCATCTTCACCCCATTTTATCAATGTTTTCACTAAATCAAGTGTAAATTGTCCCCTTTCATTAAAAACTTGCTCCAATTTATGTTCTGATGCTAATAATTTACTGAAGTTTGTAAATCCAAATGATTGCCAAGTAGCTTCAAATACGCTCCAAATAGATGGAATAATCATACCACTATATTCTTTTCCTACCTTTTTCATCATTTTATAATATTTTTCTCGTCGTGGATCCTCGGGATCGGGAGCTTCAAATTCCTTATAGTCTTGAAAATTACTAAAATATCCCGATTTATAATATGCAATATCCATGTTATCGGTTGGGTTTTTTTTTAAATCAAATACACGACCAAATTCATCTACAAAATAATCTTTATGACATATCTTTGGAAATAGGATATATCCTGTTAAAGGAACCGTCGACATATCGATTCCTATTCTACTATAAAGATTTAGATGTTTTTTCAAAGTATTTTTCATATAAGAGCGTGACTCTGTGGCTTTTAGGATTGTATCGGTTAACATCTGAATATCTCCCTTACATAGGGTATATGTCTTTTCAAAGCTCTCAATAAGTCCTTGGAAAACATATTCTTCCCCGAAATGCTTACATATAGCTAAGTTATCAATGGAGAGTTCAAATGAAGGCACCTTATCCGGCTCTTCATGGTGAATTGCCTTTAAGATTCTTTCTCGACTATTCATTATATGATAAATAGATTCTGAATTTTAAATTATATCGGAAAAAGTAAGCTCATCTTATATTGATCAAGTTTTTTAACTATCTATCAATTTTTATTTCATCGTTATTAGAGGTTAAAATAATTGAAAATAGCAATAATAGGATCGGGGTTATCTGGTCTTACAGCTGCGGCATTTTTAGCACAAAAAGGGCATGAGGTCGTGGTCTATGAGCAGTTTGAGCGGGCCGGAGGTGTAACCGCGCCTTTAGAAAAAAATGGATATAAATGGGATTTAGGACAGTTAATTATAGAAGGATTAGGTCCCAATGAGCCCTTAGGAAGGATTTTAGATGAATTAGAGATTGAAAATGTAAATCTTGAAGTAGAGGATAGAGGATATGTATTTCCATCGTTCGAAATAAATAAGCCAGAAAATTATCAGGGTATTAAATGGCGCATTGAACATTTAAAAACATTATTTCCTGAAGATAGTAATGGATTAGATAGATATTGGGAAGATTATCTCAATTTCACACAATTAATGACCTATGCAAGAAGAATGGAACAAAGATCAGGTATTAAATCATTTTATTGGAAGTTAAGATTATTTATTAAATTATTTGCCTCAGGTCTTTTTTCTAAAAAAGATTGGAGTGCGACTAAACTGATGGATTACTATTTTTCCAATGAAACTTTACAATTGATATTTATTTCAATTATCGCGGACTTTTTTACTCCTCCGAGTAAATTTTTGGGTTTAGGGATATTTAGTTTAAATACTGAGCCCATTTATGACAAACGTATACCTAAATTCATAAATAAAAATACAGAACAACTCTATCATTATAACATATTAGGAGGGATAAGTGTTATGGTAGATGCGTTTATTGACAGAATAGAACAATTAGGAGGAACTATCAAAACAAATACTACAATAACAAAAATATTAATAGAGAATAATAAGGTTCAAGGAATTAAGGATAAATCTGGAAATACATTTGATGCCGATGTGGTGATATCTTCGGGGAGCGCAAAAAAATTATTTTTTGAATTAGTAGGAAAGGAATATTTCACAGAAGAATTTATCAAAAAGATTAATGATATCAAATTAATGGAATCGGTCTTTATGGTACATTTAGGATTGTCTCCAGAATACGATATAGTTAAATATAATCACGGATATACTGTAAGATATTATTATCTAATAGGAACCACACGAGAGTTAGAAGAAAGTATTAATGATGAAAGGGAAGGCTCATATCATGAAGGGGAGAAGGGATTCGTCGTCCACATTCCAACCTTTCATTCTCCGAATATGGCACCGGATCGAAATAACGCGATGACAATTTATACAATCTGTCCTGATAGGTTGAAAGAAGGTTTTTGGGAAGATAAAAAAGAATTTTATGCGGATAAATTGCTTCAGTATGCAGAAAAATACTTTCCAGATTTAAGAAAACATATCGATACTCAAGTGGTCATTACACCCAAGAATTTTCGTGAACGTCTTTATGTAAATCACCATGCTTTTGGTGGTTTAGCCCCATACATTGATAATCCTCAAATTCCTTTTAATACCCCTATAGAAGGCTTATGGTTTATAGGAGCTCAGAGCGAAAGCGGGGGAGGGGTAAATAATGTTATGCCTGGAGCTTATAAAACGGCAAAAAGTATCCATGATTTACATTCATAATTACATAGGGCTTTATCTTTTTTTCTCATTTCTTAAAAAAAGTATTTGTATAACTTAAAAAGAGAAAAACTATTTTTTCTCTTCATAATTCAAATTTGAAACGATTATAGGAACTAGAAAAGCCATTAATAACAAAATAAAGAATGTTATAATCGAAAGAACAAGTTCAAATGAAAATGCCATCTCTAGAGGTATAGAGAAATATATGAAGGTGCTTAAGGAATTATGGAAGCCATGAAATACTATTGGAGCCACTAAACTACCCGTCTTTTCATAGAGATAACAACAGACAATTGCAAACGGAAATGTATTTATTACTTTTGAAATAATATATGGAATATACAAGTTCAAGCTTAAATCTATGTTAATCAACCACGGAATATGAAAAATCATAAATACCGTTGATGTAAAAAGAGTTGAATACCAGAAAGATTTACCTGCTTTTCGCATTTTAGTGAAAAAATATCCACGAAATATCAATTCTTCTGCGACACCCACGGCTAATGCTTGATAAGGGAATGTAATAAATTGACTTAATTCAAACATTTCCATTTCATAAAATGCATCTACTCCGCTAAAACTAAATGAAAGACCTAAATGAAACAAAGTTATAATTCCGAAATATATAAAGGATAACAAGCATCCAAGAAAAATATTGTTCCAAACATTTTCTTTTTTCAACCCGAATTCAGAAAGATACAATCCTTCTACAAGAATTATCTGAGTAGTGATCATATATAAGAGGGGCAACTTTTCAAAAGTTATTCCAAATTTCCAAATCATAAATTGGCGTGGAATCCAGAGAACTGCCATAAATAACATAAAGATCAACACAGTATTTCGAAAGTCTACTGGTCCTTCTAGAGTTTTTAATTCTTTTCTCTCTTTTATATAATGAATAAGGTAAATTAAGATTAGATAGAAGATTATTGAGAAAATTATAGGCATAATATAGAATCGGGGATATTCCTCGGAACCTTTAATCCAGATATTAAAATCAAGGAGTAATATAATCGTACATAAACCTATGTACAACAGATATGGCGTTATTTTTATTAGGTTTTCATATTTTTGGTCCATAAAAAATCCACTTCTATAAAGTATATATTTTAATTCTCATTTTTTATTATTTAAATTATTTTCCATCTAAATAAATAATGAACCTAATATGAATGCGAAACAATATAAATATATTTTAGTAGAACAAAAGGAAGGTATCAAGAAAATAATACTAAATCGACCTATGAAATTAAATGCGCTAAAATATCCATTAATTATGGAAATGGTAGATGTTTTGGAAGACTCTATGAAAGATAGAAAAGTCCGGGTAATAACAATCGAAGGTAAAGGAGAAAATTTCTGTTCGGGTGATGATATGAAAAGTATGGGACCAAATGGAGTACGGTTTAAGCCATTAGAAGATGGATCTCAGCTTCCCCATCAGAGAATGAATCGACTTATTAGAAAAATCCAAAAACCAGTAATTGCGTTATTAGAAGGATATTGTTTGGGAGCGGGCTTCGATTTAGCCTTAGCTTGCGATTTTAGAATAGCATCAGATAATTTAGAAATAGGAGATCATCGCGTATCTAGAGCCATTTGTGTCATGAGCGGTGGTAGCTGGCTACTTCCAAAAATAGTGGGGTTTGGGAAGGCAACCGAAATTATTCTAACTGGCAAACATTTAACTGCTGAAGAAGCTTATAATATTGGATTAATTACTGAGTACTATCATCATGATAGTTTCAAGGAAAAGTCTCAAAAATTTGTCGAAAAAATAGCTCAATTGCCTACTAAATGTCTTGGATATAATAAGGCAATGTTGAATTTTTCATTGAAAAATGAATTTTTCCCATCTCTTAAGCATGAATTCAAACTATATTGTAAAAATATTGCTACAAAAGATTTTGGTGAAGGAATGAAAAGTTTTCAAGAAAAAAGAAAACCAAATTTTATTGGTCGATAACGGCAAGCTTAAATAATAATATTTATAACAATACCATTATTATAGTTTTTCAATATAAATCATAACATTATGTTATATCCTAAAATATGACAGTAAAAAGTCGTTTAAAAAATGAATTACTGACCAAGCATGAAGATATCTATAACAAAATCCGAGAGTTGGTAAGTCCTGAACTTTCACTCGAGCTTCCAGAGCATGAAGTCACTAATAAATTATTAACCAATATGTTTCCCGAAAAAGAAGCATTTTTAGTCGCAAATGGATTTAGAAAGGCTATACGCCCTACTACTGCCAGAAGAGTTAGAAAAAGAACAGGCTTAACTAAAAATCAAGTCAAAACTATACTGGAGGAAATGGTCTATACCGGTAAATTGATAAAATACAGACCATTTTACTTGATCTTACCATATATTCCTGGAGGTTTTGAATTCTATTTTACCACTGGAAGAGATGACCCCGAACGGATGAAAAATGTTGCTGAAGCGCATGATGAATTATTTGATTTAGGATATCCATTAGGGTTGAGTAAAATGGATCCGCCAATTTATCGAGTCATTTCTACTATAGAACCTACTAAAGATCTTATAGAAGTTAATAAGTCTTTAGACATACAACACCAAGTCCTCACATTCGAGGTTTTAAAGGAATATTTGGCTGAAAAGAAAGATTTTGCCGTAGTAGCATGTAGCTGTAGGACCGCAGCAAAAATGGCAGGACATCCTTGTAAGAGAACCGATGAAAATTTTTGCATTACTGCTGGGATGTTAGCTAAATATTCAATTAAAACAGGAGTTGGCAGAGAGGTTAATTTGGAAGAATTAATGGATATAATGGAGCGAGCAGAAAAAGAGGGATTAGTGCATCAGACGATTAATATCAAGAAAAACTCTGGATTTATTTGTAATTGTTGTCCTTGTTGTTGTGGGTTTTTGAAATCAGTAAAGGAATTGGATAATTACGGAGCTATAATTAAATCGAATTTTGATCCCATAATTGATAAGGATAAATGTATTTCCTGTAAAATTTGTTTAGAAATTTGTCCGATGGATGCTATTTCGACAGCCGAATCTAATAAAAGTTCTGAGAAGCAAGGAATTGTGATTAATAGAGAGTTATGCATTGGATGCGGATTATGTGCGTCCCATTGCCCCCAAGAAGCCATCACTCTACAAAAATCAAGGGATTATGAGCCGATTAAAGGGTTATTGGGATATCTTCGAAAGGTTGAAAAAGAGAATTAAGAGAGATTAAGCTTTTACGACTTCTTTCCAGAAAGGTCTGTTATTTTAATTTTTATTATTAATGTATTCTTTAAACTTTTTTCATTAAATGAATAATTATTTTTTCCTGTATAATGTTTCATTATTATATTCAATGCGTCTCTCTTTTTTTCTAAATCATCAACAATTTCAGCCTTCCCAAAACCTACAACGCTAATATAAGATGCAGTAAAATCACATGCTTTCTTTCCTGGAATTAATTTAAAATCTAAATCGATCTCAAAACATACATTATTGTTTTGTTTAATTATATCAATTTTCTTTCCTTCTTTGGCAGAGTGAAAATAAATGCAATTATCTTGAAATCCATAATTTAAAGGTACGATGTAGGGTATATTTTTATTAGAAAGGGCGAGCCTACAAACTTTAGCTTTTTGAATAATCGATGTAATTATTTTCTTATCTTTTATTTCTTTATCTTTTCTTCTCATTGCCTTTGATCGGTTCATACCAGAAAATTTATTTTCTAATTTAAAAATTATATAAATACATGTATAGAATGTTAAAAAAGAGGTTTATTCTCTAACTTCTGAAGTTTTAAAGTGAAAAAGTAATAATTTTAATTGCTTTAAAATTCGAATTCCCCACCAATTTCGAGAAATGATGCCTCAATTGTATTAGTGTTAAGATACTCAACTAATTTTTTAGCTTGTTTTTCCTCTCCCGGGTTGAAATGATAAGGAAATGTAACTTTTGGATATATATCCTTTAAAAAGTTCAAATAATCCCCAAAGTTATCTTCAAAACAAGCTACAAAACAATAATCGACATTTGGCTTTAATTTTTTAAGTCTTTCGGAAAACAAGGCTGAATCTGCCGTATGGAGGATATTTACGTCTCCAAGAGTTATTAAATACGCAAAACATTGTTCTGCTTTATAGCATTTAACTTCAAAGGGCGTAATAGTTGCATCATTTAGCTCAATTTCTTTTTCTTGCTTTACCTCTTCAATGTCCAATTCAGAGTCTTTTTGAAGGTTTTTAGGTCCAAAAAGTGTAAGATCTTCTTCTCCTTTATATTTTTCATCAATTTCGGTGATTTTTTCTACATCGAAATGGTCTTCATGTCCGTGAGTAATAAAAATATCCTTTATGCCTTTTTTAGGAGGGGTGAAATAATGAGGGTCAATTATAAAATGATCTTGAAGGGTTTCTATTTCAATACAGCAACGCCCCAAAAATCTTAACATAACCATATATTTAATCCACCTTAGAGATTATATATACTCTTGATAATAAATCTCTTTAAATTTAAGTATTTCTCTTTATTATTAAATTTAAGTATTCAGTAAACTTAAAATTCGCTTTTTGATTCCTTCAAAACAATAAAAAGTAATTATTAGAATTGGAGAATGCATATTATCGTTTTGAAAGTGCTTCTTTCAAAATGCGTTTGTTGGTCTTGGGATAATAGCGAACATAGTCTAAAATCTTCTCTTCCTCGACCATATCCATATACTTCGCAATATCTACAATAATTTTCTGGCTATGGATCCCGTTATATTTCCATAAATAAATAAAATCCAATACCGTCTTCTCCTTATCAGAAAATTTTACCTTCCGATCAATAATTCCGAAATTAAATAGAGAATACTTAAATTTTATAAATTTAAATGATCGACCCGCAATTTCAATCGGAGCACCCTTGAATAATCGATTTGTAATAATATAAAAAAGATCTTTATCGTGCTCTTCCTCTTTTACCCCATTGAGCGTCAGCGCAGTGTATAAACCATAATACCAATCTGTTATTCCCTTAAGTTCTAAACCTTTTCCCACTAATTCTAATAAAGAATATTTCAGTTTTTTTGACTCAATTTCTTGCTCACTTTTAACATAATAAATACCCTCGAAGATTTGTAAGAGATATTTTTGATTTACAAGATATCTTATAACATTATTGAAGTTATAATAAAATTTTCGACTATAATCTTTAATCTCCGCGGCAGTTGTGAATTCTTTGTCATTTTCTCTCAATGTTTCAAGTACCCTTTTCATAGACATTATTCAGTTTTTCACCTAATTTTTTAATTCAAAAATAAAGTAAATTAAATAAAATAAATTAAAATTTTGCTTTTTAGGTAAATTAAAACTACCATAAATTTTTTTGCTTTTTTTAAGAATAAATCCATATTTTTTTAGGATTTAATGGTCATTTATTTAGCACAAAGTATATGTATTACGAAGATTATAAAATATTAACAATAAAATTATAATAAGGCGATATTATATCCTAAATATTGATGACTTCTGAATTAAAGTGAAGCGACGATTTCCAATAAAACAATTGTATTCCAAAAAATAGGTTATTTAAATTTAGAGGATGAAATTCTATTATATTTAAAAACACAAGTGGAAAAAGCGTTTAAGAACTATTCAGTCAGAATAAAAATTATAGATTCTCCTCTATCTTTATTGAGTAGTGAATATAATCGAGAAAAGCGGTATTATGATGGCCCAGCAATTTTAGAGCGAATTTATACCCTTGGAAAGCGAAAAGATTATTTTAGAACCCTTGGAATTATTAATAAAGATATTTTTTCTAAAGATCGAAATGATATTGTATTTGGAATAGCCAGGCTTCCTAGAAATGAGAAATATAAAAAAAATGGTGTTGCTTTAATTTCGCTCACACAGCTTCGAAAAAAAGAACGTAATAAACCTAACTGGGGGGAAGAGTTCAAGAAAAGGATCTTCAAAGAGGCATTACATGAATTAGGACATACTTTTGGACTTCATCATTGTAAAAATGAATGTGTTATGCAATTTTCTAATAATTTAAAGAAATCTGATGAAAAGCCCTTTACTTTTTGTAAACAATGTAAAAATAAATTAAATACATTTTTTATTCAAAATATCTGAAATCAGTAAAAGTTATTCCTCTACCGTTCCAAATTTTTCTTCATATGCCTCTCTTTCTTTTTTTGATATTTCTTGTTGAGTATCTTCTTCTATAATTATATCTACATCCTTTGAATCTTTTAAGACTCTAACTACTTCATATTCCTCTTCTTCATTTTCAGTTAAAATATATTTTCTATTGCATATTCTACAAACAAACTTATCTCCTTTCGGAATTAGGAGATTATTACAATGAGGACAATAATTCATTCTAATTGAGGCACCTATTTTTGGGGAAAATTAATTTTATTTAAAGGTTCAAATAAATAAATTTCTGGTGACTTAAAAATCTTGAATCAATATATCTTATTTTTCGAATAACGAATTATAATTGTTTTTTTTCATTAATTTATAATTTATGTGAAAGTTATAGATTTAAATAAACAGTATTTTATAGGAAAATTGCGTTATTTAAAATAGGATGGAAATAGGAAAAACAAAAATAATAATTCAACCAATTGAAGAGATTCAAGAGAATCTATTACGATTTTTAAAAGAAGGATTAGAGGGTATATTTTCATTTGATAATCTAAAAGCGGAGGTCTGGGAAAAAATTCTTTCTCTGAGGGATTCTGAGTATAATAGATCAAGAGGGCAATATAAAGGCTCAAAAGTATTAGAAAGGCTTCTTAATCTCCATTATATCAAAAAAACCTATAGGATTCTTGGAGTTATGGATAAGGATCTCTATTCGCGTAATCTTAATTTTATATTTGGAATAGCCACATCACCGAGATCATTATCATCTAAAAGATCTGGCGCAGCTTTGATATCAATCACGCGCTTAAGACAAGAATTCTATAGAAAACCAAAAAATAAAATACTATTTCAAAAAAGAGTTTTAAAGGAAGGGGTTCATGAATTAGGGCACACATTTGGACTAGGGCACTGTAATAACTATTGTATTATGACATTTTCAAATCATCTCGGGGAAACAGATGAAAAACCGCTTGAATTTTGTAAATCATGCAGTAAAAAATTAAAAACATACTTTCAAAATATCTAATTATAGATTCAGCTAAAATACTTTAACCCAAAATAGATTTAGATTGAAGTCTCCCCGCCCTAAAGGACGGGGATTCCTACGAGTCCGCTAAGCGTTGGCCGGTGGGCATATCTTAGGGCTGTGTATCGTAGCAAATCC
>SDNL01000073.1 GCA_004524365.1 Promethearchaeota archaeon | reverse complement strand
CTTTATTCCAAACCCTTTACACATTGATAATAAGTCTGATAAAAAATAGGAAAGTTCTTTTATCTTACTTCTCTGAAACTCATCTTCTATCGCCCATAGGTTACTAACATTTAATAACATCCCCTTATCAAGTACGGGTAGATTTGAGAAATCGAGAAGTGTTTGTTTTGAAAGAGAAGGATAGATATTTGCATCCATAACAAAAGTGTATCCCTTCGCAAGATAATTACGTGATATACTTTCTAACGTTAATCTATTCCAGAATTTCGCAAATTTTTTATTTTTTGTTCCCAATAATCTTGCCCAATTAACCTGTTGTGATGCTATATGTGAATGAATATCAATTGCCGCCGGAATCACTGTTTTTCCTGTCGCATCTATTTCTTTAATATTATCTTGAGATGAGAATTTTTCGCTAAATTTCCCATCTTCTATTAAGATATCCTTTATTTCCCCCGATATCTTGTTTTGTGGATCAAAAACTAGACCATTCTTAATAAGTAATTTTCCCATATTAATATACACATCTTATTAATATAACCTAAAATTGAATATGAATTTTAATTTAAAAATAATAATATCACAGATAATTATGCTGGGAATTTATTATTTTGAATAAATATTCGTTTCGATTAAAAAAAATAATACTCTCATATAAAGTTAATCTTGATATATTGAAAATTAATAGTATCTTGCAGTTTTTTTAAATAAAATGAATTCAATATGTGATTATTTTATTATCCTTGAATTTAATAAATGAAAATAGACTTCTCGTGGATTTTTTAATTATTTCCAGATGATTTGTTTTCTCACTAAAAGATCTATTATTCCTCCTATTAAGATGACAAAAGGATCAATAAATGCAAAAGTATAAGATAAACGAATAATGTAAGTTAAGGTTTCACTTTGAATATTTAAATATGGAAAAAACATACAAAAAATCGCTAAAGCCCCAGAATAAATTAATAAATAATCTCCGTCAATATTATCATAATGGAGTATAGCAACACCTATTAAAGCTATTAAGCCCCAAAGTAGCGTTAAAATACTTGGTAAAATAAAGATGGGATTAATTTCAAATAATACTCTCAAGTCAATTAAATTTACTATTCCTGTAAGGATTAACATTAAACCTCCAATCAAACCTGAGTAAATTCCTAATTTGAATTTTTTTTCTTCTCGATATAAGCCCATTCTATTTCAGTTTAAATATTTTCTTAATAATATACAAAACATATAACGCAATAATTACAATAACAATATTAATTTCTAATCTGAAATCCGTTTTAAAAATAACTATTTTTGTATAGTAAAGATATTCAAAACATATTTTCAATAAAAAAAATTTACATCAATACTAAAAAATACTATTTTTATATTTATCTCCCAAGAGAAAGAAAGAAATATGGACATATGATTTTAAGATTGGAGGTTATAAATTTTAATCGTTATTAGATAATTTAAGAGATTTCTTAGATATTAAATTATTCCTCGATTAATCTATTAATTTTAAAAATTCATTACTTATTTAACTACTAATGATTAATTTGGGGGGGACTAGATTTTAATAAGGCTCTTTTCTTGTCCCATTTTTCTACTGCTCTTTTTAAAAAGCAAAAAAATTTCAATTAGAAAGTTTAGAAAAGATAATTCCAATTGGACTATGACTTTTATGTAAAACAAAATTTTTTTTATATTAAAAAAAACCTAAAAATTTATTAAGCATCTAAATCAAATTTAATATTAATATAAGTTTCGAAATACCATAGAATTATTTAAAAATGATCTTTCAAATAACACTATGGTGGAAAATAAACAAAAAAACTTATAAATTTTCTTAAATAAAGAATTATTTAAGTAAATCTATTAAAAAATTTAAAAAATTGGTTTAAAAAAAATGAAAGCTATAAAAAATTTTACAACTCAAGATTGGGGAATCGTGGTACTAGTTGTTCTATTAGGTGCATCTTTAGCAGGAAACATCGCTCTTGGTGTACTTGGTGGATTCGTTCAAGTTACAGCCCCAGGAGCAAATAGACTTGTATTTGGTACAATGGAAGGTCCAGCGGATCTTGATCCTCAAGATGCATGGGATAGTGCTTCATTTGATGTAATTGATAATGTAGTGGAGGGATTATTTGGATACAATCTTTCAGATCCAAATTTACCTGTAATTCCTATGTTAGCGGAAAGTTTAGGTAGCTTCGGTACAAATGATAGTGAGGGTCATGTAAATTATACTGTTGATCTTCGAACTGAATATGTGGTTAATCTTTATACAGGAGATAAGGAGCCTATTACTTTTCATGATGGAACTACTTTTGGTCCTGAAGATGTAAAGTTCACTTTTGATCGTCTCTATAATTTAATAGACTTAGGTTTAGCAAAAGCAGGAGAATTATACGAATATTGGGATATTGACGCACCACAAGTTTATAATCTCTCAACTTATGATTCAACTCAAATCGATGAACTCAATAATACGTATGGAGTAGTTGTAGTAAATGAAACTACCAAGTTCTATAAAGTATTTAATGGTTCTTCTGTACCTATTATTAACACAACCCATATAATTGACGATGATACCGTTGCATTTGAACTAAATACAAAATATGGTCCTTTTGAAGCGTTACTCTGTTTTGGAGCTTCTTATATCCTACCTTCTGATGGACAATACCCAATGGACAGTGTACTTGATACAGCAGTAGATGATTTAATAGGCACTGGTCCTTTCGATTATATCGGATTTGAACCCGGTGTAGAAGTGACCTTTATAGGGTATAATAATTATTGGAGAGGTCCTCCGAGAATAGATCAGCTGGTCTTTTCAGTAATTAATGATCCGGATGCAAGAAACCAAGCCTTATTAGCTGGGGATGTTGATATTCTTGCGGATCCTGATACTGATCTCTTCTCCACATTTAATAGCACAGAAAATGATATTTCATTAGTTGGTCCCGGACCAAGTACAGGAGTTCAATATTTAGGTATGAATTGCAAAGTAATAAATGCGACAATCAGAAAGGCCATCTCATACGCACTCAATTATACGTATATAATT
Organism: Promethearchaeota archaeon; assembly: GCA_004524365.1. Lineage (GTDB taxonomy): Archaea > Asgardarchaeota > Lokiarchaeia > Sigyniarchaeales > SOKP01 > TEKIR-8. Next base: position 7,101 of record SDNL01000073.1, on the reverse strand, counting down.
GAAGAATTATTAGATGGATATGCTACCCGATTGAAATCACCTGTACCAGAGGGTATCAAATATGCGAATTGGAGCTTCGATGTAGCAGAATATAATCTTACTAAAGCAAGAGAGGCGATGCAAGAAGCAGGTCATGGAGTAGGTTGGGATACCACACCAGGTGGTGCCAACGAAGACGATTGGACAAGTGCTTCCTTCTATACATATAATTACACCTATAATATAGGAAATGATATGAGAGAAGATATGCTGTCCTTGTTGCAGGATAATATGCCTAAAATAGGAATTAAGATTGTTGATTCAGGTACTACATGGGCGGAATTCATATATACCTTATATGAAATCGGAGGAAGAAAACGAGAAGATGCTCCACTATACTGGTTAGGCTGGATTCCTGATTATAATGACCCAAGCAACTTCCTTAATCCATTATTCACCAATAGAACTATTGCATCTAATGGTGTTGATTTAGATGACGCCCAACTTCAAGTGTGGATGGAAGAAGCCTTACTTATGGAAGATGGACCAGCAAGAGAAGCATTATATGATCAGATTCAGAAAAGACTCGTGGAAGATTTATATCCATGGGCTTATGGATATGTCGGACAAAACTGGGATGCGTATATAAACACATTGAAAGGATTTCCACAAAATGCTATGGGAAGAGCCTACTTTTATCCATGCTACTTCTCAGCTGCGACTGAAGAGTAAGGTATAGCCGAAAATATTTAAAATATAAAATATAAATTTATTTTTTTTTCTTTATTATGTATTAATAAAAAAAATTATTATCTATTACATGTTAAATGAGTGACTATCTCATTAAATCATTCAAAGACGATTTCGCACCAATACTTTTTTATTTTGATATTTTTTCCACTGAAATTTTTAAACATCCAATACTACCCTTACCTTTAAGAATAGACAGATTATATAATGGTGATACGACTGCTTTTATATATCCAAACGCTCATCAAATACAGACTCAATTGAACGAATTGGATTTAGTTCTTAATTACTATAATTTCTATAAAATAGGTTTAAATAATTTTGTAAAATATAGCAAATTAAACTATTCAAAACTTAAAAATGACTTTTCAGATTTAAAAAATGAGACAATAAAAGAGTGGTTTCGTTTATCGTGCGATATAGTCGTACATAATCCCGATTTAGAAAAAGACTTGACTTTTATGATTTCAGAATTTATTAATTTGTATTCCATATATCTTAAAAAAGGGATAAAAATGGATTCTGCTTGTTTGAAAGAATTATTGATAGACCATTGTGATAAAATAGTTGATTATTTCCGAAATAAAATAGAGAAAAATGAAATAATTACAGTGAAGGATAAAGAAGAGCAAATTGTTGAATTATATAAAGAACGTAGATCTAAATTTTATCCAGACATTATCGAACATGATGTTGTTATATTAAATAATTACAAAGTGAGAAAAATGAAATTCGTTCCCTATCTTATTTACGATGATATATTAGATTGCTATACATATAATAAAAAATTACTCCTTGAAGGAGAAAAGGAATCTTATCCATTAGACTTATGGCAAGTAAATCAAATTATTAATAAGAGATCAAATATTGAAAATATTAATAAAGAGATTTATGATTTAAAGTATTTTAATATATCAGAAGTTAATCTTGATAATATATTATGAAGCTAAAGAATTTTAGTATCTATAGGCAAGGAAATTTTATTTTAGCAGCAATTTTTATACATTTTGTGTTTTTTGGTTATCTTAGTAATCTTTATCGCAAAGAAATAGGATATAAATTATTATTTTTGTATCAATTAATATTTGATCCAATTTCTTTTATAGCATATGTGCTGCTCTTTATAATTATTTTTATTATGGCTTTCCGAGAAAATTTTTTTGAATATGGAATAAGAAATAGTTTATGGTTAATTCCTTTAGTTATAATAGAGTCTTGGATATGGGTTTGGTTCCTTTATGGTACAAATTTCCTTAATATTCTAATTCTATACTTTGGAACAATTAATGGATATTTATCAATCCTAAGTTTGTTTATAACTCATATAATAGCAGGTATTTTAGGATCGTATGTCAAAGAAAGATATAAAATGTATTTGAAAAAAATTAAGAGTATTGAATAGGGAGAGTTGAAAAAAAATGAGTATGATAAAATATATATTTAGGAGAATTTTAGCAGCATTACCTGTTTTGTTTGGAGTTTTGACCCTAACTTTCATTTTATCTCGTTTAATGCCCGGGGATCCTGTATTAGCGACCTTACCCGAGAGATTTACTACTGAACAGTATTTAGCTGCTCGTGAAGCTTTAGGATTAAATGAGCCCCTGCTCAACCAATATTTTGATTATTTAAGTCGTGTTTTCACCGGAGATTGGGGACAAACTTATACGATAGCAAAAGGAAGACCCGTTTGGGATATAATTTGGTTACGATTTCCACGTACCTTTGATATTGCAATTTTTTCAATAATAATTGCTTCAATTATTGGTCTTAAGACAGGAGTGATAGCAGCAAAGCATAGAAATAAATTTAGAGACACTTTTTTTAGAGGCTTAGCTCTCATTGGAGTTTCAATTCCAGTTTTTTGGCTTGGTTTGATTTTACAGTTTCTTTTTGGATATTATTTTGATATATTACCTGCAGTTGGTTATAAAACATCTGGAATAGGAGATCCGCCAGTTATAACTTATTTACGACTTATTGATTGCTTTATCTCTGGTCAGTGGTATCTGGCTCTTGACTATTTAGAACATTTAATCTTACCAATTTTTTGCCTTTCCTTTATAACAATTGCCAGTATCACACGACAAGCAAGATCAAGTATGCTTGAAGTTCTTGAACAAGATTATATTAGAACCGCCAGGGCAAAAGGAGCAAAGGAAAAGGATGTTATAAACACACACGCTAGAAAAAACGCCTTGATTCCTTCGGTAACGATTATTGGATTAAATTTTGGAGGATTATTAGCGGGAGCAATACTGACTGAAACGACTTTCAATTTGCATGGATTAGGAGATGCTTTATTAGTAGCAATTAGATACACTGATTATTGGTTATTGAATGGAATTGTTTTTCTTATTACTATAATTTTTATTCTTATTAATTTAATGCTTGATGTTTTGTATGCTTTTTTGGATCCCAGGATTAGATATTAGATATAGATTAAAAAATTAATTAAAACAGAATGAGAACTAAAATGAAACAAAATACTATTGAAAAGAAAATTTCGGAAGAAAAAGAATCAAAAGAGAATACATTTAAAAGGATTGTAAATTGGTTTATAAGTAATTTAAAATTTCTTTTTATTCCCTTTTCACGCTATGAAACATTAGTAGAAAAGGAATATGATTATGAAAAAACAATTAGTAAAAGATTGTTTATTAGACGATTAAAATCACCTCTAACAATGATAGGGATTTTAATCGTATTCTCTATAGTTACTATCGCTGTTTTTCAAGACTGGTTAACCTTATATCCACGAGAATGGTTTATCAATCAAGTATACTCGGGAGCTTTTGATCCCCCTTCTGCAAAATATCCATTGGGACAGACCGATTTAGGGTATGATGTTTTTTCTAGGCTCATCTTTGGAGCAAGAACCTCACTTACTATTGCCTTACCTGCTATTTTATTTAGTGTTGTTTTTGGAGTTATTATTGGAATTATTGCCGCTTATTATTCAGGGCCATTAGACGCAATAATAATGCGAATTATGGATATTATGATGGCATTTCCAGCTTTAATATTAGCAATGGTTTTGATCAATATCTTTGGTCAAAAAATGGAGTATATTATGCTCGCATATGGATTATTAGGTATTCCTTTCTATGCCAGGCTTATCAGAGGCTCTGTTTTACAAGCAAAATCATTGCCCTATGTAGATTCAGCAAGAGTTGCAGGGGCAAGCAATTTGAGAATCATGTTTAGACATATCTTACCGAATGTTATTCAACCAATTATAATATCATTTACTTTTGATATCGGAGGAATAATTTTAAGTTTAGCTGGATTAAGCTTTCTCGGTTTTCACGATCCTACACTAATAGAATGGGGATTTGATATTAATAAAGCTGCTGGAAGAATTGCAGATGCCCCATGGGCTTCATTTTGGCCAGGAATTATGATAGTCATAACAGTATTAGGTTTTATGTTAGTAGGAGATGGTCTAAGAGATGCACTCGACCCTCGATTAAAAAATCTTTAAAATTTCTTTGTTAAATCAATTAAATGAATTAAATAGAACTAAGAATAAATTAATTAAAATGGAAGATATAGAAAGTAGAAATATAGCAAATTTGGAAATGGAAACGGATAAGAAAAAAATTCTTGAAGTAAAAAATCTCAAGACATATTTTTATACTGAAGAGGGAGTAGTAAAAGCCGTTGATGGGGTATCCTTCAATATGTATGAAGATGAAGTATTAGGATTAGTGGGAGAAACTGGTTGTGGCAAATCGGTAACTGCATTATCCATATTACAATTAGTTAGAGCTCCAGGTGAGATTGAAGAAGGAGAAGTAATATTTAAAAATGTTGACCTTCTAACTCTTAAGAAGAAAAAAATGAGAGACTATCGTGGAAAAGATATTACAATGATTTTTCAAGATCCTTTAAATTCATTAAATCCAGTAATGACAGTTGGAACTCAAGTTAAAGAAGTTTTTGAATTACATCAAAGGGAAGAAATTTATGAGTTATTAGACCAAAAAATGCTTGAGTGGAAAAACAAACAGAATAGAATCAAAGAATTAGAGAAAAAATTAGAGGATAATGAAACAAACCAAAGATTGACTAAAGAAGAAATATCAGATATAAAAAATGAAATTGAAAAATTAGAAGAAGAAACTAGAGATAGACCTACTTATAGAAGTATTCTAAGAGAAAAATCAAGAAAAATTCTTGAAGAAGTTGGAATTCCTGATCCTGAAGAAATACTTGAACGTTATCCTCATGAATTAAGTGGGGGTATGAGACAGCGAGTGATGATCTCTATGGCTCTTTCATGCAATCCTTCTATATTAATAGCAGATGAACCCACAACTGCTTTGGATGTGACTATACAAGCACAAATTCTTGATCTAATGAAAGATCTAAAAAATGAATATAAAACCTCAGTTCTGATGATTACACACGATTTAGGCGTGATAGCAGAAATCTGTGATCGAGTTGCGGTTATGTATAGTGGAAATATTGTTGAATATGCTACTGCAACGAATCTTTTTAAAAATCCAAGACATCCCTACACTAAAGGTTTGATCTCTGCTATACCTACCTTAGATAAGAAGAAAAAGGAATTAGATACTATTAGAGGATCTGTTCCGAATTTAATTTATCCACCGGAAGGTTGTAGATTTCATCCAAGATGTGATTATAGATTAGAAGTTTGCGACAAAGTAAGACCACTTTTAACTCAAATTGGTGAAAGTTATTTTGTGGCCTGTCATTTATTTGACCCTCAGTATAAAGATTCTCCAAAATATGAGTGGGGTAAAGAAGAATTAGAAAGAACAAGAAAAATTTAATCTGAAAGAGGTAATTAAGAAAAAATGACTATAGTTGAGGAACAAAGTATTGAGATCCCTAAAAAAAGGGAGAAAGAAGCCAATAGTAAAAGAGATAATGTAATCCTTCGTGTTGAAAATATGAAGACATACTACCCTATAATAGGTGGATTTTTCAAACGAAGAATCGGAGAAGTAAAGGCTGTGGATGGTGTGTCTTTTAAACTTCATAGGAGAGAAACTATAGGTTTAGTTGGAGAAAGCGGATGTGGCAAAACAACTATTGCCAATACCATTCTTAATTTAGTCCCAATTACAAAGGGGAGAGTATATTATAAAGGAAAAGTAATCTTAAAATCCACAGAAACAAAGGAAGTTTTAAAAGAAATTTTATCTTCAATAACCTTTTCTACTATAATGGATTCTGTAAGCTACTTTTTTATTGCAAAAATGAAAAAATTACTAGAAAAATTAGAGATAGAACTTTTTCATTTATTTCAAAAACTGAAGATTATAATTAGTTATTTTCCAGAAAAAATTAGAGAAAAAATTTCTAACTTTCTTTATAGGACAGCAAAACGTTATTTCAGAAGTAAATCTTCCTTTAAGAATAAAATACGTAGGAATATCCAAATGGTTTTTCAAGACCCAGATGCATCCTTGAATCCAAGAATGAAAATTGTAGATATAATTGGAGAACCACTTAAATTATTGAAAAATATTACTGGAAGGAGAAAATTAAGAAAGAGAGTATTAGAACTTTTAAATGTTGTATCATTGAAAAGAGAACATTTAGATAGATACCCTCATGAATTCTCTGGCGGTCAAAAACAACGTATTATAATTGCTAGAGCGTTAGCATGTGATCCAGAAATAATTATTTTAGACGAACCCACATCTGCGCTTGATGTTTCAGTACAAGCTCAAATTCTCAATCTTCTTAAAAATCTTCAAAAACGATTTGATTTATCTTATATATTTATTACCCATGATTTAAGTGTTGTACACCATATTGCTGATAGAATTAAGGTTATGTATTTAGGCAAATTTGTTGAAGAGGGCACCGTAGATGATATTTTTAATAACCCTTCACACCCTTATACAAAGGCTTTATTATCGGCAAGACCAACATTTGATCCAACCTTAAGAAGAGAACGCATCATTCTTGAGGGTGATGTACCAAGCCCCATAAATCCCCCTGCAGGATGCCCATTTAACCCACGATGTCAAGAAAAGGATAAACATATTGGATGTGGAATAGATGAACCAAGAAAAATTAAAATCGAGGGAGATAGTGAAGAGCACTTCATCTTTTGTTTGCCGTTTATAGAAGAAAAGAAATCATACAAAGGATGGCAATTTATCTCTGATTAACATTTAATTTTTTAATTCTATTGTTGAATTGAAGTTTCAAATAAAAAATTTGTTTCGATAAACTTTTTTTACGTTAAGTTTTGATTTTCTTTATCAATTCTTTCAATTTGGTTGGAGGATCCCTTGAAGCCTCAACCTCAACAGGAACATTCTTATTTATTAAATCCTCATCTTTAAATCCGGTTAGCTGATTTGACCATATTGAAACTGGCATGAG